>CAVHWE010000092.1:0-8875 GCA_963639495.1 bacterium | reverse complement strand
CAATTGTCACTACCCCCTCAAAGTAGCGCGTCTACCAATTCCGCCACCTCTCCAACATTAAGCAATTAATCATTGTGCCCAAGACAGGACTCGAACCTGCACGTTGTGAAACACACGCACCTGAAACGTGCGCGTCTACCAATTCCGCCACTTGGGCCCGATTTCAATATCCTATCTCAAAGATATCAAAATATGAGCGGAAAACGGGACTCGGACCCGCGACCCCAACCTTGGCAAGGTTGTGCTCTACCAACTGAGCTATTTCCGCAGTTTTTCCTATTACTTAGGAGCGTTCCTCTGAATGCGAGTGCAAAGGTACTACTTTTTTCTGAATTACCAAACTTTTCTTCGATTTTTTTGAAAAAAAATGTGCATTTTGCCCTTTTTAGTGAGCAAAACACACATTTTAAGCCTTATTTTGCCGATTTTTAAACTCATCCGGCAGAAAAATCGGGAAAATGGAAATTATACTAATCCATCCTACTGCGATAATCTTCGTAGCTGAAATCTCTTAGAGTTTCCAATTTTCCATCTAAATGTACGATTCCTATTGATGGATGAGTGATTCCATTAAAGGTATTTGTCTTTACCGTAGTGTAATGCAGCATATCTTCGAAAATAACATTCTCGCCTATTTGCAATTCATGGTCAAATTTCCAGAAGCCCATAAAATCTCCACTCAGACAACTGTTGCCACCTATTCTATATATATGTGCGCCCTCAGGAGCCTTCGTCGGATCATCGACCTCCAGGGTTTCTGCATTTCTGACAGCTGGCATATACGGCATCTCCAGACAGTCGGGCATATGACAGGTAAAACTGGCATTTATGATAGCTGTCCTGATACCTTTATCTTCAACCACATCTACTACTTGAGTTACAAGCGGCCCGGTCTGCCACCCAAAGGCACTACCAGGTTCCATGATAATTTTAAGATGAGGATAACGCTGATGAAATCCCTTTATTATATTAATAAGGTGTTCCACATCATAATCCTTCCTGGTCATCAGATGACCTCCACCGAAATTGATCCATTTCAGCTGCGGAAACCAAGGAGAGAATTTCTCTTCGATATGAGCTAACGTACGTTCAAAGACATCCGCCCCACTCTCGCAGTGACAATGACAATGGAATCCTTCTATATCTGAAGGCAAAGTTTGAGGCAATTTATCTGCCGATACACCGAATCGGGTTCCAGGTGCACACGGATTATACAGCAATGTTCCGACTTCAGAATATTCCGGATTTACTCTCAATCCCAGTCTGATGCCAGAATTTGCCCTACGAACCCGTTCATGATATCGCTCATATTGCGTAAGCGAGTTGAAAGTAAGATGACTTGAGCATTGAGCTATCTCATCAATCTCATAATCGGTATAAGCCGGCGAAAAAGTATGCGCCTTACTGCCAAATTCATGATACGCCAGTTTTGCCTCGCTAAGAGAGCTGGCCGTGGTCGAAGAAATATACTCTCTGAAAATCGGAAATGTCTTCCAAAGAGCATAAGCCTTAAAAGCTAGAATAATTTCCATATCGGCACGCTCAGCCACACTCTTGATGAGCGACAGATTGTGTCGCAAACGTTCTTCCTCTAAAACGTAAATTGGTCGATGAATCTCATTAAAATTTGCTAAATTTACTTGCATAACTTGATAAATATTAATTTTATGGTGCAAAGATAGCTTTTTATCCCGAATATAATTGCTAGTTTGCGTTTTTTTTAATACTTTTGCATCATAAAAATCATTTTGACGATGAAATTAGCGATAATGACCAAGTCCACATTCTTTGTGGAAGAAGATAAAATACTATCCTCGCTGTTCGACGAGGGCATGGACAACCTGCATCTTTTCAAGCCAGGTTCGTCACCAATGTATGCTGAGCGACTGCTCACGTTACTGCCTGAAGACTATCTTCGCAAGATTACTGTTCATGATCATTATTACCTCAAACAGGAATATGATTTAGCAGGAATCCATATAGACGATCCGCTAGCACCGGTACCGGATGGATACAAAGGCAAGTTCAGTCGCACCTGCACAGATTTCTCGATGCTGAAAGAGATGAAGAAGAAATCAAACTATGTGTTTCTGAAAAACATCTTCGACTGTATTGAGTTTAAAGATGAAAGGTCTTCCTTCAATCTGCAGCAGCTTGAGAATGCAGCCAAGGCAGGACTCATAGACAAGAAGGTATACGCCTTGGGAGGCATGAGTCTGGAAAATCTCAAGATTGCCAAGGAACTCGGATTTGGAGGAGTAGTAATCTGTGGAGATCTCTGGAACCGTTTCGACATTCACAACGAGCGCGATTTCAAAGAGTTGATTCTTCACTTCGAGAAATTGAGAAAGGCTATCAGCTAATACTGAGGTTCCCGAAAAAAGATTCATCCCCCTACATGAAAACAGATAAAAATAACTATTAATACACATAAACACTAATAGAAATGAGTGACAAAAACTCTTTTTTGGTATTCTCTGGTACTAACTCGAGATACCTTGCAGAAAAAATCTGCGCTAGTTTAGGTTGCCCACTGGGTAATTTGGTTGTAACCAAGTTCTCTGATGGTGAATTTGGCGTATCTTTCGAGGAGTCTATCCGCGGACGCGATGTTTTCCTCGTACAGAGCACATTCCCTAATTCAGACAACTTGATGGAGTTGCTCCTGATGATTGACGCAGCAAAGCGTGCTTCTGCCCGCAATATTATTGCTGTTGTTCCATACTTCGGATGGGCTCGTCAGGATCGTAAGGACAAACCACGTGTCAGCATCGGTGCTAAGTTGGTAGCCGACTTGCTCAGCGTTGCCGGTATCGACCGCCTCATCACCATGGATCTCCATGCCGACCAGATTCAGGGCTTCTTTGATGTTCCTGTAGATCACCTCTATGCATCTGGCGTTATTTTGCCATACCTGCAGAGCTTACGCCTCAAGGATATGGTCATTGCTTCTCCAGACGTTGGTGGTTCAAAGCGTGCCAACACTTATGCTAAGTACTTCGGCTGCCCTCTCGTGCTCTGCAACAAGACCCGTGCTCGCGCCAATGTAGTAGCAAGCATGCAGATTATCGGTGATGTAAAAGACAAGAATGTTGTCATCATTGATGATATGGTCGATACAGCCGGTACTATCACTAAGGCTGCCGACATCATGAAGCAGGCTGGTGCAAAGACTGTTCGTGCATGTGCATCTCACTGCGTGATGAGTGGTCCTGCATCTGAGCGTGTTCAGGATTCAGCTCTTGAGGAGATAGTATTCACTGATTCCATCCCTTACACCAAGCGTTGCGCAAAGGTTAAGCAGATTTCTATTGCAGATATGTTTGCTGAAACCATTCGCCGTGTTGAGGATAACGAGAGTATCTCTTCCCAGTATCTGGTATAAGGAAATATCATCATACAAGTTTACAAGGAGTCTTTCTTTTTAAAAAGGAAGACTCCTTTTTTATGATTCCATTCTTCCCCAGTTTCTAATCTACATTCACAATTCACTTTTCACAACTACAATAACACTGTTCATAGTTCGATTTCAAACAAAAAAATCCTGTATCCCCAAAAGAGATACAGGATTCATATATTTATAATGTGACAATGTCGCTATTATATTAGTTCAACCACTTCACGTAGCAGAAGTCCTGACGGTGTGGCAACTTATCATTCTTAGGATACATACGTACGCCTGTCTTGAATGAACCAGCATTGATTGGCTCAATCTCAGCCTCGAATGTAAAGTTGTTACCCTCGTGACCAACCATCTTGAATGGATAAACAGCATAAATCTGCTTGCCATCCTCTGGCTGCTCCTTCAATACAACAAGTTCCAAGCCAACAGCATCGTTCAAGCCCTGCTCATCGATAACATACTGAACCTTGATCTTCTGACCAGTCTCAGCAGCCATCAGCATGCAGTCGTCCTTAGATACGACGTGGATACCATCCCAACGCTCTGCAACGCTCTCCTTCCAGAGTGCAATCTCCTTAGCAAGTGCATTGTCGTTAGCGCTCAACTTCTTGAAACGGGCAGCCTGCTTATTGTAGAACTTATCATAGTAGTCATCCAACTGGCGCTTCATTGTATAGTGAGGAGCGATAGTAGCAATAGAGTTCTTTACTACCTGGATCCACTCCTTGCTGAAGCCTTCCTTATTCTTGTTGTAATACATAGGGATGATGTCGTTCTCCAAGAGGTTGTAGATAGTAGCAGCATCAAGCTGATCCTGGTAACCCTGGTTCTGGTATGTACGCTTCTCAGGAAGAGCCCAACCAGCACCCTCGCGGTAACCTTCTACCCACCAACCATCAAGTACAGAGAGGTTGACAACACCATTCATCTCAGCCTTCTCGCCAGATGTACCAGAAGCCTCCAATGGACGTGTAGGAGTATTCATCCAGATATCAACACCTGAAACCAGACGGCGAGCCAAAGTCATATCGTAGTCCTCCAAGAAGATAATCTTACCGAGGAACTCTGGACGCTGGCTAATCTCGAAGATTCGCTTGATCAAGCCCTGACCTGCACCATCAGCTGGGTGAGCCTTACCTGAGAAGAAGAACAATACTGGGTGCTCAGGATCGTTAACGATCTTAGACAAGCGATCCAAGTCGGTGAAGAGCAGGTGAGCACGCTTGTATGTAGCGAAACGACGGCAGAAACCAATCATCAAAGCGTTAGGGTTGATACGCTCGAGCAAAGATACTACACGAGCAGGATCACCTTGGTTCTTCAACCATGTCTGGGTGAACTTCTCACGGATATAAGCTACGAGCTTCTTCTTCAATGCCATACGGGTATTCCAGATTTCTGCATCTGAAACATTGTAGATGGCATGCCAGATTTCCTCGTTGCTCTGGTCGTTCATGAAGTTCTTGTCGAAATATGTATCGTAGAGCTTACGCCACTCTGTTGCTGTCCAAGTTGGGAAGTGAACACCATTGGTTACATAACCTACGTGGTTTTCCTCTGGGAAGTAACCCTTCCAGATATTAGCGAACATCTGCTGGCTTACCCAACCGTGAAGCTTACTTACACCATTAACCTCCTGGCAAGTGTTGCATGCGAATGTAGAGAGGCAGAAACGCTCGTTGTGATCATCTGCATTTTCACGACCCATACCGATGAACTCATCCCAAGAGATGCCAAGGCGCTGTGGATAGCCACCCATGTACTTGCCGAAGAGAGCCTCGTCGAAGTAGTCATGACCAGCTGGCACTGGAGTATGAACAGTATAGAGAGAAGAAGCGCGAACCAACTCGAGAGCCTGGTTGAAGTTCAAGCCATCCTCCTCGATGTAGTCGCAGAGACGCTGCAAGTTGCAGAGAGCTGCATGCCCCTCATTGCAGTGATAGATATCCTTCTTGATACCCATCTTCTTCAATGCGAGCATACCACCGATACCGAGCAGAATCTCCTGCTTCAAGCGATTCTCCCAGTCACCACCATAGAGAGAGTGAGTGATAGGACGGTCGAACTCAGAGTTCATATCATTATCTGTATCCAGGAGATACAACTTGATACGACCTACGTTCATCTGCCATACGTATGCATGTACCTGATAGTTTGTGTAAGGCACATCAACTACCAATGGGTTACCATTCTCATCATATACTCGCTCGATAGGGAGAGAGTTGAAGTTCTGAGCGTCATAGTTAGCAATCTGCTGACCATCCATGCTCAAAGACTGCTTGAAGTAACCATATCTGTAGAGGAAACCAACGGCACACATATCCACGTTGCTGTCAGATGCCTCCTTCAAGTAGTCACCAGCAAGCATACCAAGACCACCAGAGTAGATTTTAACCACCTGGTTAATACCATACTCCATGCAGAAGTAAGCAACTGAAGGGCGCTTAGCATTAGGCTTCACATCCATGTACGCACGGAACATCTTATAGACGTTCTTCACCTTAGCCATTGTCTCCTTATCCTTAACAATAGCCTCCTTGCGGTCGTAGCTCAAACGTTCCAAGAGCAATACAGGGTTAGCATTACACTTCTCGTACAAGTCTGGATCAAGACTCTTGAACAAGTCACGACCTTCATAATTCCATGCCCACCACATATTGTGAGCGATTTCATCCAAGCACTTCAACTCCTTAGGAAGGCTTGATTTAATGGTTGTCTCCTTCCATTGAGGAGCATTAGCATAGTCTGCCTTAATTTTCATTTTGTTTTATTTTTAAGATGTATATTTTCTATCTTGCAAACATAGTGATTCTTGCAGAATCCAAATATTTGTTTTATGGCTTACGCCATCAAGAGAGAGATTATTATTTCTTCATACGAACTTCAGCCTTGCGCAGGGCAAGGTCATAAGCATCATAATAATACTCGATAAAGTGTTTCCACAATGCTTTTTCTGAAAGAATCTCAGCATTTTTACGACACTTGTTCACCTGTGTCTTGGTGAATCCCGAGTACTTAGCTACGGTATCCTTGATAGCATCAGCTACCTCAGAATAATTATAGTCGGTACGCTTGATAACCTTCACACCATCCTCTATCTCACTGTAACTTCCCTTCTCTGAGTTAGCCCAAAGACCGAAGCCAGCCAAATCGGTGGTGATACAAGGCACCTTGAACGCAACAGCCTCCAATGGAGTATATCCCCATGGTTCATAATAAGAAGGATAGATACAGAGGTCATTGCCCAACACTACATCATAGTAGCTCTTGTTGATAATGCCATCATCGCCTGTCAAGTAGCAAGGTAAGAATATCAGTTTCACCTTGTCTTCCTTATTATTATGCATGTTGAAGTACTTCAGCATACCCAATACATTATCATGACTCATATTATGCAACCAATGGGTAATCTCCGGAACCTCCAATGGCGTGTCAAACTTCTTACCGCTATTCAGACGATCCAACAGATCCTGACGAGGATCTCCTACCCAACCAGGTACGTCAATGAATGCCAATACATTCTTCTTCAAATTGTTGTCACGAAGCAAGCGGTTCATAGCCTCAATATAGACATCGATACCCTTGTTGCGGAACTCGTAGCGTCCGCTGGTAGAAACGATGAGCGTATCATCATCCAAATCTGTACCCATCAAAGCATTGGCTACATCGAGCAAACGCTTTCTTGCCTCCTTACGTTTCTTTGTAAAGGTACTTGCTTTAGGTACAAAACTATTGTCAAATCCGTTAGGCAAAACGAAATCTACCGGTTTATCGAGCAATTCCTTGCACTCGTTGGCAGTAATATCACTCACTGTTGTGAAACAATCAACATACTTAGCAGTCTGCTTTTCTATAGAATGCTTGCTTTGCATATTGAGTTCCTGCGCCATCTGATCACCATTATAGGCAAAAAGATAATCGTAAAGAGGCTTATTATTACCGGCAATACTACGACCGATACTTGTAGCATGCGTGGTGAACACAGTAGCCACCTCAGGAAGATGCTTGTTCACATAGAGCACACCAAGTCCTGTCATCCATTCATTTCCATGATAGATAACTTTCTTGCCTTTTCCAACGACATGTTTGTAGAAACTCTCTACTACCAGAGCGGCAGCATAAGAGAACATCGATGCTTCGTCATAGTCACCATAAGCATGAAGACTATCAACCTGATAGTCCTGCCATAGTTGTCCATAGATCTGGTCTTTAAGAGCATAGTAAGGATTGAAATCTACTAAAACAGCAACTGGCTCTCCCGGTATATTCCATCTACCTACTTTAACCTTTAAGCCCTCTTTCAGAGCTTCTGTTTTCCACGCCGCATAAAGCGTATCATCTTGAGAGAAATAAGGATTAACCTTGTCTCCCCAGCAATCAGGACCAATGAAGATTAGTTGATCCTTTAACCTTTCCGTAAGAGTCTTAGCTCGTGTTGAAAGAACGGTGTAGATACCACCAACTTTATTACACACTTCCCAACTAGACTCAAATATGTAATCTGGAAATAATCTTTTCTTTTCCATATATAATTATCAATAAACACCGCAAAGATAGATAAATATTTGCAAAAAAACGAATTAATCTTATTAAAATCCTAAAAAAAATGCAGTTTTCTTGATTTAAATGAATAACTTTGTCGCAGTTAATTGAAAAAAGAGATGAAAAGAAAGATTTTAGCAACATTATTATGCCTAATTAGTATATCTAGTATGGCACAAACAGACAGCACCCTATTCAAGGGGAAGATTACAAACAAAGAGTATGATGTCTATATGAATATAGACTTCTACCATAAGAACCTCAAGGTTCCAGGACAGGAACTGTTCGGTGAAATGCCCGGATATTTCGGTGACAGACGTGATAGTCGCAAATGGCTGATTACAGATGCTGACATAGAAGGAAAGACCGCTCATCTATCCATTATCAATGATTACGGGAGCGAAGATCTTACTGCCGACCTCATAGCTTTGCCCGATGGTAGTTACGAGTTGCAGCAGAAAGAAGGAAGTAACCTGAAAATTGCCCGAAACCGGAAATGGGTGAAGATTCCTAAAAAACTGAAATTCACCAAGCAGTAGACAAAGCACTCAGAATATCGCAGAAATGCCCCTCGTTATTATGGTAAATAGCGAGGGGTTATTATATTATATAGCAAGGGTAATTATACTAAATAGCCAGTGTTATTAAACAGAAAAGCCCCGACTACTTTCGTAATCGAGGCTTCTGAAATTGAAAGGAGGCGGCTACCTACTCTCCCGCATTGCATTGCAGTACCATCGGCGCAAGTGAGCTTAACTTCTCTGTTCGGAATGGGAAGAGGTGGGACCTCACCGCAATAACCACCTGATAATGGGTTATGACGTATTTGCACACAAGCAAACGTATAAGAAATGATTAGTGAGTAGTGATTAGTGATTAATCTTTTCTACCACTCATTCAGACTGTTCATACAGTTGAAACTATGAACTT
>CAVHWE010000091.1:0-9041 GCA_963639495.1 bacterium | reverse complement strand
GAAGATTAAGCATTAGACGGCACTTCCCAACATGTTCTTCTTTCATCACTCGGTCTATCAGCTCGTCATGCTTACTATAAAGCCATTCATTATTGGCTAAGTCGAAATGTGACATGGCATGCAAGGCATTGAACGCCACACGGTCATCCTCATCAAAAGTAAGCTGGTACAGTTCTTCCTTACGATGATTATTTTCCTTGCCTTGAGTGAGAAAGCATAGCTCATGGATGTTATCCATACTTATTCTACCAATTAGTTTTTGTTTCATATCATGCGGCTTAGTGTCCCATTCTTGATGTATCAACTGCCTTTACTTTCTTTTCCTTGTAACCACCGAACTTATATATAACAGCAAAAGTGGCAGTAGCCCAATTGTTGTTAATTGTCATACGGTAATCTTGATTACCTTGTACGGAACGAGTGTCTGCCTTGTTGTTGAAGATGTTGCTGCCATTGATGCGCAATCCCCATTTCCCATCATGTGAAGTCCATTGTAACTTGGCATTCATTCTAAAGATAGGACTTACATCATAAACACCTTGTATTACTTTTGACTGAAAGAAAGGGTTGAGTATAAGGCGCAAGTCTTGTGTGCTGCAAAGTTTTATAGATGCAGTACCTCCAAGTGCTGCTGTCAGCTTCTTGCGGTTGAATGGCAAATCGAAGAAATGGTCACTTTTGGCATGTTTATAGATTCCTACAGCAAACACATTACCGTTGAGCCATTTGCCAGCACCGAATATTGCAGAGGCTTGCAATCCAAAGCTATTCTCATAGTTGAAGTTGGTTTCCTTCAATATTACCGCCATACGGTCTGTTGGTTGGTACGGTAACTGCACAGAATAATCAGGTTTCAGACTTGCAAAAGCCATCAGCGTATAACGTCTTTTAATCTGCCACATAAGGTTGACATTGTAATAAGAGTATGGTTTCAAATCAGGATTGCCATGTATCTCGGTATATGCCGATGAGTAAAATACACTGCTCATTGTTGACCAATAGCTCGGAAATTCAGAATTGGAACTGAATGACAAGTTGAGTAAATGGTTCTCGTTGATATTCCACAGGGCATTGAGTGACGGATATATGCGCCATTTGTCCCATATCGGTGAATGGTATTGTTCGGCTGCTGCGGATACTTCAAGACTAATTGCCTTGTTTATCTGTTTGCTGAAACCTGCGTATATATTCCAAATACGTTCGTTGATGTCCACACTGCTTGTTGCATTAGGCAGAATGTTACCCTCTTTGTCGATGGTGTTCTGATAACTCTTGTTGCTTGTGAATTGTCCCTTTACACCATACGACAATCCCCAACCATGTGTAAAAGAATGGTTTTGGTCGGCTGCGAACATCCATTTGCTGATAGTCTGTTCACTGCCACTTGTAAGGTTGCGTTCCGTTTCTGTCGTATTTTCATCTGCATACATCGTACCGTCAAGTTTTTGTTGTTGAGGGGTACGATAGTTAGTGTACGAACCACTAATGTTAAGTCCAAAAGGAAGTGAGTAGTTTACATCAACATTGTGCAGATACACATGAGTGTCGTAATGCATTCCGCTTACACTTGAACCTGTAGTGTGATTGTTGGAGCAAGACTTTTGCCATTTTCCCGTATAGGCAATGTCAAGTCGATGGTTCTTGCTAAATGCATAATTCATACCAAGTCGGTAGTCATGAGCAATACCAAATGATTTCTGCCACGTTTCATCGTTGTAGTGAATACGCCCGTTATCCAATGGATGGTTGGCTATGCGTGAAGATTCACCATATGAATTGCCGTCAATAAATTGATATTGTGCATCCATTCCAAATTTGCCCCTCTGCATGGAAAGATAGAAATCTCCAAACTCTCTGGAATATTTGTTTTGCTGTAATCCTCCATTTATCTGTCCCGACAACTGATTTTTCCCTGCATAATCTTTCGTGACGATATTTATAGCCATGCCACGAACATGATAACGTGCAGGAGCAGCAAGCATCACCTCTGCTTTAGCCAACTGTGCAGCAGGCATCGCTTTCAATCTGTCTGCAAGCTGTTCTTGCGTTAAAGTGGTCGCCTGTCCGTTGATGATAAGCGTCACCTCGTTTCCGGAAAACTTGATGCCACCATCGGTATCACTAACACCAGGAATACGTGTGAGAGCCTCATAGGCATTGTCGGCAGGTAGTTGCTTCATAAGTAACGGCATGTTATAGGATAACATACCTCGCTCAGCCTTGACGATAGGGCGCGAACCTTTGACCATTATTTCGGGAAGGTTGTGCATCATGTTCTCCATTGTGAGCGAATCATTCTGCGTCTGAGTTTGAGCTTTCACGTTAGCAACTGAAAGCAGAAATAATCCTAAAAGAAATACTTTGTTGTCCATATTTTACCTTTCTAAGCTACATTATCTTTCTATAACTTTCAAAAGTACGAAAAACAATCCATAAACGAGAACGTTTTGCTTTGTATTGTAGGAATGAGGACGACATTTAACATTTCTCTTACTTTTAATGCCGTATATGAAATTTATATATGCTGCATAGACAATGTGTTGCTATATTTAGAATAAGCACACTTCCAACCCAAAATTAATAATCTATAAAAACAAAGCAAAAAGTGTCGTTTTTCAGATTTTAGATTTAATTTTGCATCCGAAAAGAGTTGTTTGGCAAGCAAGGCAAACTTATGTAGAATGTAGAAGTTAAAACTATTGCCAAGTCATTACCTCTATTGAGGAGGAACACTCATAAATCGCTCATTTTAAGCTATTCTGAAGATTTTGGCAGAATTTTTCGGAAAAAAAATCTTTTTCCTCCCGTATTACGTATAGTGTAAAAGATGTAAATGTATATATATAATATACTTGGTATAGTGTAGGGTAGAAAAATTTGCTATTAACTGTTTGATATTCAGTATCTTGTATTTTTAAGATTCTCCCTGGTAGTTATTCGGGCATATTCTGAAGAACCATGATTCTCCCTGATGGTAGCTATTATTAGCCCTGATAGTCATCAAAAAAAGGTAATTCTCCCTGGTAGTTATTGAGCACTCAAATGAGGTAAACAAACGATGTACTTCCGTTTACCAACTGATGTGGCTGCGTCGGGTTACAGATATGGCTGCGTTGGGTTAAGGATTCGACTGCATCGGGTTAAGGATTCGATTGTATCGGGTTGCAGATATGACTGCGTCGGGTTAAGGATTCGACTGCATCGGGTTACGCAGTCGGCTGTACTCGCTGATTGAGCCACTTGAGTAGTCTGATTGAGCCACTTGAGTAATCTGCTGCATACGCTTGCGTGCAAAAGTATGCATTCAAGTTTCGCATGTAAGCCCCACACTCAGTGCAAACGATTGTCTTTTTTTTATGCTATTTATTCAACTTTTCTTCATCTGTTTTTCAAAAAGTATTCTTATTTTTGCCGACGAAATCTTATAATTCAAACTTAATACATTTTGTTTATGCAGAAATTTTATACGTTGATTTGTACACTGGTATTGCTGCTGAGCATGACCTTCATGGCTCCAGTTTCAGCACTTGCGGCAGACTATACACCAGTGGTAACGGAAAATGAAATCTCCGTGTTCTTGGAAACAAGTTATGACAATGCCAAGATTTGGGCCTGGAATGACAAGGTTAAACAGTTTACTACTGCTGCTTGGCCTGGAGATGCCATGACCAAGATGGGAACTAAAGATGGCAAGAATGTCTTTAAATGGACATATACAGCTGGTACTGAAATTCCTACTGGTGTGATTTTTACTCATGATGGTGAGCAGAAGCTGAATGGCGGTGATCAGGAATTCAAGAATTATGGTTATTACGTAGAAGGTAAATATACCAAGACCATTGAGACTGCTCCTGCAGGCAAGGTAAAGGTGTTCTTTGATAATACAATAGAGAACCTGAAGAATGTATATTGCTATATTTATAACGGAACTGAGGCTTCTGTAGAATGGCCTGGCGTGAAGATGCAGCTCGACGAAGAGACTGAGTATAACGGCAAGAAAGGCTATTATTCTTTGGAGGTTCCTGCTGATTTCCTTACAGGTTGTTTCGTCATCAATAATGGCGAAGCAGGTTCAACTCTTCAGGGAGAAACGGTTTATGTAAACGGTAAGGTTGTTACAGCCATAGAGAATACTACCATCACAGCTGTGAAGAAGACAACCGATGATGCCTGGTATTCTATCACAGGTGTCCGTATCAGCAAGCCTGCTCAGCCAGGACTCTATATTCATAATGGTAAGAAAGTAATCATCAGAAAATAATAGCAGAATATGAAAAAGACAATCAATTATGGTCTTCTGATGTTGGTGATGCTGTTCACCATGGCATCCAACATCTTTGCAGACAACAAATATGGTCTTAAAGACAATATTCAGGATGGTGTCATCCTTCATTGTTTCGACTGGACGTTGGCAGATATCCAGGAAGAAATTCCTAATATCGCCAAGGCAGGCTTTACTGCCGTTCAGACTTCTCCTGTTCACGAAAGAGCAGGTAAAGGATCCGTCTGGTATGATGTTTATCGTCCATACGACTTTAAGATAGGTAACGGTCTTGGAACTGAAGCTGACCTGAAGGCTCTCTGTGCTAAGGCTCATGAGTATGGTGTCAAGGTGATTGTGGATGTGGTAGCCAACCATACCGACCATCCTAACGTGGCTGAACGCTTGAAGGACGCGAGTCTTTATCATGAACGATTTGGTGTGGGTAACTGGAATGACCGCCATCAGGTTACATTTGGTATGATTGGAATGTGGGACCTCGATACCAACAATCCTACTGTGCAAGCCATCATCAAACAATACATCCAGGATTTGAAGGCCTGTGGTGTGGATGGTGTACGTTGGGATGCTATCAAGCACATTGGTTTGCCTTCTGAGGGTGACTCTTTTATGCAGAATGTGGTGGATCAGGAGATGTACAACTATGGTGAGATCCTTGACAGTACTGGTGGTAATGATAATGTCCTTTTCCCAGAGTATCAAACCTACATGAGTATTACCGATAATGGTTATGGTAATGGTTTTGCCAATTCTTTTGCCGGTGGTTCTATCAACGAGTCTGTAGGTAATTTCAATCAGAGAAATGCAAAGACAGAAAAGTTGGTTTATTGGGGTGAAAGCCATGATACTTATGCCAACGATGGTGGTGAGTCAAAGAATAAAAGCCAGAATGTTATCGACCGTGCTTATGCAGTTGTAGCAGGAAATAATGGTGCTACAGCTCTTTATTTCTCCCGTCCTGCTCAGAAGGCAAAGAATGATATCAAATTTGGTGATAAGGGAAGCGTTCACTTCAAAGATGCTGAAGTGGCTCAGGTAAACCACATGCACAACGTTTGTGCTGGCGAGCCAAACTTTTATGTAAAAGGTAATGGCGTTTGTGCCCAGGTTCGTAAGAGTGGTGCTATTATCGTATTGGGAAGTGGTTCTGACCGTGACGTGACTGTAGCCAATGGTGCTGGCGACGGCAAGTGGCTCAAGTCTGGTACTTATAAGGATATGGTAGGCGGTGGTGCTTTCACCGTCAATGCTTCTACAATCTCTGGTCATGTTGGCGAGTCAGGTATTGCTGTCATCTATAATGCTGGTCCTATCGTGCTGACTCCTGAGGTTGCTTTCAATCCAGCTGATGGTACAGCCTTCTCTGATGAGACGCTTACTGTGACTGCTACTCCTTTGAATGCTGTTTCTGCCTGGATTCAGGTGAATGATGGTGCTAAGCAGGATTTTACTGCAGCCAAGCAGTTTACTGTAGGTGCTGATGTTGCCTATGGTAAGAATGTTACTATCACTTGGGGTGCAACTGACAAGGAAGGCAAGACAGAAACAGGTTCGGTAACTTACAAGAAAGTGAAGGCTTACGTTCCAGCCTTGGGCAAGGCTGACGAAATTTCCTGTTTCTTGGAGACAACTAATGCGGCAGCAGCCGTATATGTATGGAATGGCAAGGTTAATCCTGTAATTAAGTATGCTGGTGCATGGAATGATGCTATCAATAAAAAGTTGCCTCTTGTAGGTAAGAGTGTTTCTGGAAAGAATGTCTTCAAGTGGACTTATGATGGCACCGAGACAAGTGCTCCTACTCAAATCATTTTCTTGGATGGTAATGGAAATAAGATAACTGCTGACGTGGAGTTTGTCAACCACGGCTACTATGTTGACGGAACATACAGCACTACTGTGACCAAGGTACATGAAGATGAGATCGTTGATCCAGAGTATGTTTACTTCGATAACGCTTCCAACTGGGAGAATGTTTATTGCTATTTCTATAATGGCACAACCTCTTCTGCTGCATGGCCAGGTGTTAAGATGACTTTCGATGCATCTGCTTCTCATAATGGTAAGACAGGTTGGTATAAGGTTCAGATTCCTACGGCATATCTCAAGGCAAAGTTCTTTGTAAACAATGGTACTGCCGGTACTCCTATCAACGGCAAGAATGCCTCTACTGAACAGGTAGTGAAGTAATTCTTCAGGTAAACATATATATATAATAAGGTGTAATAGATGAATCGAGCAGAGCTCTTAGATGGCAGCGCCATCTAAGAGCTCTTTGTATTTGGCGATAGCATCAGCTATTTCGCTTATCTTGATGAATTCATCGGCAGAATGGGAGCGGGAAGATTCGCCAGGGCCCAGTTTGAACGAAGGGAAGTGCATCAGAGCCTGGTCGCTCAAGGTTGGACTGCCGAAAGGCTTCATCCCCATGGCTACACATTTCCTGATAAGAGGATGCGCCGGGTCGATGCGGGATGACTTCAGACGGAAACTGTGAGCCTTGACCTCGCTTTTCAGATGTTGGCAGATAAACTTGTAAACCTCCTCGTTGTCATAGAACTCGTTGGTGCGGATGTCTACAAGCATCGTACACTTATCCGGAATCACATTATGCTGGGTTCCGGCATTCACTACGGTAAGCGTCATCTTGGTAGGTCCCAGGAACTCGCTCACCTTCTCAAACTTATAGTCACGAATCCATCGCATATCATCCAGCGCTTCGTAGATGGCATTCACTCCCTCGTTGCGGGCAGCATGACCGCTCTTGCCATGAGCAATCACATCCAGTACCATCAGTCCCTTTTCTGCAACAGCAGGGTTCATGCCGGTAGGTTCACCTACGATGGCAAGGTCAATATGAGGAAGTAATGGCAAGGCACGGCTGATGCCATCCTTTCCCGACACCTCTTCTTCGGCAGATGCCAGATAGATAAGATTATACTGCTGAGGCTTTGCGGTCAGCATTCTGAATATTTGGAGGAGCGAACAGAGTCCGCCGCCACAATCGTTGCTGCCCAAACCGTAAAGTACACCATCTTCTATATCCGGTGAAAACGGGTTGCGTGTCCACGAAGCCACAGGCTTCACGGTATCGATATGGGCATTGAGCAGCAGGGTTGGTCGGCTCTCATCGTAATGAGGGTCGATAATCCAGATGTTGTTCGCCTCACGATGAGGTTCAAAGCCATAACTGCGGATGGTCTGCTCCATGATGTCGGCAGCCTCCTTCTCGTTTCTACTTACTGATGGGGTGGAGATGAGCTTTTTCAGCAAATCCACGGCATCACTTACATATTCTTCTTGTGTCATCATAATCTCCCTTTTTATTGTTTCGAGGGCAAAGATACGAAAAAAAGAGCAGATAAAGTGGAAAAAATATCTTTTTATTTTGTGTTCTTAACAAATTCTATTATCTTTGCATCAGAATATAAATATAAGCTTATGCAGATTAATAGTCATCTTTCGGTACTGGTACATGATCTCGCCAAGAAATGGGGAGAGAAAACTGCTTTAACTTTCAGAAAGTTTGGCAGCGACCAGTGGCAATCGGTTTCATTCAACCTCTTTTCCTTAAGAGTGAAACAAGTGAGCAATGCCCTCCTGAATCTTGGGGCTAAACCTCTTGATAAAATTGCTGTCTTCTCGCAGAACTGTGTGCATTATCTGTACACCGACTTCGGTGCATACGGCATCAGAGTTACCTCTGTGCCTTTCTATGCCAACAGTAGCGAGCAGCAGATTCAATATATGATTAATGATGCGCAGATTCGCTTCCTCTTTGTTGGCGAACAGGAGCAGTATGACAAGGCGCACCGCATCTTTGCCCTCTGTCCATCCCTGGAGCGTATCATCATCTTCGATTCCAGCGTGCGCATCAGTACACACGATCCTGCTGCCCTCTATTTCAAGGACTTCCTGAAGTTGGGTGAGAATCTTCCTCGTCAGACAGAAGTGGAGGAACTCTACAAGCAGGCAAGTATGGATGATTTGGCTAACATCCTCTATACCAGTGGTACAACGGGTGACAGTAAGGGCGTGATGCTGAAATACAGTCAGTATTATGCTGCATTGAAGGCAAACAATGAGTGCGTGCCTGTTACCGAAAAGGATCGTGTCATTGATTTCCTTCCATTCACTCATATCTTTGAGCGTGGATGGGCGTATCTCTGCTTGAGCGAAGGAGCCCAGCTCATCATCAACACTTACCCTCATGAGATTCAGGAGAGTATGCGTGAAATGCATCCTACCTGTATGTGTAGTGTGCCTCGTTTCTGGGAGAAGGTTTATATTGCCGTAAAGGCTAAGATGGATGATGCCAGTCCTCTTCAGAAGAAACTCTTCTATCATGCTTTGGCTGTGGGAAAGAAGCGTAATATGGAATATCTTGCCAACTGCAAGCGTCCTCCTCTGGCTTTGGAGTTGGAATATAAGATTATCAACAAGACCATCCTGAGCATGGTTCGTAAGCAGTTAGGCTTGGATAATCCGAATATCTTCCCTACGGCAGGTGCTTATGTAAGTCCTGAGGTAGAGGAGTTCATACACTCAGTCGGTATCAATATGGTTGTGGGTTATGGTCTGACCGAGAGTCTTGCCACCGTATCTTGCGATCATTCTGACAAGAAGCGCAGTCTGGGTTCTGTGGGTCGTCCTATCTCCAGCATTCAGATAAAGATAGGCGAGGATAATGAGGTGCTCCTCAAGGGTCCTACCATCACTCCGGGATATTATCATCGTGATACCACCAATGCGAAGGCAT
>CAVHWE010000090.1:0-9107 GCA_963639495.1 bacterium | reverse complement strand
AAATAGAAAAGCAGAAAGAAATATTTAGATTACAACATATAAGATAAGCTAGTACCCCCAAATATCTCTGCTACAAGATAATAGATAACAAAATAAAGAACGAAGAATTTCATAGAAATAATCTGATGGAAACAGAAAGAATTTTACTTCGATATTGGCAGGAATCAGATGCAGAGGCGCTCTTCAAGTACGCCTCCGACCCTGACGTAGGACCACGTGCTGGATGGCCGACACATAAGTCTGTTGAGGAAAGTCGGGAGATAATCCGGACATTCTTCCATAATGACACGACATGGGCGATTGTGTTGAAAGAGACTGGCGAGGCTATCGGCTGCATCGGCTACTACACCCATGAAACCAGCAACATCCCTATCGGAGAAAACGACTGTGAGGTGGGCTACTGGGTAGGAAAACCTTATTGGAACCAAGGAATCTGCACCGAAGCCTTGAAGCTGATGCTTGACTACTGCATCAACGAGAAGCATTTCGAAAACATCTGGGCAGACCATTTCACAGGCAATCCTGCATCAGGAAGAGTCATGGAGAAATGCTGTTTCGTCGATACTGGTATGTTGAATAAATGTAGCCAACTCGTGGGTGGCGACAAAGAAATGGTCAAGGTGTTCAAGTACAACGGATAAAGGAGAAAATAGAATGATGAAACTCAATAACACCAAAATTGAGTGGTTTTATGTAAAAAGTTACGGAGAATATGAATTACCTCCGTAACTTTTTACATTTTCGGCTGATTTTACCGCTTCAGCGCTATGTTATAATTATAATATTTGCTGTTGCCCGTAATATCCTCCAGCACCTGAATGAAAGGAGGAAACTTCACACTCTCGTTGGCAGAAATGCCGCGGGTTTCAAGAATCATCAGGTCGGAAACCGGCTCAAGAAACTCGTCGAGCTCGAAATACTGGCCCTTCCAGATAAAACTCTTGCGATGCTTATGAATGCGCTGGCGGTAAGGGTCAGCCTGCTGAAGCATATTCTCGTAAAGATTGGCATTAATCTGTCGCTCGGTCTCAATCTGCTCATTGTCTGAAATACGCTTCTTAGTGGTGTGAACATACACATACTTGCCTCCCTCGAAACCGCGACGGCGAAGACGAATCTCGCTGCCCGGCTCACCCGTAAGATAAGTCTGAACTATATCGCTGTCTATCGCATTAGGAACCTCGCCCGTCAGCTTCACGATATATTTTCGCTCCTCCTCTATCGGCTGCGGAATGGCAAGCACATTGCTTATCTCCTTGAGCACACGGTTCAGCTTGTTGTTGAAATCTTCGTGGTTATTGATTACCCTGAGATGAGGATGACCTTTCCATGCAGAAACAATCTTCTTGTCCAACTCGCGCGCTATCTTCAGTCCTTCTTCATCCGCCTTCTCCAGGCGCTGCGCATTGTTGGCTGTAGTATAAAACTGCTCGGCACCATCAGCAGCACTCACCAGATGCAGCACAGCATCATAGCGGTCGCGAAGCTGGGCATCTGTATAACCCTCTTCAGAGATGATGCGGTGCCAGAAATCGGGAGTGAGATAGGTAGAAATATCCATCGTACCACGATCGCAGACGATGATGACCGGCTGCTGCAATGTTTCAGCCATGCGCAGGAAACTGTCTTCCAGGTTGATCTGAGTCTGGAAAGTAGCCTTCTCGCCCTCGAAGAAAAAATCCTTGTTGGAGGTGAGATAATTCATGCCCGCCTGGGTGAACATGGTTGGAACCTCGGGAATGGTAAAGACCTTATAGCCGAGACTGGAGAAATGTTCAATCACCTTAACCATAGCGGTAGTCTTGCCCGCACAAGGTCCACCCGTCAGTACAATCTTCTTAATCTGATTCATATATCAAGTAAATATTTTTCGTTTTTTCTAATTGATGTTCTTTCCGGAGCATCTTATTTTCGGGTGCAAAGATAACAATAATTCTTCAAACGAAAGCAATAATTTATGCAAGAAAAGAAAAATAATGTATTTTTATTTTGATTTCTCATTGTTTTGATGTACCTTTGCAAAGAAAATGGCTCATTTCGAGCCATCGGAAACAAAAATATAACTATAAGATAAAAAATGGAAAAGATAAAGACATTAATTATAGGTAGCGGTCCTGCAGGATATACTGCTGCCATTTATGCCGGCAGAGCCAACCTGCAGCCAGTACTCTATTCAGGTATGCAACCGGGCGGACAGCTCACCATCACCACAGAGGTAGAAAACTTTCCGGGCTATCCTAACGGCGTAGACGGAACACAGATGATGATGGACATGAAGGAACAGGCAGCCCGATTCGGAGCCGAAATGAGAGACGGAAGCATCGTGAAGGCAGATTTCAGTTCACGCCCATTTCATCTTACAGATGAGCGCGACAACGAGATTGAGGCAGAAACCGTGATCATTGCCACAGGTGCATCAGCCAAATATCTGGGTCTTGCCGATGAAGAGAAATATCGCGGACAGGGCGTTTCAGCCTGCGCTACCTGTGACGGATTCTTCTACCGCAAGCGCACCGTAGCCGTAGTGGGCGGTGGCGATACTGCCTGCGAAGAGGCTATGTATCTATCCGGACTTGCCAAGAAGGTTTACATGATTGTGCGCAAGCCTTATCTCCGTGCTTCAGAAATCATGCAGCAGCGTGTAAAGAACAAGGAGAACATCGAGATTCTGTTCGAAACCAATACGCTGGGGCTCTTCGGCGAGAACGGTGTAGAAGGTGCTCATCTCGTGCGCCACAAGGGTGAAGCCAACGAAGAGAAGTTTGACATCAGCATAGACGGATTCTTCCTGGCTATCGGACATAAGCCTAACACCGACCTCTTCAAGGGGCAGATAGATCTCGACGAGCAGGGATTTATCAAGGTAGTGCCAGGTACTGCCACCACCAACATTCCGGGTGTTTTCGCAGCAGGCGATGTGGCCGACCCAATCTACCGCCAGGGTGTTGTTGCCGCAGGCTCGGGAGCCAAGGCTGCCATCGAGGCCGACAGATTCCTGCAGCAACAGTAAAAACTATAGTATAAAATCCTATAAAGCGGGGTTAATATAGTTAAAAAATAACAGCAATATTTTGTCAGATGCAAAAAATGTATTACTTTTGCATCTGATAAAATAAAAAGGAAGATTGGCAGAGTGACCGAATGCGCTGGACTCGAAATCCGGTATACCCTCTTTCGGGTATCGGGGGTTTGAATCCCTCATCTTCCGCTAAGTTCCCCTACAGGAACCGTCATTTTATAGTTTCATAAAAACAACTCGACATGAAAAAAATCATCATCCCCATATTTATGCTCCTCCCGCTGATGACTGCACAGGCCCAAACCGTGCTGAATGAAGAGCAGCAGCTGGAACAGGCACAGAAACAGCTGGAAGCTGCCAAGAAGGCACTGGAAGTGGCTAAGATTAAAGCACAGGCTGCCAAACTGAAGGCTCAGGCCGACAGCATCAACGCTGCAAGCGCCAAGGCGGAAGCTGAAGCAAAAAAGGCGGAAGCAAAGAAGGGCAATGCTACTGAGCCAGAACCAGTTGTTGTAAAGGAGCCAACCACATCAACCACGGGATGGGCGATTCCTGTTGCAGTAGCCGCTAAGCCAAAGGAGGCTGCCAAGCCTGCCAACAAGCTAGCAAATGGCACCACAGCCAAAGTGGACATGAAATATCTGGCAGGCGCCATCACATATAATGATGAAAACAAGATAGAATTCACGCTCGATACGGATGCTAACGGGAAAACTGCCAAGCAGATTTACGACATCGTATTAAAATACATGAGTGAACTGACACAGAACGAGCAGAACATAGCAAGCCGAGTAGCACTGGTAAACGAGGCTGAACACATCATCGCCAACACGATGGACGAATGGCTCGTCTTCAGCCAGTCATTCATCTCACTCGACCGCACGGAATTCAAATACCAGCTGGTAGCCAGAATCTCAGACAATCATCTGAATCTCTCGCTCGGCCGCATCATCTACAACTACGAGGAAGGAAGAAGCACCGGATTTAAGGAACCTGCAGAAGAGGTAATCAGCGACAAGATTGCGCTCAACAAGAAGCAGAACGACCTGGCTAAGATCTTCGGAAAGTTCCGCAGATGCACCATCGACCGCAAAGACCAGATATTCGCAGAGTTAGAAGCATTAGTAAAACAATAAGTTGAAGAAAAATGGATAATCAGAATACAGACAACAAGATACAACAGAACGAGGCACAGCAGCCTGCAAACGCTACAGCCCAGCCTACAGCTGAGCAGGGCGCAGAACAGACTGAACAGAAGCAGCCTACCAGCTACGCCGTAAGACCTCAGCACCGCCGGCTCCGCCCATTGGCCTACAGCGACCAGAACAACATGCTGAAAGTGCGCAACTATCTCAACATCGCCTTCATGCTGCTCGCCATCGTGGGGGTAATACTCTGGACCCAGCTGGAAGAAAGCCGCAATATCGCCTACATCGTACTCATCGTGGGTGTAGTGCTTAAGATTGCCGAAGTATGTATCCGACTATTTAAGAAATAATGAAGAAGAAGAAAATTATATTCTCATCACTCCTATTTTGTGCTGCAACCCTCCCGGTTGCGGCACAAAACGATTTTAACTATAACGAAGATTCGCAGTTCCGTCCTCAAACCAACCGCAAGGTGAACACCGATTCACTGGGCTCAGACAAGGAGATTCCGAAAGGCATCAGAGTATGGACCGTAGACGAACGCTTCGGCGACACAAAGGCTGCGGTAGTAGACACCTTGCAGCACATGTACATGAACACAACCTTCACGGAAGGACTGAGAGGCGAATACAATACCCTCGGAAACATGGGTACTGCCCGACTGAACCGAATCTTCATAGACCGCCGCAACACGCAGGGCAACTTCATCTTTACAGAGCCCTACGATTATATCGTAAATCCGGTAAGCGACTTCCATTTCACCAACACCTACTCGCCTATCACCAACATAACGCTGAACAGCTGCGGCGACAAGGTGACGGGAGAAGATGACTTCAAGGCCATGTTTGCCGTGAATGCCAACAAAAGGCTAGGCGCCGGTTTCAGATTCGACTACAAGTATGGCAGAGGATATTATAACGCACAGAGTACCAGCCACTTTAAATACACCATGTGGGCATCTTACCTGGGCGACCGCTATCAGGCACACTTCCTCTTCAGTACCAATCATGAGAAGATGACCGAGAACGGCGGTATTACCAACGATGATTACATCAAACATCCGGAAATCTATACCGAATCGTTTGCCACCAATGAAATTCCTACCGTTCTGGAACAGAACTGGAACCGACTGGACAACCAGCATATCTTCTTTACCCACCGCTACAACGTAGGTTTCAGCCGAAAGGTAAAGATGACCGAAGAAGAAATCAAGGCAAAGAAATTTGCCATGGCTTCGAAAAAGGAAAATGCTGAAGAGGAAGCGAAGGAAGAAGCCAGAAAGAAAGCCAAGGAACAAGGCAAGAAATTTGATGAGAAAGCCTACGACAAACAGCAAGGTGCTAAATTCAGCGGCCGTCCTGACGGAGCCAAGATTGCAGGCGATGAACCGGCTAAAGACACAGCCGCAAAGGACATCAGGAACGACAGTACCCGAATCGCAGTAAACGGAAAAGCTGCTGCCGACAGTCTGCTGGCCATCCAGAAGAAAAATGCCGAAGACTCGCTCTTCTACAAGAGCGAATATGTTCCGGTAACGAGTTTCATCCATACGGTAAAGTTTGACAACTATCGCCGTATTTACGAAGCTTATCAGACCCCAGCCGACTATTATCTGAATGAATATTACGATGCAGGCAGGCTGACCGGCGATTCCATCTACGACCAGACCAAGCACTGGCACATGAAGAATACCTTCGCCATTGCCATGCTTGAAGGTTTCAATAAATGGGCAAAGGCAGGACTGAAGGCTTTCGCCAGCTACGACCTCCGACACTATGAACTGCCAACCATGGAAGGCGGTTTCGAAAAATATAACGAGCATGTGCTGAGCGTAGGCGGACAGCTGAGCAAGCAGGAAGGCAAGACCCTGCACTACAATGCCGTAGCAGAAATAGGACTGACGGGTGTTGACGCCGGAACCCTTGCCATAGATGGTAATGTAGACGTGAACATCCCATTCCTGGGCGACACGCTTCAGGTAAGAGGCGATGCTTTCTTCCATAGAGAAACCCCATCGTTCTATTACCGCAACTATCACGCCCGCCATCTGTGGTGGGAGAATGATCTCGACAAGACCATCCATACCCGCATCATGGGTACGCTCTCCTTCCCTAAGACACGCACCAAGCTGAGAGTGGCTGTAGATGAAATCAAGAACTACACCTACTTCTCGCAGAGCTATGACATTACAGAAGAAGGTTTGCGAACAGGAGTCATGGTAACACCGATGCAGGAAAGCGGAGGAATCAACCTGCTGACAGCACAACTGGAACAGAACTTCAGACTGGGCATTCTGAACTGGGAAAACCAGTTTACCTACCAGCACTCAAGCAAGGAGAGTGTTCTGCCAGTGCCAGCCTTCAATGCCTACACCAACCTCTACATCAAGTTCAAGGTAGTAAAGGTGCTGAACGTAGACCTGGGTGCTGACATGCGCTACTTTACAAGCTATGAAGCTCCCGACTATTCACCTTATATGGGACAGTATACGGTACAGGGCAACGGCGAGAACAACGTAAAGATAGGCAACTATCCTATCGTCAATGTTTACGCCAACGTTCACATCAAGCACACCCGTTTCTTCGTAATGATGAGCCACATCAATGCAGGACAGGGCGACAAGAACTACTTCTTCGCTCCTCATTATCCGATGAACGAAAGAGTGTTCCGTATTGGAGTAAGTTGGAACTTCTTCAATTAATCTTCCTGATTTTCCTTAAGAATTTCAGGAGATTCAATTTTAATCTTTTCAGAATATGATAGAAACAAATTCTATAAAAGCATGGTATCTAGCCGCTCGCCCGAAGACTCTGACGGCGGCGGCTGTTCCTGTTTTATTGGGTATTGCGCTGGCTTATAAAGACGCTCAGCAGATACAGACATTGCCAGCCCTACTCTGCCTGCTCTTTGCATGGGTGATGCAGATAGACAGCAATCTGGTGAATGATTATTTCGACTTCAAACATGGTAATGACGATGAAACCAGACTGGGACCGAAACGAGCCTGCGCTGAAGGCTGGATTACTTTGGAAGCCATGAAATGGGGAATCATCCTCACTACCCTTCTGGGTTGCGCCATAGGACTTCCGCTGGTTCTCTTCGGTGGTTGGGAAATGGTTATCGTAGGCATCTGTTGCGTAGTCTTCTGTTTCCTCTATACTACCTGTCTCAGCTATCTGGGCATGGGCGATATTCTGGTACTGCTCTTCTTCGGCATTGTACCCGTATGCTGCACATACTATCTTGTAATGCCCGAAACCATGCAGGGAGTAAGCCTGGAAACGGTTCTCGTATCTGTAGCCTGCGGACTGGTAGTTGATACGTTGCTCATTCTGAACAATTACCGCGATCATGACAACGACCTGAGAGCCGGCAAGAAGACCCTTGTGGTTCACATAGGAAAGAAGAATGCCGAGCGGTTATACTGCGCATTGGGCAATCTGGGCATCCTTACCATAATAGGTGTAACCATCTGCGAAGTATTTCAGCATGAAGCCAGCAGCATGTTCCTGCCGTTTGCAGCACTCTATATCGTTCTGCACAACAGAACCTATATGGAGATGAAAAAGATAGGCGAAGGCAGAGAACTGAACAGAATTCTGGGCAAAACAGCTCTGAACATCTTCTGTTTCGGCATTGTATCATCCCTGATCATCATCGGAATGGCGAATTGAACAATAACATCTTTATAATAATGTACGCGCGTACCTTATTTTATAATAAAATGGAGGAATATCAATGAAGCAACAGGTAAATCTCGAAATCATGGACTTTGTGGAGAAACAGATTCTCCCCAAATATAATGCTTTTGGCGAAAGTCATGGACTCAGACATGTTACCCGAGTCATCAGAAACTCTCTGAAACTGGTTCCGGTAACCGGAGCCGACATCGATATGGTGTATGTAATAGCCGCTTACCACGACCTGGGGATGAGCGGGCCGCGTGCCATTCATCATATTACCAGCGGCAAGATTCTGCAGGCAGATGCAAGACTGAAGCGCTGGTTCAATAAAGAACAGATTAAAATCATGAAAGAAGCCGTTGAGGACCATCGGGCTTCATCTAGCCGTCAGCCTCGCAGCATCTATGGCAAGATTGTGGCAGAAGCCGATCGCGACATTGACGTTCACGAGATATTTCTGCGCGCCATACAGTATGGCAAAGAAAACAATCCAGCTGATGACAAGGAGCAGCAATGGGAGCGGTTCAGCCAGCACATGGACGAGAAATATTCAAGAAACGGATACATCAGGTTATGGATTCCCAACTCCCCTAACGAGAAAGCGCTCAACGAACTGCGCAATATTATAGAGGACAAAACAGAGTTGAGAAAATATTTCGAAAAAATATTCGAAGAAAACAGCTAAAACATTTGGTAGTTTCAAAATATTGCATTATCTTTGCATTATCAAATAATGACTAAGATGTTTGCACCATAGCATCGAGATGATGCCGGGGTGCTAGAAGGAATAAGGGTCGTTTCGGTTCGATCGGGATACTCATCAAATTACACTATTGAAACCGAGAGGACATACTCTTGCTCATGGCGGGCCACATAAACTGCAGCAGGCAGGTAAGCTGAAAAGCCGGTGGATTACAAAGGCGGAGGACTCTCAAATGTTTATACATTCGGAGTTTCATCACATCATCGAGCGGCCCTTTCTTTTACAAGAGGCGGATTTCTGAGAAAGAAATCCGCCTCTGCTCGTTTTAGGAATTAAAGCACTCATAATACTGAAAGAAAACAACCCCTGATAATGTGGGAGTTACAAAGAAAATGCATTTTTATCGAAAAAAAGTTGCAAAAAGATTTGGTAGAATCAGAAAAAAGTAGTACCTTTGCACTCGCATTTAAGAACGATGCTTGGTTGATTCGGTTAAGAATCCGACTGGAAGGTTGGGTGAGTGGCTGAAACCAGCAGTTTGCTAAACTGCCGTG
>CAVHWE010000089.1:0-9139 GCA_963639495.1 bacterium | reverse complement strand
TGCTGATGAGGCTTTGGCACAGATAGACGAAAAAGGCTATATGCTGCCATATCATTCTGAAGGTAAGCGACTGGTAAAAATCGGCATCAGTTTTGACAGCACCCAGCGAACCATCAGCGAATGGAAGATTAAGGAAGAATAAGAAAGAAAAAAAATGAACCTGTGCAGTCAATTTTTCTCATCAATTGCAGATAATTAAAAAATCCCGACAGGTATGTTGTTGCCTGTCGGGATTTGTTGTTATATAAATAGGTATCTTATTCTTTCTCTCATCAGTCGGCTATCACCATGCAGAGTCTGAGCACATTTTTTTCGAAGTGCTCCTTGTCGATGGCATTGTTCTTGAGCAGGGAACGGTAGTTGTATACGGTTTGTGGCGAATAAGACAGGATGCCGGCTATCTTGGAACTCTCGGTGATGCCTAATCTTAACAGGGCGCATACACGGAGGATAGGGGGCATTTCGCCGTTCTCTTTCAGCTGGATATGAGCCGATTCGGTAAGTTGCTGGTTCAGCTCGCTTACAAAAGTTGGGTACAGAGACAGGAATGCCTTGTCGAATTCAGTCAGAAACTCTTTGTTCTCCTTTTCTGTACTTGATGAGGACGAAAGGAGGCTCAGCAGCTCCTTGCTCTGGTTGGCTTTTATCTTTCTTACTGCCAAAGTACGCAGTTTGCTGTTCCTCTCTATGTTTTTATAGCACAGGTCTATATACACCTTCACCAGTCTCTCGCGTTTCTGGTTGGTGTCCTTCAGCTCTTCGTTGATGAGATGCAACTGACTGTTGAGAACTTCCATTCTAGCCGATGTAGCCGTGATTTCGTCTTTCTTCTGTTTCCAAAGCCTGTTCTTTTTGCGGATGAACAGACTGCTAAGTCCCACTCCGAGCAGGAGCAGGAAAATGACTGAGAGAGCGATGTAGAGCATGCTGTTGGTGGCTCTGATGTCATCTGTATAGGCATTGGTAATCATCTGCAATTTGGATGAAATCTCAATGCGGCGCAACCGGTTGTTGTAGGCATAAGCATCTTCCAGGGATATGTTGATGTATTCCTGGGCTTTTTTCAGACTTCTGGTCTTATGTTTGTAGATGAAGAGTGCGATGTCTTGCAGGGCGACATTCTCTTTTGTGGCAGAAGTGATGTCTGAGATGGCTGCAACTAGAAGGTAATGCTCTATCAGTTCCGGGTTGTTGGTTCTCTTGTATACTTCGGATAGGGCAAAGGCGGTCATGGCATGCAGGCGGCTGTCGGGCTTTTCCATGCTCAGTGCCTTCTTATAGTATTGGATGGTTTTGTTATTATTGGGATTGTTGCTGAAATAGTATGATTCTCCCAGCAGGTAGTAATAGAACGCATCTTTCTTTGGCGACAGTTCTATTGCTTTCTTCAGGTATTTCACTTTCAGCTGGTCGTAATTCTTGCTGAAGTTATTGTTTTCACAATAGGTTGACCAGTTGGTGTATAGTCCGTAAAGTGTATGATAGTATTGAAACTGATAGTCACGCGGATCATCTTCCTTGGTTTCTATTTTTTGCAGCATTTCCTTTGCTTCAGCATAGAATCCGCGTGTGATAAGCAGGCTGGTTTGGCTCAGTTGGAATCTTTTATAATATAAGGTGTTGTTGCTCTTTTGGGCAAGAACAAGGCCCTTTTTAACGTAAGTCATCGCCGAATCATACTCGTAGGCTTTGTAGCCATTGGCGAGTTGCTCGTAAAGCTTGAGCTTGTCTTCATCGCTGGTTACATACTTGGCACCCTGCTTGATGTCGTGCAGACTTTTCTCTTTTACTTCTACGTAATGCGCACGTTTTGCCAGGGCAGCATCCAGCTTTTGGTAGAGCTGGCTGTTGTCTGCATTTGCACATAGTGGTAGTAGTATCAGTAGTACGATAGTTATAAATTGTTTCATGTTTCTTATGTATTTTAAGATTCTGCTGCAAAAGTAATAAAAATCTTTCAGAATCTCGCATCTACTAACGTGTTTTTTTTAGAAATCTTTAATTTACTGATATTCAGCCTGATAAATCAATAGGTAGATAATGGTAATCTACCAAAAACCTACTAATCGCAACAACCTATCGATTTTTGACGTACTTTTGCGACATCAAACAATTTTAATCGTTTTAAACCTATAAATTATGGATAAAAACAACCTTTCAAAGAAAGTAGGTCTGCTGATTGCAGGATGCTTTATTACTTTTAATGCTCTTGGTCAGACAACCATTAAGGGTCAGGTGGTAGATGCCACAGGTGAGCCTGTCATTGGTGCCAGCATCCTGGTGAAAGATACCAAGAATGGTGCAGTATCTGACTTGGATGGTAACTACAAGCTTGACAATGTGAAGGATGGTTCCGTCCTGGTATTCTCTTATCTGGGCTACCGCACCCAGGAGATTCCTGTAAAGGGAAATCATGTTATCAATGTTTCGCTGAAAGAAAACGACGAGGTGCTCGACGAGGTGCTTGTCGTGGGTTATGCTGTGGGCAGCAAGCGCACGGTGTCGGGTGCTGTTGACCGCATCAAGAAGGAAGATATGAACAAGGGTGTAGTAACCAGTCCTGCCGAGGCGTTGAAGGGTAAGGTTGCTGGTGTTGTCATCTCACAGGCTGGCGGCGATCCAACCAGTTCGCCAAGCATCCGTGTTCGTGGTACCTCTTCTCTTTCCGGAGGTAACGATCCGTTGGTTATCATTGATGGCGTTTTTGCTGATATGACGATGTTCAATTCTCTGGCACCTGGCGATATTGAGAGTCTTACCATCCTGAAGGATGCTTCAGAGACTGCCCAGTATGGTTCACGTGGTGCTTCCGGTGTCATCGTTGTAACTACAGCCAAAGGCAAGTTGGGCTATTCCAGCCTGAGCTACAATGGCCAGTTCGGTGTCAATACAGTCTATAAGAACCTGGACTTGATGTCGGCTTCTGAATATCGCGAGACAGCCAAGTCTTTGGGTCTGATCTATACCGATATGGGTGGCGATACCAATTTCCTCGATGAGATTGAGCGCAATGTGGGTCTCACACAGAATCATAACATCTCTTTCTCTTCTGGTACAGACACTTCCAGTCTTCGTGCTTCTCTGGGATTCGTTCTCCGTCAGGGTGCCTTGAAGAATTCTGATATGAAGAATTTTACAGCAAAGTTGGATGGTACACAGTATCTTTTCGACAAACATCTGAAGCTGGAACTGGGCATCTTCGGCTCTCAGCGCAATAGCAATATCCAGTATGATATGCACAAGATGTTCTATTCTGCTACAGCTTATAACCCTACTTATCCTAATGTAAGAAACGACAAGGGTGAATGGGATGAGGATCTGCTTGCCAATGAAGTCTGGAATCCACTGGGATTGCTCGATATTGATGACTTCTACAAGGATGCCTCTGTCAATGTTCATGGAAAGGCAACTGTCAACATCATCGACGGACTCTCTGTAAGTGCCTTTGGTTCATACAATTATTGGAACCGTGACAATAAGTTCTATATTCCTAACAACATTCAGATGGGTAAGCTAAACGGTAACGGATGGGCTTATATCGCCAATACCAACCGCAAGGACTATATGGGCAACATCATGGTGAATTTCTCCAAGGATTTCGGCAAGCATCATATTGATGCCCTGGCTCTGATGGAGGGACAGAAATATACCTACGACTGGAACTCACAGGAGGCACATGGATTTGATACCAACTACTTCAAGTTCAATAACATGAAGGCTGCTGCCAATGTGAGCTGGGGTAATCTGCAGTCTAACTATACCGAATATACCCTGAGCTCTTACATGGCTCGTGTCAACTATATGCTGGCAGACAAATACATCGCTACCGTCAATGTTCGTACCGATGGTTCTTCTAAGTTGGGTGCAGGTCAGAAGTGGGGCTGGTTCCCATCAGCTTCCTTGGCTTGGGTAATCAGCAACGAGCCTTGGATGAAGAAAATCAAGCAGATAGACAATTTCAAGATTCGTGCAGGATATGGTGTAACCGGTAATCAGGATGCCATCGATCCTTATACTTCTCTCGCCCTGATGGAGCCTAATGGTGTAACTACCGTCAACGGCGCAACAAGTACTACTTTTGCGGTTACCTCCAACAGCAACCCTGATCTGAAATGGGAGGTAAAGAAGACATTTGATGCCGGTTTCGACCTGTCGATGTTCAAGCAGCGCCTCAATGTAACCTTCGACTGGTATACTTCTGAGACATCAGATATGCTTTATACCTATACCGTGCCGGTACCTCCTTTCACTTACGACCGTTTGTTGGCAAATATGGGTACCATGACTAATATGGGATTCGAGCTGGCTGTTCGTGGTGACATCATCAAGACGAAGGACTTCACCTTCAATTCCGGTCTGAATTTCTCTTATCAGAAGAATAAGCTGAAGAAGTTGAGCGGTACCTACAAGGGACAGCCTATGACAACGAGCGAGCATATCTCGGTTGCTACTGTAGGTGCAGCTGGTCTGGTACATAACAATGGCGTAACCTATCTCATTGAGGGTCAGCCTGTAGGTGTATTCTATCTGCCTCACTGCACAGGTATCGATGAGAAGGGACAGTATATCATCGAAGACCTCGACCAGAATGGTACCATTGATACAGGTGATAGTGGCGACCGCAAGGTTTGCGGCCAGGCAATCCCTAAGTACTTCCTCGGTTGGGATATGAACTTCAAGTACAAGAACTGGGATCTGACGATGCAGTTTAACGGTGCTTTCGGTCATAAGATTTACAATGCCACATCCATGACCTTGAACAATATGAGTAATTTCCCAACCTATAATATTCTGAGCGGTGCACAGCATCTCAACAATGGCAAGGGTATCCATGATGTTCAGATTTCTGACTACTGGTTGGAAAAGGGTGACTATATGAACTTTGAATACGCTTCTCTGGGCTACACCTTCACCAAGGATATGCTCAAGTGGAAGTTTATCAACAACATTCACCTGTCATTGTCGGTCAACAATATCTGTACCCTCACTGGTTACAAGGGCTTGACTCCAATGATCAACTCAGCAACCATCAGTGGCGACAATCTGGGTGTCGACGACAAGAACATCTATCCTCTGAGCCGTACTTATACTCTGTCGCTCTCAGTGAATTTCTAGATGATATAATGATTATATTATCAGATTAAGAATTACATTATTAATATATAAAGGATTACAGTTATGAAACAATATATTATAGGTTCTATGCTTCTTTCTTCTGTCTTGTTGGCTGGTTGCTCACTGGATGAGAATCCACGAAGCAAGTTTTCTGAGGAGGAGGCTTTCAGTACCTCTAAGTTGGTATATGTAAACACAGTGGCTAATGTGTATTCTTCCATCGGAAATGGATTGTATGGAAGTGATGGTGGCTCTGTACATACCTTCCAGGAGTTCTCTTCTGATGCCAGTATGATTCCTGGTCGCCAGGGTGACTGGGTGGATGGTGGAGCATGGCAGAACATTTTCCTCCACAACTTCGAGTCGTCTGTAAGCAAGTATAACGATGTATGGAACAACCTGTATCGTGTCATCGGTCTTGCCAATTCTTCTATCGACCGACTCAACAAGTACCTGGGTGAGCATCCTGAGTATGCTGACTATGTTTATGAACTGAGGGCTCTTCGTGCAGTCTATTATTATTATGTAATGGACCTCTTCGGACAGGTGCCATTGGTAGTTTCTTCAGAGGTGAGTGCCAACGAGGTGAATCAGTCCAATCGCTCTGATGTCTTCAAGTTTGTTACTTCAGAGTTGGCAGAGTGCATTCCTCATCTTTCAGACAGTAAGAGTCAGAACGAGGGTGAATATTATGGCCGTATCACCAAGGCTGTGGCATATATGTGTATGGCAAAATGTGCCATCAATGCACCGGTCTATACCATTGATGATACCACTCCAACCAGCTATAGTGCCTTTGTGGGAACAGACAAGAGCGGCAAGGCTACTGCCAGCGAGGAGCTGGGAAAGAATGTTTCGGAAATGGGCAAAAAGATTAACATCCCTTTGGATGGCAAGACCCGCAATGCCTGGGAAACAGCAGCCTATTGTGCTGATCAGATTGCCAGCTTGGGTTATCGCCTGCAGCCTAGCTATGCAGACAACTTCATCGTAGCCAACCAGAATTCCGTAGAGAATATCTGGACCCGTCCGAACGATTGCGTCAACTATAAGGTAGAGGATTACAACATCGTGCGAACCCTGCATTACAACCATGGCGGTGCCATCGGTTACCAGGGTTGGAATGGAGCCTGCTCTTCCAAGCAGCAGATGCTGGTATATGGCTATGGTACAGCTAATCCGGATCCTCGTCTGAAACTCAACTTCTATACCGATAAGGATTATATGGAAGAGACAGGAAAACCTGTAGAGGATGGTGCTACAGACAAGCCACTGGAGTATATGCCACTGGCAGTAAAGGTAGATTTCTCTGCAACCGACGACCCTCATGCCATGAAGTGTTCCGGTGCCCGAATGAAGAAGTATGAGTTTGACAAGTCTACAACCCAGCAGTATAGTTTCAACAACGACCTGGTAATCTGGCGTTATGCCGATGCCTTGTTGATGAAGGCTGAGGCTGAATACCGTATGGGCAATAAGGCTGATGCACTCACGATTGTCAATGAGGTTCGTGGCCGTGTTGCTGCTACACCTCGTACAGAACTTACGCTCAATGACATTCTGGATGAACGTATGCTGGAACTGGCTTGGGAGGGAGTACGCCGCCAAGACCAGATCAGATTCTGTACCTTTACAGAGCCTACTGCAGACCGCTTCAAGGGTGTGACCCACAATGCTTCTGCTGGTGATTACAATGATGATACGCAGGGCTATACCATGGTTTATCCAATCCCTTATGCCGTGCTCAACTTGAACAAGAAACTCAACCAGAATCCTGGTTATACCAAGTAGAATGGTAATTTTACTGAAGTTTCGTAAGCGAGCTTTTGGGTCTTCAGCCCGTACTTGAACCACATTCGAAACTTCAGTAATTTTATATTGAATATTACAAACTAAAAAGAAAATAATATGAAAAAACTCTTTTTGCTCGCAAGCCTTCTGATGGCTTTTGGCATCTCAGCAGATGCAGGAGACATCACTTCTCCTAACGGACAAATCAAGGTGAACTTCACCTTGGATGGCACTGTGCCTACCTATAGTGTGACCTATCAGGGCAAGACCATCATCAAGCCTAGCCGTCTGGGTTATCAGCTCGCCAAGGGCGGCAAGGATGGCAAGGATCTGCTTTCTGATTTTAGTGTCATCAATGAGAAAACTTCCACTTTCGATGAGACCTGGACTCCTGTTTGGGGAGAGAACAAGTCTATCCGCAATCATTATAATGATATGCTGGTAGAGTTGAAGCAGAATTCTACAGACAGTTATATGAACGTCCGCTTCCGTGTTTATGACGATGGAGTAGGATTGCGCTATGAGTTCCCTCAGAAAGGCAATCTCAACTACTTTACCATCAAGGAAGAGCGTACAGAATTTGCCATGACGGGCGATCATACCGCCTGGTGGATTCCGGGTGATTACGATACCCAGGAGTATGAATACACCAAGACCCGTCTGTCGGGCATCCGTCCAGCTTTGCATGCTGCTGTCAGCAGCAATCTCTCACAGACTGTCTTTTCAGATACCGGTGTACAGACCTCACTCCAGTTGAAGACAGATGATGGTATCTACATCAACCTGCATGAGGCTGCCCTGGTAGATTATCCAGCCATGCATCTGAACCTGGATGACAAGACCATGACTTTTACCTCTTGGCTTACCCCTGATGCACAGGGTATGAAGGGATACATGCAGACTCCGTTCAAGAGCCCTTGGCGTACTATGGTCATTACAGATGATGCCCGCAAGGTGTTGTCTTCCAACCTGATTCTCAATCTCAATGAGCCTTGCAAGATCAAGGATACCTCTTGGATTCATCCTGTAAAGTACGTGGGTGTATGGTGGGAGATGATTTCCGGTAAGGGTGAGTGGGCTTATACCCATGATTATCCTACCGTGAAGTTGGATGGAACCGACTATGTACATGCCAAGCCATCGGGCAAGCATTCTGCCAACAATGCCAATGTGCGCCGTTACATCGACTTCGCTGCAGCCCATGGTTTCGATGCAGTCCTGGTAGAAGGATGGAACATCGGTTGGGAAGACTGGAGTGGCTATATGAAGGAAAAGGTATTCGATTTCCTGACTCCATATCCTGATTTCGACATCAAGGCACTCAATGAGTATGCACATTCCAAGGGAGTGAAGCTCATCATGCATCATGAAACCTCTTCTTCTGTGATGAACTACGAGAAGTATATGGACAGAGCTTACCAGTTGATGAAGGATTATGGCTACGATGCTGTAAAGAGCGGTTATGTGGGCAACATCATCCCTCGTGGCGAGCATCACTACAGTCAGTTGGAAATCAATCACTATCAGCATGCCGTAACTCGTGCTGCCGATTATCACATCATGGTAAATGCCCATGAGGCTGTGCGTCCTACCGGTCTCTGCCGCACTTATCCTAACCTGATTGGCAACGAGAGTGCTCGCGGTACAGAATATCAGGCTTTCGGAGGTACCAAACCGGGACATACCGCCATCTTGCCTTTCACCCGTCTGCAGGGTGGTCCGATGGATTATACACCGGGTATCTTTGAAATGGATTGCGCCAATGGTTCTCATTGCAACTCTACCATCTGCGGTCAGTTGGCACTTTATGTAACGATGTATAGTCCATTGCAGATGGCTGCCGATTTCCCTGAGAATTACGAGAAGCACATGGATGCCTTCCAGTTTATCAAGGATGTGGCTGTAGATTGGGACAAGTCCATCTATCTGGAGGCTGAACCAATGGAGTATATCACCGCTGCCCGCAAGGCAAAGGGTTCTGATAACTGGTTTGTCGGTGGTGTTACGGGCATGAAGGCTCATCAGTCTACCGTAAAGCTCGATTTCCTCGAGAAGGGCAAGAAGTATGTGGCTACTATCTATCAGGATGCAAAGAATGCCAACTACAAGACCAATCCGCAGGCTTATGTCATCACCAAGAAGACTGTAACCAGCAAGTCTGTCTTGAAGTTGAACTCCGTTGCAGGTGGCGGATTTGCAATTAGCATTCTTGCACAATAAAATGCAGAATTTT
>CAVHWE010000088.1:0-9193 GCA_963639495.1 bacterium | reverse complement strand
TCGGCAACCACGTGACGATAGGCGCCGGTGCCGTGGTATTCCAGGATATTCCCGACGGGGCTACCGTGGTAGGGAATCCGGGGAGAATCATTCAGAAATAATCAATTTAAAGATAGAGAATATGAACTATGCATTGATCATAGCCGGAGGTTCTGGCAATAGAATGGGACAGGACATCCCAAAGCAGTTTATGCATGTAGACAACTGTCCTATCATCATCCATACGATGATGGCTTTTCAGAAGCATCCTGATATTCAGGGTATTGCTGTGGTATGTCTGGCAGGTTGGGAAACGGTACTGCAGTCGTATGCCAACCAGTTCTGCATTACCAAGCTGAAATGGATATTCCCTGGCGGAAGCAATGGTCAGGAGTCGATCCACAATGGTATCTATGGCTTGAAAGAGGCGGGATGCGGTGATGACGATCTGGTGCTGGTGCATGATGCCGTGCGCCCACTCTTGTCGCAAGACATCATCTCATCCAATATCGCCATCTGCCAGAAGTATGGCTATGCCATTACGGGTATCAAATGTAGAGAGGCTATCCTGGAAAGCGAAGATGGTTTTACGACCAACACCAGTATTCCGCGCGACAAACTGATCCGTACCCAGACACCCCAGACCTTCCGTTTGGGCAATCTGATAGCAGCCCACGAAGAGGCTAAGGAGAAGGGCATCGCCAATTCGGTGGCATCCTGTACCCTGATGGCAGAACTGGGAGGCAGACAGATGCATATCGTGCCTGGTTCAGAGAAGAACATCAAGATAACCACCGTTGAGGATCTGGAGATACTGAAGGCACTGATGAAGGTTCAGCCTGAGGCTTGGTTAAAATAAACATGTTATGATAGGAAATTCACCATATAAGGAAGATATTGCGCGCCTTTTCCGGGAAGGTTTGGAATTGGGGCGTCTGCATGGCAAGACCATTCTTGTGGCTGGTGCTACAGGATTGGTAGGAGGCTGTGTGGTTGATGTGCTGATGCAGAATCCTGCCCGGTGCTACAAGGTGATAGCAGCCGGAAGAAACAAGGAACGTGCCCGACAGAAGTTTGCCGCCTATTGGGAGGATGAGTCTTTCTTCTTTGCAGAGATAGACGTTACCCAGCCTGTCATCAAGAGCATGGACAGGATGATAGGGGAACCAGTCTATAATGAGTTGGCTGAGGGTGCTGATTACATCATTGATGCAGCCAGCAATGCGAGTCCTAACTTCTTTAAGCAGAACCCTGTAGAGGTGATGAAGGCAAACATCAACGGCGTATCCAACCTGCTGGAATATGGATTGAGTCACCGCATACAGCGCATGGTTTATATCTCTTCGGGTGAAATCTATGGCGAGGGCGATGGCTCTGAATTTACCGAGAAGAGCAGCGGCTATGTGGATTGTGCATCGGTACGTGCCTGCTATCCATCTTCCAAACGTGCTGCCGAAACGCTCTGCATGGCATACGGAGCAGAGTATGATGCCGATGTGGTGATAGCCAGACTGAGTCATACCTACGGTCCGGGCTTTACGGAGAGTGACAATAGGGTGTATGCCCAGTTTATCCGCAATGTTCTGAAGGGTGAGGATATCGTCCTGAAGAGTAAGGGTGAGGCTTTCCGCTCCTGGCTTTATGTGGTAGATGCCGCCCATGCCATCTTGCGCCTCCTGCTGGATGGCGAGAGGGCAAATGCCTATAATGTGGCTCATTCAGAATCGAATATCTCCATCCGCCAACTGGCAGAGCTGATAGCCCGGAAAGCGGATAGAAAGGTGGTGTTTGATATTCCTGAGGCGGATGCGCAGCAGGGCAATACCACGCCTATCACCAAGGCAACCTTCAGTACGGATAAGCTCAAGGCTTTAGGCTGGAAACCGCTCTTTGATGTAGAAGAAGGTTTCGGACATACCTTGCAGGAAGTGAGGGAAGGCTAAAGCTTTCTTTTAATCTCATCCCATGTTTCCCGCTTTTCCATGTTCAGATAGTAGCGCAGGTGCTTTTCTACTCTCTGTTCTACGGGTGGAAACTTCATATAGTCGCCAAAGAAGTGGCGCAGATAGGTATCAGCCTGCTCCGGCAGCAAGACGGTGGTATCCTCGAACGGGAATTCCTTGCCCTTGCCGAGCCATTCCTTCGGGAAAATCTCCTTATAGTGGTAGGAGCCTGTATTCACCAGTACGTTCTTCGCCTTATCGAAGTCATACCGGTGACTCATCTCGTCCATCTGCTGGATGAGGCGGTGGCGCATCTTGCTGCGGCAGAAGAAGGCGATCGTCTTGATGGCAAAGCGGCCCCAAGTTTCCTTGTGCAGGAGCAGGGAGATGTACTCAAAGAAAGTATTGTGGGTGGTTACGGCATTCAGACGGTTGATGGTCTTAGAGTATTTGCGATACAGCGCCTTTGCCGTTTCCAGGTCATCGTCGGTGGCATCAAGAGGGAAGATATCTACGTAAAGACCGATGATGCAGGGACGCTCCTTCTCCTCGATAAGGGTGGTTTCTCGGTTCACGAGTTTGGAGAAATACAGAGGGTATGACTCGTTGTTGTAGGGAGTTACTACCTCGTATTTGCCAAAGTCTTCATGCTTGGCGATTTCGAGCAGACGGTCGTAGTCGGGGCGTGGCATCAGTACGTCGATGTCATCGTCCCATGGAATCATTCCGTGGTGACGGGCAGCTCCGATGGCTGTTCCGGCACAACAGTAATATCTGAGGTGATACTTGTTGCAGATTTCGATGAAAGCCTTCAATATATCGAGTATTGTGGCGTTCCATTCCTTCTTGATGTTCTTAATATCCATACTTTTTCTGTTTTACGACTGCAAAAGTAAGCAAAAAGTTTTGAACTTCAAACTATTTATGCTACTTTTGCATTCTAAAAAGTAAAAACAAGTAATATTCCATATTTATCAGATAGAAACGATGGCAGAATCATTAAAGGAAAAAACCGCCAAGGGATTGTTCTGGGGAGCGATGAACAGTGGCTCCACCCAGGTACTCAATATCCTCTTTGGCATCTTCTTGGCGCGTTTGTTGTCGCCAGCCGATTACGGTATCATCGGCATCCTCACCATATTCACCCTGATAGCGGGCAATCTGCAGAGTAGCGGGTTTACCCAGGCGCTGGTGAATATCAGGAAACCCACCGACAACGATTATAACTCGGTGTTCTGGTTTAATGTCCTGGTGAGTCTTACCATGTATGTGGTGCTCTTTTTCTGTGCGCCGCTGATAGCAGATTTCTTCCATCAGCCTTGTCTCACCGCGCTGTCGCGCTTTGTGTTCCTGAGTTTCTTCATCTCTTCGTTTGGCATCGCCCAGAACGGATATATGATGAAGAACATGATGAACAAGGAGATAACCATCGTTAATTTCATGGCTCTGATCAGCTCGAATGTCGTGGGACTGGTGCTGGCATTCAATGGGATGGCCTACTGGAGTCTTGCCTGGCAGCAGGTTATCTTCATCCTCGTGCTGAATATCGGAAGATATTATTATACGGGATGGCGCCCGAACTTTCATATCGATTTCGGACCGGTGAGAAAGATGTTCGGATTCAGCGTGAAACTTTTGGTGACCAACATCATTAATACGGTGAGCAACAATGTGTTGACCTTTGTCTTCGGTCGATTTTATCCGATTAATGATGTGGGAAACTACAGTCAGGCATACAACTGGGATACCAAGGCTAATTCGTTTGTTGCCAATACGGTGGGACAGATAGCTCAGCCCGTACTGGCTTCTATCCAGGACGATAAGAACCGCGAGTTGCTGGTGTTCAGAAAGATGCTCCGTTTTACGGCATTCCTTTCTTTCCCATTGATGTTTGGCTTGACCCTGGTATCACGCGAATTCATTCTGATTACGATTCATGAGAAATGGATAGCCAGTGTGCCGCTGTTGCAGATTCTCTGTGTGAGCGGTGCCTTTATGCCTATCTATACGCTCTATCAGAACCTTGCCATCAGCAAGGGACGTTCTGATGTATATATGTGGTGCAACATCGGTCAGGTAGTAGGCTTGCTGGCGTTGGTATTGTTCTGTCATCAATATGGCATCCAGACCATGGTGATAGCCTACACCTTATTTATCATTGCCTGGCTTCTGGTCTGGCAGTGGATGATGAAGCGTGTTGCCGGCTTGCGGTTCCGTGATGTGGCAAAGGATATACTGCCATTCATGCTTTGTGCGGCAGCCACGATGGCGGTTACCTATTTTATCACCCGCAGCCTGCAGAACATCTATCTCCTGCTGCTGGTACGCCTGCTGGTTTCAGCCACCATCTACTTCTGTATCATGAAACTGCTGAAGGTGCAGATATTAGAAGAGTGTATAGCTTTCTGTAAGCGAGGTAGATAAGATTCACCCTCTTGACAGGTACACCCTTTTTGATGAGCTTGATGATGAGGCGGATGAGGCAGCTCTTAGGCTTGTAGTCGAGTGCCTGATCTACCTTTTCGAAGGCTACATGGGCATTTGCCGCCCAGCGGTAGGCATTGACGATGCCTATCTCGGTGGCTCTGAGATACTGATGCTCCGTATCGTTCTGTTCAAAGAAATCGATGAGTCGGCGGGTTGACTTGAAGTATGACAGGAGGTTCTTTTCAGAGATGTTGTGACAGTAGGAATTCTCGTTGTCGGTGCGATAGTAATATACCGCATCATCGATGTTCACCTTTTTGCCGTAGAACATAAACTGGGCATTCCAGAAAAGATCTTCCGCATAGTTGATGCCTTCTTCAAAGAATATCCTATGCTCCATGATGAGCGAACGCTTATAGATTCTGCCCCACAGCCGGTTGGTGATGATGTTCTGGCAGACAAGCAGTTTGAGCAGTTTTTCGTCAGCAACATCAAAAGGCTTCTGGAGTATGCCTGCTTTTCCATCGCACCACTCTTTGTAGCTGCCATCAATCAGGTCGGCATGGCTACTATCTGCTTTTTCTGCCAGTTTCTTCACAGCATCTTTCGGCAGCATGTCGTCGCTGTCGGCAAATAAAAGATAATCGCCTGTAGCTGCCATCAATGCCGTCTGTCTTGCGGCACCCACGCCCCGGTTTCTGTCGTGGTGGATGATGCGTACCTGTTGTGCTCTTTCCGGATATTCTTTCAGAAGCGATTGCAGGATACCGATACTTTTATCGGGGGTACAGTCATCTACAAAGATGTATTCGATGGGCGCATACGACTGCTCGAACAATGACCGGGCGCACTGTTCGATATATTTTTCTACCCCATAAATGGGAGTTAAGATACTTATTTTCAGCATGATGGTTTTAATCTAAGATACTTTTTTATCTTGCCTGATTCCCGTTCTTATCTTGTGAGATACTGGAATATCAGTGTGCTGTTATAGAAGAACAGGAAGATGGTGATGATGGCGAGTCCTCCACGAAGATAAGGCAGATATTTCTCCTTACAGTTTCTGATGATGTATCCGATACAGATCGGAATGATGAACGCCCAGTGGGCAGCCATGATATAAACCTCGTTCAGTCCGAATCCCATGACCAGATGAATGAAGGCATCGCATGCCACCCATGAGGCTGTAAGCCAGAGAAAGGCAGAGCGTCTTCCCAACCAAAAGCCCATGCACAGCAGAATCACGATGATACCCTCTATGACATAAGGAACGGGTGTCTGGTATTTCACGAATATCGGACGGTGGCTGTGGATATCTTCCAGCAGATGCTCCCTGTGCAGGATAAGCGATTCGCCAAAAACGTTTTCTATCAGTGATTCAGAACGTGAGATAGACATATCTGCCCATGAGAGCATGCCCCGTTTCTGGATATTCTTGCCTGCGATAGCCTTATCGTGCTTTTGTTTCTGTTCCATTTTAGCTCTGAAAGTACTGTCTTTAGCTGCCTTTTGAGCCACGAGTCGTTCTCCTTCCAGTCGGTTAGGTATGATGAATGCCTTGTTCTGGTAGATGCCTGCAGCCCCTATCAGGAGGGTAGGCAAGATGATGCCCAAAGCCAGATATTTCGGGCGGAAGAGTTTCTTGCCATTGGTGAAGAGGGCGGCAAGGAAAGTCTTGGCGCCATTGCTCAGCGTGATGCCTGCCGTGAAGAAAAAGAGCAGGGCTGTTTGCCACCAAGGCATGCTGCGGTGTTCCTGCTGCTGTTTGCCTGCCAGATAAAGTGTCATTGACAGGAAGAAAAGCGACATGCCGAAATGGTCATCCACAAAGGTGACGAGCAGCACGTAGGCAAAGGAAAAAAGCATCGCTGTGAGCACATTGCTGTCTATAGCCTTCAGCTGCATCACCTCTCTGAAGATTCTTCTGAAGAAGAGGATAGAGTAGGTGGAGAAGAATGTCATCATCACCGCCACGATGGAAGTTGCCCAGTTGCGGGAGGTGAGTTCTATCAGCCAGCCGTTCAGTAGCGAGAAAGGATAGAGGAAGAAAGGGAGCATGGGATGGCGATACTCCGTGTAATACACCTTCCACTTCGAGAGGGTAAGGTAGGTGTAGGGGTCGAAACCTGAAATCTGAAAGTTCTTGGTGAAGAGCGTCCAGAATCCTGCTTTCGGTTTGCCGAAATCATCAAAATGATAGGTTATCATCAGCACATTGAAGGCGATGATAACGATGAGTGTAATCAAGGCAAAGAGCCTTTCTTCTTTTTTTATCTTAAATATATTGTTCATTCTCTGATTATATTTTTTATCGGACTGATGCATGCCGCATCTCCTTCTTGGCGCTGCAAAAGTAATTGTTTTTTCTGAATATTCAAAAAGAAAGGCTCTATTTTGTGTCTTTTTTCTGATAAAAACGGAGTTTTATTTTGTATTCTCTTTTATTTGGTGTATCTTTGTCGCAATGATGATGAAAAAGTCATCAGAACGGACAGTTGGATAATAAAGATAAATAATGACAATGAAACATGCTTTTTTGATAATGGCTCATGGCAGTTTACCGCTTCTGAGGGTATTGCTGTCGATGCTCGATGATGAGCGCAATGATATATTTCTGCATATCGACCGGAAGTCGGATATGCTGGATGGTGCTGAACCGCTGGTTCTTTCCAAGGCACGCCTCTTTTTATTGGAACAGAGGGTGGATGTGCGTTGGGGAAATCTGAGCCAGATTAAGGCGGAGTATGTGCTTTTCGAGGAGGCTTTGAAGCATGGACCTTATGCCTACTACCATCTGCTGAGTGGTCAGGATTTACCTATCAAATCGCAGGATTACATCCATCAGTTCTTTGAGGAGCATCAGGGTAAGGAGTTTGTGGGCATCAATCATGGTGAGGAATTTGAATGGGATTGCCGCAGGAAGATGATGCGTTATTGGCTATTTACCAGTCTTACCCGCTCGAAGTATGGGGCTTTGAATGCCATTACCAGGCGACTGAACAAATATCTTTCGATGCTGCTCATGCCGTTCCTGCATCGCCAGAAGATGGATTTTGCCAAGGGTGCCAACTGGGTGAGCATCACGCAGGCATGCGTGGAGTATGTGGTGAGCCAGAAGCCGTTTGTATTGAAAAGATTTAATTATACTTTCTGCCCTGATGAGTTCTTCCTGCAGACCCTGGTATGGAATCATCCCGATTTCCGGGCCGCCTTGTACTCAGAAAAAGATGAATATGAGGGCTGCATGCGGCTTATCGACTGGAAACGGGGCAATCCATACGTCTGGACTTTGGCAGACAAAGAGGAGCTGGAACAAAGCAACCGCCTCTTTGCCCGTAAGTTTGATATGGAGCATGAGGATATCATCCGCTGGATCAAGGCTTCTTGCTAAAATTTATCCTAGCATGTAGCCTACCAGCAGATATCCGTTGCTTATCCACAGATAGAGGGTGATGGCGAGCAGCAATCCTCTGAAGCCCCATTTCAGGCTCTTTCCTTTTGCCTTGAGCGCCAGGAAGGCGATGGCGATAGGAAGGGCATACATATAGTGGGCAGTCATGATATATACCTCGTTGATACCGAAGCCCAAACCGATATGGAGGGCAGTATCCATCAGGAAGAATGTCAGGGTGAGCCAGAGGAACTTTGATTTTCTTCCGGCAAGGATGCCAAGTAAGAAAAGCACAACGATGCATGCCTCTACCACATAATTGACCGCAGACTGGTATTTCACGATAACCGGACGGTTGCGCAATACATCGCCCAGAAGGTTCTGCTGGTGCAGCATGATGCTTTCACCGAAGAAATTCTCGACCAGAGTTTGCGAGCGGGAGGTCGTCTTGTCGGTCCAGTTCATGAATTCGCCCTTGGCGATAGGCTTGCCCGTGTTCTTGTTCCATATCTGTTTATGGTCACGAACATATTTGGCATGCGCTTTATCCTTGATGATTTTCCTGACGGCAGTTTCTACCTTTGCCGAGTCTTTCACGCCAGTGCTGTCGCGGTATTGCTGGTAAATCTTGGCTGTGGCTTCCTTGTTTTTCTTCATCTTAGCCTCGTGTCTTGCCATCTCCTTAGGCCATACGAAGGTGCGGTATTCCCATCTGGCGAAAGCCCACATGAGTGCGGCAGGAAGGATGACTCCTATCAGGAAGTATTTGATACTGAAGAACTTTCTGCCATTGGTGAAAAGGGCGGCAAGATAGGTCTTCAGACCATTGTTGAGCGATACGCCCGCAGTAAAAACAAAGAGCAGGATAGTCTGCCAGATGGTAAGCTGTCTGCCTTTCTTCATGCATACGCCTGTGATATACAGGGTACAGAGGAGTATGGTCATCGACATGATGAAATGGTCGGGTACCATCGCTGAAACCATCACATAAGCGAAAGAGAAATAGAAGGCAGAGAGCAGGTTTGCATCAAAGCGCTCGGTACCAATCACTTCTCTGAATATCCGGTAAAGGAAGATGAAGGAATAGAAGGCGCAGAACACCAGAATGGCTCCCACGACAAACTGAACGCAGTTGATGCCGGTAAGCATCATCAAACCTTGATTGATCTGATTCGGGATATACATGAAGAACGCCAGCAGCGGGTGGCGGTATACATTATATTCTGTGTCCCAATGAGATACGATGCTATAGGTAAGCGGGTCGAAACCTGCCACATGGAAGGTCTTGACAAAGAGTTTATGATAATTGTCTGTAATCTGCGAGAACTGACTGTAGTATTTGATGACTGTCAGGGCATTGAGGGCACACGCTATGATGAGTGCGACGAGTGCAGAAACTCTTTCCTCTTTCTTGATTTTAAAAATATCGAATATCTTTTTCATATCTTTCTTT
>CAVHWE010000087.1:0-9388 GCA_963639495.1 bacterium | reverse complement strand
AGATAGAGTGGGTGATCACCTTGGAGGATTTGCCAGGGGGAAATGTGTTTACACTGAAAATTTAATGAAATAACCTTTTAGAAAGAAATGGAAAATAATAATAGCCAAATCGTATCGCTCATCTGGAATATCGCAGACGACGTGTTACGTGATGTGTTCTTGCGTGGTCAGTATCGTGATGTCATTCTGCCTATGGTGGTGCTCCGCCGACTGGATGCCCTCCTTGAACCTACCAAGGAAGAGGTGGAGAAAGAGTTGGAAGAAATGGACCCCGAAGACGAGATAGATGAGGACGTAATGTGCAACATTACCCAACTCTCTTACTATAACACCTCCAAGTGGACATTGAACCGTCTGAAGGACCAGGCTCCCGACAACAACGACATCCTCTATAAGAACTTCGTTGAATACCTGAGCGGCTACAGCGACAACGTGAAGGATGTACTGGATAACTTCGATTATTATAACAAGGCTCGCAAACTTGCCGACAACGACCGATTGCTTGCCATCATCGAACGTATCACCGACCCACGCATCAACCTCACCAACAAGCCACAGGATGACCCTGACGGCTTGCCACTCCCACCTCTCGACAATGTGGGCATGGGAACGGTGTTCGAGGAACTCTTGCGCCGATTCAATGAGGAGAACAACGAGGAGGCAGGTGAGCACTTCACCCCACGTGATGCTATCTCGCTCTTGGCGCACCTCGTGTTCGAGCCTGTCAAGGACGACCTTCCTAAGACCATTACGCTATACGACCCAGCCTGTGGTTCGGGCGGTATGCTCACCGAGGGTTACGAATACTTGGTGAATCTTGGTGTGAAGGATTCCACCATCTTCCTTTCGGGTACGGAAATCAACCCTGAGACTTATGCCATCTGCAAGTCTGACTTGATAATCAAGGGCGTAAACCCTGACGGCATCCATAAGGGCAATACCATTACGGAGAATTATTTCGCCAAGCAGAAGATGAATAGCTTCGGATTTATGTTGACAAATCCTCCTTACGGCAAGTCGTGGAAGACTGACAAGGAGTCTATATACAGCGAGGTGGACGAGGGAAAGAAGAAGGTGCTCAACGATGCCCGATTCGAGCTGAAATTGGCTAATTTTGCGGGCGAAGTAGAGGCATTGGACAGTACACCGAGAACTTCCGATGGTCAGTTGCTCTTCGTATTAGAGGAAATCGACAAGATGAAACCACTCGATATGCAGCCACAGGGCAGTCGTATCGCTTCCATTCACAATGGCTCGTCGCTCTTTACAGGCGATGCGGGTAGTGGTGAGAGTAACATCCGCAGATACTTGATAGAGAACGACTTGGTAGATTGCATCGTGCAGTTGCCTAACAATATCTTCTATAATACAGGTATCACTACCTACGTGTGGATTTTCACCAACAAGAAGCCTGCTGAGCGCCGTGGCAAGGTGCAGCTCATCAATGCCTCTGAGTGCTACGAGAAGTTGCGCAAGAACCAGGGCTCTCGCAACTGTACCATTACGCCGCTACATCGCCAGCAGATACTCGAAACCTACATGGCTTTCGAGGAGAAAGAAGCTACCGAGGACAATAAGGTGGAATCGAAGATATTTGACAACAATGACTTCCGGTTCTATAATGTCACTATAGAGCGACCATTGCGCCTTCGCAGCAAGTTCTCGCAGCTCAAGATAGACGAGTTGCTTTACGACAAGGCTGATGTAGAGCTTTCTAAGTGGCTCTATCAGACCTATGGCGAGCATGTGTTCGTTGGGCTTGACAGCGAAGTGACAGCCATCAAGAGTTATCTCCAGGAGCAGGAAATCAAGAAGACCGACAAGCAGTTGAACAGCCTGATTTCTGCCAAGAAATGGCAGGAGCGCAAGCACTTGGTTGACCTCGCTCACGAACTGATGAAGATTGTGGGTACCGACGAATACATGGACTACAACAAGTTCTTTGGCTGCATCAAGACAGCCGCCTCTGAATTTATGGAGAAAAACATCAGTGCCGCCGAGATGAAGACCATAGCTAGAGCCATGAGCGAGACCGACCCGAAGGCTGCGCCTGTAGTCAAGAAGACGCACAAGCCAAATAGCAAGGAAATCACCAGCTTGATGGCAGTATATGGCATCCCAGAGGAGCGACTGAACGAATACGGCTATTGGGAAGCCTTGGATGGCAGCAAGCTATATGTGGAGTATGAGACCGACAGCGACCTCAGAGATACGGAAAAGATACCTGTGAAGGAAGACATCTACGAGTACTTCCTGCGTGAGGTGCGTCCATACGTGGAGGATGCCTGGATCAACTTGCCACCTACCAAGATAGGTTGCGAGATTTCCTTTACCAAGTATTTCTACAAGCCAGTGCCTCTGCGCACGTTGGAAGAGAACGAGGCAGACATCCTCGCCCTCGACCAAGAGAACGATGGCTTTATCCGTCAACTTTTAAGCAAGGAGGGTTAAGCATGGAAAGATATAGTGAATATAAGGATAGTGGAGTAAAGTGGCTCGGGGAGATTCCGAGCCACTGGGAAGTTGAACCATTTGGAAGACATTTTAGTTTTCGTAAAGGCTTACCTATAACCAAAGCGAACTTAATAGATTCTGGTGAAGCCGTTATAAGCTATGGTCAAATCCACGCTAAAGAGAATCTTGGGACAACAATGTCTGAATCATTGGTTCGATATGTGTCACGTGATTATCTTAAAAGCCATCCGCAATGTTTGTTAACTAAAGACGATTTTGTATTTGCAGACACTTCAGAAGATATTGGAGGTTCAGGAAATTTTGTATATAACGATTTCCCAGCTAATATATTTGCTGGTTATCATACAATTGTGGCAAAACAGAGTGGACTGTATAATCCGAGCTATTATGCGTATCTTTTTAAATCAGAATGTTGGAGAAATCATATAAGAAGTTTGGTAAATGGAGTAAAAGTCTATAGTATAGGAAGAAAACAATTAAAATCAAATTTTCTTTTGTTTCCTTCTTATAAAGAGCAAGATGCCATTGTCCGTTACCTCGACGCCGCCACCTCCAAAATTGACAAAGCTATAGCCATGCAGCAAAAGATGATAGACCTGCTGAATGAACGTAAGCAGATCATCATCCAAAATGCTGTGACTAAAGGACTTGATGAAAACGTGGAAATGAAGGATAGTAATTGTAAATTCCTTGGGAAAATACCAAGTACTTGGGAAGTTTGTAAAACTTTGTATGTTTTGTCTATGCCAATAACAGACGGACCACATACAACTCCCCAACTTTACGATGATGGTATTCCATTTGTATCAGCAGAAGCTGTATCTTGTGGAAATGGATATATTGATTTTTCACATATACGAGGTTACATATCAGATTCATTTTATAATGAGTGCTGTAAGAAGTATATCCCTCAAAGAGACGATATATATATGATAAAATCTGGAGCAACAACTGGTAAAGTCGCAATTGTTAATACGGATGTAAAGTTTACAATATGGTCACCTTTAGCAGTCTTTAGGGTTAATAAGAAAAAAGTCTTGCCTAATTTCTTGTATTATAGCTTACAATCAAGGTATTATCAATTACAGGTACAAGATAAATGGTCTTTTGGAACACAGCAAAATATTGGAATGCGTATGTTGGAAAAATTGATTTTGTGTTATCCTTCTATTGAGGAACAAGCAAAAATCGTTGCATTTATTAAGAAGAATGTTGATAATTTCGACTCTGCCATTTCCAACTGCCAGCGTCAAATCACTCTCCTTCAGGAGCGTAAGCAAATCATCATCAACGAAGTAGTAACAGGAAAGGTGAAAGTATCATGAGCCATACATCAGAAACAAAAGAACAAGCCTTCGAAGCCTTGATAGAAAAGGCTTTGGTAGGCTCTACCATAGAGGAGCGAAAGGCGCAGGGCATCACGGCGAAAGACGTGGATGCTCAGCAGCCTGCCGCCGGCCAATACTACTGGGGCGTGCCTAGCGACTTCAAGTATAAACAGAACGAGGACTGGGCGATAGATATGCGCCGCCTCATGTCGTTCCTGCACGCCACCCAGCAAGACATACTCGATACCTATGTGGGAAGAACACCCCTGGAGCGTGCCATCCCCGAACGTATCAGCAAGGACATAGAGACCTTCGGCATCATCAAGGTGCTGCGTAAGGGCATCAAAGTAGAGAACATTGAGCTGAAACTTTGGTATCCGAAACCTTCTCCAGCCGATGCACAGGAGAATATGCTACTCTTCCAGCAGAACCAGTTCTCCGTGACCCGACAGCAAACCTACTCTCGCTTGAAACCAGGCGACGAGATAGACATGGTGCTCTATGTAAACGGACTGCCGATTTTTACCTTTGAGTGGAAGAACCCTTGGACTTACCAGACTGCACGCTACAATGGGCAGAAGCAATACAAGGAAGACCGCAACCCGAAAGACAAACTCTTGAACTTCGGCCGCTGCCTTGCACACTTCACAGGCGACAAGAATGAAATCTTCTTCACCACCAAGTTGGCTGGCAAAGAAACCTACTTTATGCCATTCAATAAAGGTCTGCCCAACGGACAGGGCGCAGATAACCCAGTGAACCCCAACGGCTACAAGACCAGCTACCTATGGGAATGGGTGTTGCAGAAAGATTGTCTCGCCGACATCATCGACAAGTACGTGTGCTTCGACTATGGCGAGGCAAAGACGGGTAAGACTGTGCCCCACATCATGAAGAACGCCAAGAAACTCATCTTCCCACGCTACCACCAACTCGACGTGGTGACCAAGCTTCTCGAAGACGTATCGGAGAAAGGCGTAGGCGAGCGTTACCTCATCCAACACTCGGCTGGTTCGGGCAAGAGCAACTCGCTCACATGGCTCGCCTTCCAAGTCATCAACGCCTGTCCAACCACCATGGCAGCTAAGCGAGCCAAAGGCTTGGAAGAAAAACTCTTCAACTCAGCCATCGTAGTGACCGACCGCAGACTCCTGGACAAGCAGATAACCGCCAACATCCGAGCATTCGGACAGACCCAGAAAATTATCGCCCATGCCAACAGTAGCAGCGACCTGAAAGATGCCATCGAGGGTGGCAAGCGCATCATCATCACCACGATACAGAAGTTTCCGTTTATCTGCGACACCATCAAGGACGTGAGCGACCGCAACTTCGCTATCATCATCGACGAGGCACACTCATCGCAGTCGGGCATTGCCAGCGACAAGATGAATGCCTCCATGCAGCAGAACGGCTCCTCAGAGCAGGATGCCGACACGGGTGGAGCAGACACCGACGAGCTGATAGAGAAACTGATGAAGGAACGCAAGATGAGCACCAACTGTTCTTATTTTGCCTTCACCGCCACTCCGAAGCGAGAGACCCTGGAGCGATTCGGATGGGAAGACGTAAACGGCGAGCGAGGGGAGAAGGGCAAGTTCTATCCCTTCCACCTTTACAGTATGAAGCAAGCCATCGAGGAAGGTTTTATTCTTGACGTGCTGACCAACTATACCACCTACCAAGGTTACTACGAGGTCATTAAAAGCATCAAGGAAAATCCGAAATACAACAACAAAAAGGCACAGAAAAAGATACGTCAGACCGTGGAGCGCAACCCGAAGACTATCCAGGCAAAGGCTGAAATCATGATGGATCACTTCGATACCAAGATTTTCCACTCCCACAAACTGGACAGCCAGGCAAAGGCAATGGTGGTGTGCAAGGACATCGAGTGTGCCATCTTCTACTACCAAGCCATCAAGGACATCATCGCCAAGAACAAGTTGCCTTACCACGCCCTCATCGCTTTCTCAGGTGAGAAGAAGCTGGGCGACAAAGCCTATACCGAGGCAGGCTTGAACGGATTCCCCGAAACGGATACCGCCACCAAGTTTGACCAAGACGATAACCGTATCCTGGTGGTAGCCAACAAATACCTGACAGGTTTCGACCAGCCTAAGCTCTGCGCCATGTACATCGACAAGCCATTGGCTGGCGTGCTGGCCGTGCAAGCCCTCTCCAGGCTGAACCGCTCGGCAGCCGAGTTGGGCAAGCGAAGCGAAGACCTCTTTGTGCTCGACTTCTACAATTCGGTAGATGACATGAAGGCAGCATTCGAGCCATTCTATACCGCCACCACGCTGAGCGGTGCTACCGACGTGAACGTGCTGCACGAACTGATGACCACCCTGCTCACGTTGGGTGTCTTCGACATGGACGAGGTAACACAGTTTTCCGACCTCTATATCCAAGGCAAGGAAGCCGACGAATGGGCACCAATCATCGACACCTGCGCCCATCGGTTCAACGAAGAGATAGAGTGGGAAGAGGACGGCAAGGCTGACTTCAAGATGAAGTGCAAGCAATTCGTAAAGATATATTCCCGAATGGCAGCCATCATGGACTATGAGGTGGCAGACTGGGAAAGACTGTTCTGGTTCCTGCGCTTCCTGATACCTGAACTAAAGGTGAAATCCAAGAATGACGATGAACTGAAAGACTTGCTCAACAGTATCGACCTCAATACCTACGGCGCACGCCGCACGGCACTGAATCAGCATATCGAGCTGGATTCTGGCGAAAGCACCATAGACCCACTGGCACCGAAAATGGTGAACGCAGGAGGAGACGATGGCGAGAAAGACCCATTAGACGAAATCGTGAAGCAATTCAACGAACACTGGTTCAAGGGATGGGATGCTACACCCGACGAGCAGAAGGCAAAGATCATCAATCTCTCCAAGATGGTGAGAGAAGACGAAGATTACCAGTTTGTGGAAGGTAATTCAGACCCGCAAACCTCCGACCAAATGTTGGCAAATATCATCAAAAAGCAGCTGTTAGCCATGCGAAAGGGGGACAAGTCGCTCTACAAGGAATACAAGAATAGCAAGGCCTTCCAATACGGTATGCTCCAAGCAGTGAAAGGATTCATCGCCAATAGAGACCATATTAGGGTTTAAAAGTTGGTGCGTTCTAAAAGAAATCAGCAGTGCAGAGAGCTGCACCTACCATAAAAATTCCATAAAAGTAACAGGGAGAAGTGATGCTGCAAGAATGCTCACTTTTCCCTCTTTTTTGTCAAAAATCTAAAAATCAGAAAAATAATAGTACTCATATTACGTATTAAGGAATCGCAGTACACCCTTTTGTTTCGCTCTTTTTTTATAATTTCACACCGAAATTTAAAAAAGAAATTATGGGAAAAGGACGTAGTTACATGAATTCATATGCCGACGGCTATATGAGAGGCAAGGTTGTCAAGGAAGTGGGAGCACTCCTTGACCACATACTAGTGGAGGAAATCACAACCCCCACAATAATAAATTTGGAGTTTGGGTCTTCTTACGATACCATCAGAAAGCTAAGGCAGCAAGATACCTCAATATATTTTGAGACCATCAGGCAATTCTGCTACGTCATTGGCTACTATCTCTACCAGGAAATAGAGGCGGTGGAGAACTATAAGAAATATGTAAGGGAAAGGGAATCCAAGCTTACCATGCTGTATGAGATGAAAGAAAGATATAAGAAAATTTACGGAATGCAAGCTGCAGTGGTTCTCAACCTTATGCATAAGGGAAAGGATTTGCTGGCTTTAATGAAGTAAATATAAGTGTGATTTTCCGCCTCACTATGTGTTAGCGAACTCATTTTGAGGCTAATTCTAATCTATAAATAAATACCTAAAAAAAAGAAAGTAAAATATGATGAAATCGGAGACCAACTGTCCCCTAAGGGTGTATTCCCTTATAGCTCTCCTGGCATTTGCTTGTACCAGCAAAATTGTTAGCGCAAACAAATTCTAACGTCCTCTACTAAGGAACGAGCGACAAAGAACTTAATTACTGACTATTATAAATTTCGAATTATGGGGAGATTTATTATCAAGCTCGTGCGCTTGATACTGAAGTATGGGCGATTCGGCCTTTTTTGCGTGGTCATTCAATTGAATGGCAACAGCAAGTATATTGAGTATACTAACAATTTGAGGCGTTCCCTCCTATGGATATGAGCATACACGCACACTTACTGGTAGATGTTGCCATGCAGGAAAGAGATTATCATGATGCGCTCGTATTACGTCGATACTTGGAGACCTTTAACAGAATAGACAATCATTTGGTTGAAGCTGAACTTCCTAGGCTTGATGCCTATATCGCCACTCTGGATGGCTATTATGAATACCTGGAGCAAAGGAATAGAAAACCATTGAAAAATGGTACCAGAATCGGCCGAAAAAAAGAATACCTTTTTGTGTCTGATGAAGCATCTTCTTTAAAAGATGAAGAGACGACCGCCGAGCAAGCCTCTTTATTTATAGAATTTCTCACCCTAAATGGCCTAAATTCTATGTCTACCAGTGCGAGCAAGTCTTCACCAATGAATATCGCAATATTTGCGTTTATCAGATATTGGAGAAGAAGGGGAATCTTGGCACCGCAGCACATCGTCAGTGCCAATGCCATTTATAGATTTCTTACTGAGGATTGCAATATACGAAAAGAAGTTACGATAAAATCGTTCAACAATGTCTTCAATCATTGTGAGGACATAAAAAATCAAGAAATGGATGATAAAGTGGCTGATTTCTTTGCCCATAGATGATTTTTTTTTATGGGATAAATATTAATCCTATTTTTCCTAAATGTCCCATGGACGTATTTGCCCTATCTTTGCACCCGTAATCAGACAAGTAAAGTCTGGTTACGGGCGTTTTTTGTTTATAGGAATCCGGTACCGTTCCTGAAACTGAAATTTGGCGAATATCTCGCAGCCCAACCCTTTAACATGATATATTGATATGTTAGGAAAAGCTTATGTGTTTTATCATCCGCAGTATGGCGGATTGAGAGTGGTGCACAACGACGATGGATTTTTCTTTTGCATCGAGGACCTGGTTGCCATCACTGATATTGGCAGAGATAAATTGTTCCCAGTATTAGCCGACACGGAGGGAAAAGTGGTAGAAATGTGTGTGGAAGTGGAAAACAAAAAGGTTCCGAAGGATTATAAACCTCGTTTGTTCTTTGCTGAATTCTTTGGCAATGCTGATATGGTGAAACGGAATAGTAAAACAGCTTGGAGATGTATGACATTCGTAGACTCTCAGGTGGTGAGAGATATGACGATAGGCTGTTCGAAAGATCCTGAGCGTAAGTTGTTTTACAAGTGGATCAAGGATTTTATCCAGCCTGTGATTGAAGACAAGGAAAGCCGTTGGCGTCATGAATGTGTTATGATGAAAAGAGTCAGTTACGACCCTCTAGACAAGCCGATAGACATCCGATATGCTGCCGACGGACTGTATATCAACGATACGCGAATCAACTAACATTATTCATCTTTTAAACAAGTGATTACAATTATGAAACAAGCAGCAAAGAAGCAGCTCCTCAACGCCCAGAAGGTGGACGGAGCCA
>CAVHWE010000086.1:0-9405 GCA_963639495.1 bacterium | reverse complement strand
GGATTCATACCTATATAGGTAATCTCCAACTTGGAGCCGGCTGGAACATTCAAACTGAAGTTTCCATCGACGTCCGTAACAGTACCAGTATTAGTACCAGCTACTTTGATTGATGCGCCAATAACTGGCTCACCATCCTCTGAAGCTACTACCTTACCAGTAACGGATGTTTGAGCAAAGGCAACTCCACAACTGAGAATTACCCCCCCCATAAATAAAGCGATTCTTTTAAACATAATCTCTCTCTTTATTAGATAATAATTTATAAATTTATAATAATCGGCTGCAAAATTAGATTTTTTTTCGGATATTTGCAAATATTTTGAAAGAAAAATTTAATAACGCACATAAAAAAGTCTGTTTTTAACACTTCTACCTTGTCATATTGCAACAAAAAGGATATTTTTGCAGCAATAAGGCTATAATTTGTAAGAACAGAAATAAGAAGGTTCTTAAGTTATCTATACCGGCATCTGCCGGGTAAGACGTATTGCTTAAATACGTAGAACAAATAGATTAAATAGTCACAGTTCTACGATTCATCGGTTCTAGCAATTAGTTCCGTTCGGTTGACGGCAGTTGCCAACAAGGTTGCTGACATATGTCAATAACTCGTTTGGCATATGTCAGGAACTCTGTTGGCATATGTCAGGAACCTTGCTGGCATATGTCAGGAACCCTACAAATCTAATTCCTCAGACCAACAGATACGTTATCTATAAGCATAAGATATATCTGTTTCAGGCTTATTATCTGCAAAGAATAAATAGAATATCATACTGACTGCAGGGAGCGAAATACTTGACATACCACAAAAAAGAAAACGTTTACGGCACTTTTTAGTTAAAAAATTTGGGTATATTGCACATTTTTCGTAATTTTGCGCACGATTTCAACGACTAGAACAAAACAAAGTGGTTTTACACCTTATTATATATAGAGAATGATATATGTAGGGGATTGTCGTTAGTATAAACAAAAGTATTAAGATAACAATGACTCACAATTTGTTAAAAGGCAAGCGTGGCATCATCTTCGGTGCACTCAATGAGGAATCAATCGCTTGGAAAGTAGCTGTAAAGGCTGCTGAAGAGGGTGCTACTATCGCACTTAGTAATACAGCTATGGCTTTGCGTATGGGTACGCTGGATAAGCTCGCTGAACAGATCAACGCTCCTATCATCGCAGCTGATGCGACTAGCGTAGAAGACTTGGAAAAGGTATTCACAGAGGCTCAGGAGAAACTCGGTGGCAAAATCGACTTCGTGCTCCACTCTGTAGCTATGAGCCCTAACGTTCGCAAGCATCGTACATACGATGACCTCGACTACAACTTCCTGAACAAGACATTGGACATCTCTGCTATCTCTTTCCACAAGATGTTGCAGGTAGCCAAGAAGTTGGATGCTATCAACGAGTGGGGTTCTGTAGTAGCCCTCACATACGTAGCATCTCAGCGTACATTCTTCGGTTACAACGATATGGCTGATGCCAAGAGCATGCTCGAAAGTATCGCCCGCAGCTTCGGTTACATCTATGGTCGTGAGAAGCACGTACGCATCAACACCATCTCTCAGAGCCCTACAGCTACAACAGCAGGTAAGGGTATCAAGGATATCGAGAACATGATGGACTTCGCCGACAAGATGTCTCCACTCGGAAACGCCGTAGCTGAGGATTGCGCTAACTACTGCGTGATGATGTTCTCTGACTTCACCCGCAAGGTAACCATGCAGAACCTCTTCCACGATGGTGGTTTCTCATCTATGGGTATGAGCCTCCGTGCCATGAACCAGTATGCTAAGGATATGGCTCCTTATGAGGATGAGAACGGTAATGTTATCTACGGATAATCAGGCAGAAGAGAAAAAATCTCACTAATATACAAACAGGTATGTTCAGTAAAAATCTGAGCATACCTGTTTTTTTATTCATATCCACCCTCTATCTTAAACTTGGCAACAAGCGGGAGATGATCGCTGTATCCACCCAAATATCGGGGACCGAGATAGGTTCGGAAAGGTTTCTTTCCGCCATATTTCTCATCATCTTCTAAGAGGAATGGCAAATCTCCTATCTGACAACTCATCTTAAGCCGGGAAAGCGAAGGACTGAAGAGTATCTGGTCAAGGCTCCGCCAATCTCCATGCCAACGATAAGTAGCCTTGGCACCATGAGACCCTTTGGCACCAACGGATATATTAATAAGGTGGTGCTGATAAAGATAACGAAGAGCCGGAGAATCGGAATAATCGTTGAAATCGCCAGCTACGATAATCCTTGCACTATCATTGAGCGCATAGATAGAATCTACGGCAGAAGCCAACTGGCTGGCTACCTGAAGACGGTATGGCCGCGAAACCTGTTCGCCGCCACGCCGGCTGGGCGCATGCAACACAAAGACATGGAGCGTATCATCATTCATAATCCGCCCCGAAACGTAGAGAATATCTCTCGTAGGGCGAGTATCAGGCAGCGACTTGATGCGGATGGAACGGGACTGTATAAGCGCAAAAGAAGATGGCTGATAAAGCAAAGCCACATCTATGCCTCGTTCATCAGGCGAATCGGTCATCACATAATCATAATTCACACCGCGAAGAGCTGAACGCCGGGTTAAATCAAACAGCACGCTATCGTTCTCTACCTCGCAAAGCGCCACAAAATCGGGAACATGCCAGGACTTCTCAGAGGGTCTTGAAGGATGATCGGAGGAGGCGGTACCAACAAGCGACAAATCTTCATAACCCAAAGCTACTATAGCCTTAGAAAGGTTTGCCAGCTTGCGCCAATAGCGATAAGGCGTCCACTTGTAACTGCTCTGTGGCAGGAATTCATAGTCATTCTTCAGCGAATCATGCTTCGTATCGAAGAGGTTTTCGCAGTTCAACTCCACAAAAGTGAGGAAACTTGATAAGATGAGAGTGAAAAACATAACATTTTATTTTGTATTGTCAACGATTTGATGTATCTTTGCAGTCAGTTTACAATGGTCCTATAGTTTAACGGATAGAACGGAGGTTTCCTAAACCTTTGATCCGAGTTCGATTCTCGGTGGGACCACGTACATTTCTTATCATTCCAGAGATGATAAAACAATAAAGGTCGCTCCTGGCAATCAGGAAGCGACCTTTATTATTTTTATATTCTTTCCAGTATCTTTCTCTATCCGACATGCATCGGACAGAGAAAGAATGAAGAGTTTCTGATTACTTAACTTCAGCAACCTCCTCAGCTGGCTCTTCCTTAATCTTGCGACCAAGAACGATGTAAGCCATTGGAGATGCAATGAAGATAGATGACAATGTACCGAATACTACACCCAGAATCATTGCGAATGAGAAGCTGCGGATGCTGTCACCACCGAGGATGAAGATACAGAGCAACACGAGCAATGTAGATGTAGATGTATTGATGGTACGAGCCAATGTCTCATTGATAGATGCATTGAAGAGCTGCTGACGATCGCCCTTAGGATGCAACTTCAAGTTCTCACGGATACGGTCGAATACAACCACCTTATCGTTGATAGAGTAACCAACCACGGTCAGGATAGCACCGATGAAGGTCTGGTCAATCTCCAAAGAGAATGGAACAAGACCCCACAGTAGTGAGTAGAAACCGATTACTGTCAAGGCATCAAATGCCAAAGCTACAGTAGAACCTACAGAGAAGGCCACGTTGCGGAAACGTATCAGGATGTAGAGGAAGATAGCAATCAATGCGAAGAGCACACTATAGATAGCACCCATAGTGATATCCTTAGCTACAGAAGGACCTACCTTTGTACTACTGATGATAGAACCACCCTGACGAACATCTGGATTCTTGAATGCCTCAACACTCTTCTGAGAAACCAGGTTAGCCTTCTTCAAGGCATTGTAAAGGATAGTCTCAGCCTCATCGTCAACAGTTGGACTGTTGCTCTCAATCATATAGTTGGTAGATACACGGATAGTCTTACCGTCTGTACCGATAGCGATAGCACCAGTTGTTGCCTTTGAACCATCTGCATTGACGAAAGCATCGCCAAGAACAGTACGGATCTGCTCAGGCTCTACAGGATTCTCGAACTGTACTACATAGTTACGACCACCAGTGAAGTCGATACTCTTGCTCAAGCCACGAACTACGAAGCTACCGATGAATACCACTGCAGCAACGATAGCTACGGTGAAGGTAGTCTTGTACATAGACATGAACTTGTACTTCTTGCCCTGCATCAGGTTGTGAGAAACAGCAGTATCAAACTTGCAGTGCATCCACTTATCGTGATTCAACTTGTAGTCGTAAACCAGACGAGTCAGGAACACAGCTGTGAAGAATGAAACTACGATACCGATGATCCAGGTAGTAGCGAAACCACGGATAGGACCTGTACCGGTAGTCAACAGGATAACACCAGTAATCAAAGATGTCAAGTTAGAGTCGAAGATAGCAGAGAAAGCATTACCATAACCGGCAGCTACAGCCTGCTTCATACCCTTACCGGAACGAAGCTCCTCCTTGATACGCTCATAGATAAGCACGTTGGCATCCACGGCAGTACCCAGAGACAAGACCATACCGGCAAGACCTGGCAATGTAAGAGCCGCCTGGAAGGACGTCAGAATACCCAACGTGAAGAATACGTTGACGAGCAATGCCAGGTTAGCCATCATACCAGGAATCATATTGTACATCATCACCATGTAAACCATCAGGAGTACGAAAGCTACAACGAATGAGATGATACCCATCTGGATAGACTGTGCACCGAGAGTAGGACCTACAACCTCCTCCTGAACGATACGAGCAGGAGCTGGCATACGACCAGACTTCAATGTGTTAGCCAAGTCCTTAGTATCCTCGATAGTGAAGTTACCGGAGATCTGAGAGCTACCACCATCAATCTCACCGTTTACACGAGGAGCAGAGTAAACTACGCCATCCAAAACGATAGCAATAGCCTTACCTACGTTAGCCTTTGTCATCTGAGCCCACTTACGTGCGCCCTCAGTATTCATCTTCATGCTAACAACAGGTGAACCCATCTGATCAAACTCGTCCTTGGCATCGGTAATTACATCACCCTCCAATGGAGCACGACCGGTAGTAGTTGTAACCTTCAAAGCATGAAGCTCATAGACATTCTTAACCTTCAGGTTATCAGCAGGCTTAGCACTCCAGAGCAAGCGCAAGTCAGATGGCAATACACGCTTAGCAACTTCAGAATAGATAATCTTGTTGATAGCAGCAGTATCGCGGACACTAGCATAACCAACAGTACTCAAACCACCACCGAGCTGCAAACGAGCCAACAATGGGTGAGCCTTGATAGCAGCAGCATTCTGAGCATCCTCGCCTACCTTGGCAGCAGCATCGTCCTTCTTCTTGATAGAGAACTTAGCCTCAGCCTTCTTAGGCTCAGCCTTAGCTACTTCCTTCTTAGCGGCAGTTGTATCAGCAGCAACTGAGTCAGTCTTCTCCTCACCGTTATCACCATTAGCGATACGAGTATCAAGCTGCTGGAGATAAGGAGCGATTTCCTCTGAGTTGTATGTCTCCCAGAACTCGAGGTTAGCACTACCCTGGAGCATCTTACGCATACGCTCTGGCTGGCTGATACCTGGCATTTCTACCATGATACGGCCCTGCTGACCTTCCAACTTCTGGATGTTAGGCTGTACAACACCGAACTTATCGATACGGGTGCGGACAACGTTGAAAGAGTTGTCGATAGCATCCTGTACAGAAGCGCGGATAGCCTTCTCTACCTCAGCGTCGCTGCTCTGAGGAGAAACCTTACCCTGCAACTGCTGGGTAGCGAACACTTCTGCAAGTTTATGACCTGGTGCGCTCTTATGATAAGCGTTAATGAAAAGTGACACGAAGTCACCACCGTTAGCTTCTTCCTGAGCTCTAGCTTCCTTCATGGCATTGGTAAAACCTGCGTCGGTCTTATGATCGGCAAGGTTTTCAAGTACATCAGGTACAGAAATCTCAAGAATTACATTCATACCGCCCTTAAGGTCAAGTCCAAGACCAATCTGAGTCTCCAAGCAGTTCTGGTAAGAATAAACACCTAAGTACTTAACAGAATCCTTATAATCCTGCTGAGCAATAGGATCTTTAATCTTTGCAGCCTCGCTGTCATAGTAACGTGTGGCAAACGAGAATGACAAATAGAAGATACTTGCGAGTGTCAGTAAGACGGCTACACAAATTACAATTCCTTTGTTTTGCATTTCTATTTATTGTTATTAATTATTTGTTTCTTTTCAATTGCTTTTAGGGATTCTTTCAAAAACCTCCATAAAGTTGTGCAAAAATAAGCATTTTTTTTCTTATATAAGAATAATTTGCTCTATTTTTGCTTTTTAGGGCGCATTTTTAGCTTACAAATGATAGGATAGTGGTCTGAAACGTCAATTTTATCATCAACTTTGCATTCATAAGGCTTCCAATCGTCTGAACACATGATATTATCAATGCGAACAAAAAAGCCTCCATGATGATAGCTGATACCAGGTCCGTTACCACTTGCAATGTAGCAATCCGTCAAATCCTTAGCTATCGTCCGATGAGCATAAGAGATAGGTCCATCATTAAAGTCACCACACAGAATAATACTCTGTTCTTTATGCTGCTGGATGTATTTTGCTACAGCCTCAGCCTCCGGAGCCCGTTTCTTTGTTGCCTCGGCAAGTTTAACAACGAGCAATTTGGAAGTTTCTTCTGCGGTATCAACCTGCAATTTTCCGATAACCAGATTCTTGAACTGGCGTCTGTCCTCTAAACTTAAGCCGGTTGTTTCCAAATGATTATTGATGAGAAGGACCTCTCTATCTTTCACTTTCAGACGATACGCCACACTCATATTTCCTTTCGATTCATAAGGAATTCGCTCTTTCGAAAGAATGGGGTATTTACTGAGCAACATAAGACAATTTCCGCCATTCACGTGCATCGTTGTATCCTGAAAAGCATACATGGGCTTGAGCATACTATCTATCTGTTCAATATTCCGGGCTGTAGGACATGCTTCCTGCAGACAAACAATATCAGCATCCTGCTCCTGCAGATAAGCAATACAGATATTAGTTCCTTCGGCATCCTCAGTCTGCGCTCCAAAATTCCAAGTATTATATGACAGTACTTTGATACAGCCTTTTGGGGTTTCGCCTGAAAAGTTGATTGGCATATACTTGCGGACAGGAACAAAACAGATCAAGAAGCCTAAGAATGGAATAATGGCATACTTAGACCTGAAGAGCAACCAAAAGAGCAAGAATCCTAAGTTAACTATAAGAAAAGCAGGAAAGAGTAAGCCAAGATTAGCCAATGCGGCGAACTTTTCTGGCTGAAAGAAGTCAGAAAAGCCCACCAGCAACATGATGATGATAGTTGCCACATTAGCACCAGCTACCATCTTATATGTAAATTCCTTAAATCCTTTAAACATAGTTTCCTACTTATTACTCTGATCAAAGAGCATCTGCTTTTCACTTTGGGTCAAGCTATCATACCCACTTTTCCTTATCTTATCCAAGATCCTATCTATCTCTTCCTGAGATACGACCTTTTCATTGGTCTTACATTCAGCATCCTGTTCATAAGTCGGATTATAAGATTCATTCTTAGTATAAGTAAAATGCGTTTTGCCAGCCCGACGCTTTCCACCGAACATACCTTTCAACTTATCGAATGCATCAGCAGAATTAGACTGATAGTAACCATTACCAATCTGCTTACGCCAATAACGGATCAGGAAGAATCCAAAGACCATACCTCCTAAATGGGCAATATGAGCCACACCGTCATCAGAGAGAGAGAATGTTGAAACCAATTCTATGACAGCATAGCCTATCACGAAGAATTTAGCTTTAATAGGAACTGGCAACGGGAAAATGAAGAGACGCTCGTTTGGATAAATCATACCAAAGGCAAGCAATATGGCATAAATAGCTCCTGAAGCACCCACGGTAGTCCATAAGTTCAGATATTGCTCCATTGTAATTCTGGCCCCATTAACACTAACATAATCATAAGCTGCCATATCCTTTGCCACATAAGTAATATACTGTGCAGCTTCCTGGAACAAACCGGCTCCCACTCCACACGCTATGTAATAAAAAAGGAATTTCTTTGGTCCCCAAACTCTTTCTACTACACAGCCAAACATCCATAGGGCAAACATATTAAAGAGAATATGCTGGAAACCGCCATGCATAAACATGTAGGTAACTAACTGATAAAAATGGAAATCTGAAGCCAGGAAGAAATGGAGGCCGAACATATCTGTCAAACCAGAACCACCACCCATACTCTTATCCATCAGCATGCAAGCCAGGAATGCTACCACATTCACTATCAGCAAATTCTTTGTTACAATTGGAATATTGCGCATAACTTTATTTCTATAAACAGTTTAATAATCTTACTAATATTTGTATTTTGGTGGCAAAATTACGAAAAATATCCGTGAAAACACCAAAAAACAGACTTATTACACTTAAATTTCAATAATTTCATCACTTTTCTGCTTTTTTTATTTGAACTTTCGCAAGAAAAAGCTATATTTGTAAACGAATTCAACTAAGAAACAACAATATTATTCATTTAATAACGAAAAATTATGAACAAGACAGAATTGATTGACAAGATTGCAGCAGGTGCTGAGATTACAAAGGCACAGGCTAAGGCCGCTCTTGAAGCTACAACAAACGCATTGAAGGAAGCCCTCATTGCAGGTGACAAGATCCAGTTGGTAGGTTTCGGTACATTCAGCATTAACGAGCGTCCTGCTCGTGAGGGTATCAATCCAGCTACTAAGGAGAAGATTCAGATTGCAGCTAAAAAGGTTGCTAAGTTCAAGGCTGGTGCTGAGCTTGCAGATGCAATCAACAAATAATTGTAAAGATTATTTTAATTACAAATATAGGGCAGTCCTTTATGGCTGCCCTATATTTTTTTATTCTATCCAAGTTTATTCAAACTTAATTCTTCATGTTTGATCCTTTATTTTGGCTGCTTTCCGATATATGCCAAGATACCACCATCTACATAGAGAATGTGACCATTCACTGCATTAGAAGCATCTGAAGCCAAGAAAACAGCAGGACCAGCCAACTCTTCTGGTTCCAACCAGCGACCAGCAGGAGTCTTTGCACAGATAAAGCTATCGAATGGATGACGGCTACCATCTGCCTGACGCTCACGGAGAGGTGCAGTCTGAGGAGTTGCGATATAACCAGGGCCCAAGCCATTGCACTGGATGTTGTACTCACCATACTCAGAGCAGATGTTACGTGTCAGCATCTTCAAGCCACCCTTGGCAGCTGCATATGCAGAAACAGTCTCACGGCCCAGCTCGCTCATCATAGAGCAGATGTTGATAATCTTACCATGACCCTTCTTGATCAT
>CAVHWE010000085.1:0-9807 GCA_963639495.1 bacterium | reverse complement strand
TTACTTCACGCTCCACTCAAACAAACCGCAGGAGTGGGTTTCTGGCTGCTTCAACTCGAGCTTCACAGCCTTGGTCTTCACTGGGTCAAAATTCACGATGCAGGCTACACCACGCTTGCATGGATAAGCATCGGCTCCTGGAACTTCCTTCCAGTTACCTGCCTCGTCCTGATAATAGAGTTTCCAGCTGTCTGGCACCTTGCAACCACCCCAAGGCTGGTCGTCGTACCAATATACGGTGCTGGTCTTGATCTCCTTGCTCTCAGGGAAGGTGTAGGTAATCCACTCTGTGGTGTTCTTCTTTGGCCACCAGTGGATGTATGGGATAGAACGGTCGTTCTCATCGGCAGGAACCAGTCCATCGGTGATACTGCTCTTGGCTGGCACAGGAGAAGAGAATTCTACCTTAGCCTGAGCTGCGAGAGTTGCAGGAGCTGATGGCTTTGCCGCCTTGACATCCTGTGGCAACCATACCTTCATGTTGCCGTTGCCACGATGAGCCCAGGCGAAGTATGGGATGAGGGTCAGGGTCTGGTCCTTGGTGTTCAGCTTTCCGCTCTTGTCATAGGCGAGGGTCTGCACGTTCTCGGTCAAGGTCTCCATGTTCTGACCCTTGTAGAGTGTCAGTACATTCTTATATTTAGGGTCGATGAAGCCATCGTAAGAGAGCTTGCCCTCAGCAAACTGAGGCTCGCGGTTTTCCAGGATGCTCATGATGTCGAAGCCCTGGTTGTCTGGCCACTCTGCGCAATATACGATAGGACCACGCTCGATGCTGATGCAGCCACGGTCTGCCTCTACCTTGTTGTTAGCACGTACGGTGCGTGCCTCCATGTCGAAGTGAACACGAACCACATCGCCCTTCTTCCACTTGCGGTTGATGGTATAATAGCCATCCTCTGTCACCTTAGCCTCTACCTTCTTGCCGTTTACGGTGATGGTATAGCCCAGTCGCTTGCCGTCGCTGTAGTAGTAGAGATCAGATGGAACAGGCTGTCCCTTCACCCATCCAGGGATACGGATTTTCATACCAAACTGACCTGCCTTGTTGTCATCCACCTTGATGGCGATATCACCGTTCCAAGGGTACTGTGTATCCTGGCTCAGGGAAACCTTCTTTCCGGCTACTTTCAGAGAAGAAGAGTTGCTGAGGAAGAGGTTGACATATACATTCTTATCCTTTACGGCATATACATAACCTGGGAGGGATGGCAGGAAACGGCAGATGTTGCTAGGGCAGCAGGCACAGCCGAACCAAGCCTGACGCTGATGTTGACCCATGCTCTCCAATGGGTTAGGGTAGAAGAAACCGCCGCCGTCCATGCTCACACCACTGATGAGACCATTGTAGAGGGTACGCTCCAATACATCGTAATATTTACTCTCGCCATGGAGAAGGAAGAGACGGTAGTTGACATAAACATTGCCGATAGCTGCGCAGGTTTCGCAGTAGGCACTCATGTTAGGCAGCTCGTAGTTTTTGCCGAAAGCCTCGCCGTTGTTAGTTGCTCCGATACCTCCGGTGATGTAGAGTTTCTTGCTCACGATGTTGTCCCAGATACGGTCGATGGCGTGGATATAGGCGGTATCTCCGGTGAGGGCAGCTACATCAGCCATACCAGCATACATATAGGTGGCACGTACGGCATGACCTACAGCCTCGTCCTGCTCCAAAACCGGTTTGTGGCTCTGAGAGTATTCCTGTTTGATGGATGTCTTTCCACGATAGTCGAGGAAGAACTTAGCCTCGTCGAGATATTTCTTGTTGCCTGTAGCGAGATAGAGCTTGCAGAGAGCCATTTCGGCAATCTGATGTCCCGGTACCACACAAGCCTGTCCTGGGTTAGGACCTACTTCGCGAACCACGCAGTCGGCATAGCGGATAGCGATGTCGAGGAACTTGCGGCTACCTGTAGCCTGCCAGTGAGCCACGGCACCTTCTACCATGTGACCGAGGTTGTAGAGCTCATGGCTCAAGTCCTCCTCCATGCTCCAGCGCTTGTCGCCAGCCCAGAAATGAGGATGCTTCGGGTTCTGTGTACGGGCGGTATAGAGGTATCCGTCAGGCTCCTGGGCAGGAGCGATGATGTCGAGCACGCTGTCGATATACGCCTTGAGTTTCTTGTCAGGGTAGGTCTGGAGCACGTAGCTGGCACCCTCGATGGTCTTGTATGGGTCGGTATCGTCGAAGCTCAGCGGCATCAGTTTACCTACATCATACTTCTCGCTAGGATGTGCAGCGCGCTCAAAGTTCTTGTATCTTCCCTCCGTTTCGCATTTGCTGAAAGCCAGCGGGATGGTTACCTTGCGAGAGGTTTCGATACGCTGTCCCCAGAACGTATTGTTCCAAACCTTTACTGATGTGAAAGGCACCGGTGTGATAGGATAACCACCCGAGCTCTTGTTCACTTTCTGTGCCGAAGCAGGCATCAATGCCAATGCTGCCAAGGCTGATGTCATTAAAATCTTCTTCATGTTTTTTACTTTGAACTTTGAATTTTGAACATTATGATTGGTAAAGCTCAATGTTCTCTATTCTGTATTCTTGATTATTATTTTTTAATTCTTAATTCTTCTTCGGGATGTATTCATCCCAAAGTTTCAATGAGTGCAGATAGCCAGAGAAAGGCCATGCTTCTTCGGCGTTCTTGCCCAGAAGCATAAACTGCGATGGCTTGACGAGGAGCTGGATATCCTTCTGGCTGATGAGCTTGTCGTTGATGTAGATGCTCTCGATTCTGCCGTCGAAGCAGACATATACGTGCTGCCACTTTCCTTCCAGGGTCTTCATCTCCTTGTAGCCGGCATCCTCGTACCATCCGTAGTGGTTCATCACACCGCAGCGTGGTTCGGTGCCGTTTACCAGCATCAGCTTCTCCAGTTCATCGTGAGATGAGGTGAAATCGGCTACGCATTCATTCTCGGCAATCTCCGGATTCAGAATCCATGCCTCGATGGTATATGGAGCGTTGTCGCGGATAGTGGCTGGGAGCATGAAGTTGCTTCTGTAACTCTCCTTGCCGGTAAAGGCGAATGCCTTTTTGCCCTCTATGGTCTTGATGATGGCTGCTGTATCGTGCTGTGTCTCGAATTCGCCCTTGAGATGAACATCCAGCGGACTGCCGTTCTTGATATAAGGCACGGTGTCGTCCTCGTTGTAGTAATCAGCGCTGATATCTACCACCAGACCCTGACTGTTCTTATCGGCTACAGCCTCACGCACAATGGTGCTCTGGGCATCAAAAGCCTTTTCTGCAGCCTCCTGTTCCCAGTTATAATAACGGAGATTGGTGAGGGTAAATTGCTTCTCGCCTGCACTAATTTCCAGTTTTCCTTCAGAAAGATTCAGTCGAGGATCGTTTTCATCTATCTGATGCCAGCTTCCGTTGTCGAAAGTTTGGGCGGTGAGGGTATGCTTGCGTGCTTTGCCGAGCTGCTGATGAGTCATCACCAGCTGGGCACCCGGTTGCAGGGTGATGGCATCTTTGCCAGCCATACGCTCTCTGAGGGCGGTGCCTTGAAGGAGTGAGAACTTGCCGGCGAGCATTCCCTCGTTGTTATGCCAGGTTGTACCATCGAAATCGGCTGCTGTCAGACCGAGCCACTGCTGTGGGGCAGAATCTTCTACGGAACCGTAAACCTTGATGTTCCAGATGGCGCCACCGAAACCTTTCTTCTGTCCGCCAGTATAGGTGAGGCGGATGTACTGCGCCTTGGCATTTCCGAAATCTACCATCGGCGAACCAGCCAGACGGTTCTGTCGCTTGTCGGAGAAGGTCTGCCAGTGCTTGCCATCATTCGATGTCTCGATGAGATACTGATAGAACTGTGTTCCGTATTCAAACTGAGTCCAAATGCTCTTGATGCTCTGCTTCTTGCCCAGGTCGAGCTGGAGCCAGGCTGGTCCGGTGGTGCGAGGGCGCCAGAGTGTGCCGTTGTTGTCATCAACCGCATATTCCGGACGGAAATCGTTGTCGTAATAGGAAGAAGCTGTAACCTTGGCGCCGAAGGCGAGGTTCTTTGCCACCTTCATTTCTGGTTTCAGATCGAGACCTTCGTGGGTTGGAACGACCTCCTTGATAGTACCGTCGGCATTGAACTCGAGTTTATCGATGGCCACCTGGCGATGGAATCCACGGTTGGAGTGCGGATTGTCGTGGCGATGATATACGATGTAGTAGTTGTCGCCTTCCTGGAGCACGCTGTTGTGTCCTGGACCATGAACGGTTCCATCGGCATTGGTCTTGAGGATAGTTCCGTGGTAGGTGTAAGGACCGAGTGGACTCTTGGCTGTGGCGTAATCTACGCGGTAGCTGGCATCCTCGCAATGCTCGCAGGAGTAGAGGAAGTAGTAGATGCCGTTGCGCTTGAAGACGAAAGGAGCCTCGAAGAAGTGAGTAACCTCGGTGTTCGGGATGAGCTTGGTTTCGCTGAACGATTTCATGTCAGGATTCAGCTTACCTGCTCCGCAACCGAAGCCTTTATAGATGCCCCAGGTGCCCCAATACATATAGACCGAACCATCATCATCCCGGAAGGTCTGACCGTCCAGGGTGATGGCATTCTTTACGAATCTATCCGGTACGAGCACGGCTTCGCTCTCGCCCAGCACATTCTTCCAAGGACCGCGAGGTGTATCGCCCACACCCAGATGAAGCTTGCAAGGCTGGCAGTAGAGATAGTAATACTTGCCGTCGGCTTCGTTCTTCATCACATCCGGTGCCCAGATCCAGTGACTGTCTGGCCAGTTCATCGGCATCAGGGTCCAGTTCTTGAAATCCTTGCTGCACCAGAGCTGTGCCGGTCCGAAACCGGCTCCGCTTCCGTCGGTGGTAGCATATATATAATAGGTGTCACCAAACTTCTTGATGGTTGGGTCGGCAAAATAGCCAGGCAGGATAGGGTTGCCTGCTCCCGGAGTGTTGTAAGCAGCTTTCTGGGCAGCACCTGTCTCAGGCGCTGCCGCAGCTGTAGTTACTAACAATGTTACAATTATATTTTTACTAACCATATGAACATCTTTTCTAAATATTTATTTCTTAATAAGTTTAATGACGAATCCACCGCCTGAAGCAAGATGGATCTTCATTTCTGAATTCTGATGGATGTCGGATTTCTCTATCTTGTAATCCTCGGCATCATGGTTGGCATTGATGCCATCCTTCAATACGATTGCCTCGTAGTCACCATCCGCAAGGAAATCAAACTTCAGGGTGAGTGTGCGCTCATCCCAGTTGCTCTGACCGCCTACATACCAGTCGTTGCCCTTCTTTCGGGCGGTAACGATATACTTTCCGATTTCGCCCTGTGGCACGATGGTCTTGTCGAAGACTACTGGCAATGAAGCGATGTATCGGGTGTATGGCTCATCCGCCTCGTAGTTGGTAGGAGTGTCGGCGAGCATTGTAAACGGACTGTCCTGTACGATATAGCAGGCAGCCTGGTGGCATCGTGTACCCATCGAAATCGGTTTTGTGTAGATAGCCTTCCAGTTATCTCGGGTTCCGTTTCTCATCGCTCCCGGTGTGAAATCCACCTGTCCTGCCATCATTCGGATGTATGGGAAGGTGACGTCGTAGAGCGGCATATCATTCTTAGCCTCCGTCCAGCGGCATTCTTCCATACCGAATACACTCTCGTAGTTGAGGATGTTAGGGTAGGTGCGGTTCAGACCGTGTGGCTTGTAGATACCGTGCAGGTCGAGGATGAGATGATGCTTGGCGGTGCAGGCAGCCAGACGTTCCACCATTTCGATGGCTGTCTGGTCGTCGCGGTCCATAAAATCCACCTTGAATCCCTTGATGCCCATATCGGCATAGGTCTTGCAGATGGTTTCCAGGTTCTCGTCCATCACGTTGAAGACTGCCCAGAGCACGATGTCCACGCCCTTGCTCTTACCGTATTCTATGAGCTTAGGCAACTGGATATCGTCTATTGGTTTCAGAATGCTTCCCTCTTTCGAGTTGTACCATCCTTCATCAAGGACGATGTATTCCAAACCGTGATTATGAGCAAAATCTATATAATATTTGTAAGTTTCATAGTTGATGCCCGCCTTGAAATCCACACCTTTCAGATTCCAGTCGTTCCACCAGTCCCAAGCCACCTTTCCCGGTTTGATCCAGGAGGTATCGCCTATCTTGTTGGGAGCAGCGAGTGCATACACCAGGTTGTTGGTTGGCATCTGTGTATCGTGCTCTGTGATGGCGAAGATGCGCCAAGGATAATTGCGCTTGCCGGTGCTGGTAGCGATATAATCGCAGGTACTCTTTACGTGGCTCATGTGTCGCCAAGGGTAGTAAGCCATCTCCTTAGGATAAGGAGCGAAGGCGGCTCTCAGGATTCCCTTCTCTTTATCCTGTTCGCTGCTGTTAGCCTTCAGCCACATGCCCGGATAGCTCTGCAGGTCGCTCTCCAAGATGGTAACCTTTGCCTTTCCGCAATCTACGGTAGCCGGGAGAAAAGCTAAATCCTGCTTAGCGGTATCGAGCCGTGTTTCGTGATAGATATTCTGGAAAGCCATGGCAAATGGCTTTTCAGGTGTCGTGGTGTATGGCAGCCATGCCTTCTTGTCCTTGCCGAACTGGTAGGCGGCGGTTTCATTCAGAATGATGGTCTTGCCCTTTCGCTGGGTGTAGAATCGGTAAGCCACTCCCTCATCGTAAGCTCTCAGGATGATGCCGAAACCGTTCTTCAGTTTCAGATTCAGTTCCTGATAACCTGTTTCAAAGTTTTGCTGACGATAGAATGGGGCATGGATGGTCTCCTTATGGTTGCTAAGCTTGTGGCTTGCTACCTTCGGGTTCTTACCCATGTCCATTCCATCGTTCAGCGTTACACCTATTGAAGACTCCTGTAAAAGAATGGAGCCGTTGTATTTAAATTGAAGAGAGAGATACTTGTTGGTGTTGAGTTCTGCCACGATTTTACCATCTGGTGATTTCACCAGATAGTTCTCTGCCGATACTGTTGCCCCTATATATAATAAGGTGGCGATGAAAAAGAGTTTCTTAACCATAACTTCTAGGTTTATTGTTGTTTTGTCCGTTTTGTTGTTCGCTTGATGGCAATGTCTGTATACCCAGATTGCCACAAGTTTTTATTTCTGCTGCAAATTTACGAATAGAATTGTTTACATAATGCAAAGAAAGTCCAAAATGATGAAAATATCGTATTAAAAGCCCCCTGTTAGACGATAGTTGCATCTTTGTGTACGATAATTTTAGGACTTCGTTGTTTTTTTCTGTTATTTTGCAAGCAGAAACAAAAACATATAAATTTTAAACCTAGCAGATATGAATTCAAAGCAGTTCACATTATTAATAGGAGTAGCTTGTTTGCCGGGAATGACAACAGCAGCCACGGTTTATCGCACCATCTCTAAGGTGGATGCCATATCAGTGGATTGTCCTGTGGGTACAGTTCCCCGACTTCCTAATCTTCTGTGGGTAACCTATTCTGATGGTTATTCAGAGTATCGTCAGGTGCGCTGGGCTAATTCTCCGCTTGCTGATGAGCAGGCTGAGGCTGATGTGCAGAAGCATCCCGCCGGAAGCCAATATGAGATAGGTGGTTTTGTGATTGGTGACGAGACTACCGACAATGGATATCCTGTCAAGGCACAAATCAAGGTGGTGGCTGGAGGCTATCAGACTCCTGAAAAGGAAGTGGCTCATACCTTCTCGCTCGCTGATGTGAGCATAGATGGTGACAACCGACTTACCCACAACCGTGACGAGGCTATCCGCGAGATTTGTTCCTGGGATGTTACCCAACAGCTCTACAACTATCGCGATTCTTATGGATTGAGTACGGAAGGCTATACCAAGAGTGATGGCTGGGATTCGCCAGATACCAAGCTCAAGGGGCATGGATCAGGCCACTATATGTCGGCAATCGCACAGGCATACGCCGTGGCAACCAATCCTGAGCAGAAAGCCATCCTTCGCAAGAACATCACCCGTATGGTGAATGAGTTGCGAGAGTGTCAGGAGAAAACCTTCGTATATAATAAGGATCTGAAGCGTAACTGGGAGGCTCGTGATTTCGCTCCTGAGGCAGAACTCAGAGAGATGAAGGGCACTTGGGCGGCTTTTGATGAATATAAGAAGCACCCTGAACTGTATGGTTACGGCTATATCAATGCCATTCCGGCTCAGCATTGTGCTCTTATCGAGATGTATCGTGCCTACAACAACTCCGATTGGGTTTGGGCACCTTATTACAGCGTACACAAGCAGCTTGCCGGTCTGATAGACATCGCCACCTACTTTGATGATAAGGAAATCTGCGACAAGGCTCTCCTCATTGCCAAGGATATGGGACTCTGGGTATGGAACCGCATGCACTACCGCACTTATGTGAAGCAGGACGGCACCCAGGATGAACGCAGAGCCAAGCCGGGCAACCGCTACGAGATGTGGGACATGTATATCGCCGGTGAGGTGGGAGGTATGAGCGAATCGCTCGCCCGTCTTTCTGAGATGGTTTCCAATCCGGATGAGAAGGCGAAGCTCCTTGAGGCGGCCAACTGTTTCGATGCGCCTAAGTTCTACGATCCGTTGAGCAAGAACATCGACGACATCCGTACCCGCCATGCCAACCAGCATATTCCGATGATTATCGGAGCGCTGCGCAGCTACAAGAGCAATCAGAAGCCATACTATTACAATCTGGCACAGAACTTCTGGAGACTGGTGCAGGGCAGATACATGTATGCGATGGGTGGTGTTGGAAACGGAGAGATGTTCCGTCAGCCATACACACAGATTCTGAGTATGGCAACCAACGGACTGCAGGAAGGCGAATCGGAGGCTTATCCGGATATCAACGAAACCTGCTGTGCGTATAACCTCGTCAAGCTGAGCAAGGATTTGAACTGTTATAACCCTGATAATGCGCAGTATCTCGACTATATCGAGCGCACGCTGTACAATCAGATTATCGGTTCGCTCAATCCGGACCAGTATCAGACCTGCTATCAATATGCTGTAGGATTGAATGCTACCAAGCCATTCGGCAACGAGACTCCTCAGAGCACCTGCTGCGGCGGTACAGGTTCTGAAAACCATACCAAGTACCAGCAGTCGGCTTATTTTGCCAACGATCATACCCTCTGGGTAGGTCTCTATATGCCAACCACCCTCCGCTGGAAGGAGAAAGGCGTGACCATCAAGCAGGATTGCCTGTGGCCAGCACAGCATTCAGCCATCAAGATTACGGAAGGCGAGGGCGATTTCACCCTGAAACTCCGTGTGCCATACTGGGCAACTCAAGGTTTCTCCATCAAGGTGAACGGCAAGGAAGTGGCAAAGAACTATCAGCCTAGCACCTATGTAGAACTGGAACAGAAGCACTGGAAGGTGGGAGATGTCGTAGAAATCGACATGCCATTCAGCAAGCATATCGAGTATGGTGCCGACAAGCTTTCGAGTGATGTGGCAAGTCTGGATGGTACTCCGCTGAAGACATCCTGGGTAGGAACCCTGATGTACGGACCATTGGCTATGGCAGGTACAGGCGCACAGACCTGGAATCAGGCTACGCTGAACATTGACTCCCGATTGAGCAAGATCACCGTGGGCGAATCAAACGGCGTGACTACAGGTGCAGGAGCCAATCTCCTTACCCTGAAGTTGGACGGCAAGGAATTCCAGCCAGACTATTATCGCAACGCCAACAGCACCCACTACTACCGCATCAACCTGACCGATGCCAAGAGCAAGAAGAGCAAGAAAGTGAAGATAGATTTCACCGAACTGAATTCTCTCCTGAATCTTGCTGCAGAGCGAAAGGCTGATCAGGAGA
>CAVHWE010000084.1:0-9918 GCA_963639495.1 bacterium | reverse complement strand
ATTTCTATGGCAATGCCAACATCGAGAAATGGGCGATTCCGATGAAGACCGTTTCTGAGGCAATGGGATTGCGCAACGCCGTGCTGAGTAACCTGGAACGTGCATTGACCTGTGCCACTGAAGAGGAGCGACAGGAACTCCTGAACGTGGTCATTGTGGGCGGTGGTGCCACAGGTGTGGAGATAGCCGGAGCCCTTTCTGAGATGAAACGCTACGTGATTCCTTACGATTATCCTGATATGGACTCATCTCTGATGCACATCTATCTCCTGGAAGCTGGCGACAGACTGCTCGCAGGAATGTCACAGGATTCTTCTAAGAAAGCATACGAATTCCTTACCAGCATGGGTGTGGATGTGCAGTTTGGCAAGATGGTAACCGACTACAAGGACCACAAGGTTCTGATGAAGGATGGAGAGGAGATTCCTACCCGTACCTTCCTCTGGGTATCGGGTGTGAAGGCACAGCCTATCACAGGTATCGATGGCGACCATCTGGGCCGTGGTTTCAGAATCGTAGTAGATGAATTCAACCGCATCCCTGGCATGGACGGTCTCTTTGCCATCGGCGACCAGTGTATCCAGACTACAGATCCTGCTTATCCAGGCGGTCATCCACAGTTGGCTCAGGTAGCCATCCAGCAGGCTGCGCTTCTGGCAAAGAATATCCAGAAGATTGCAGAGGGGGCAGCAGATTCCCAGCTCAAGCCTTTCCGCTACAAGAACCTGGGTTCAATGGCTACCATCGGAAGAAACAAGGCAGTGGTAGAACTTGGCAAGTTCCACAGCCAGGGCTTCTTTGCCTGGGTATTGTGGCTGGTAGTTCACCTCCGCTCTATCCTTGGCGTAAAGAACAAGGTAATGGTAATGCTCAACTGGCTCTGGAAGTACGTAAGCTATAACGATTCTATCCGAATGATTACCTACGCCACCAAGCCTAAGGAAGTGCGCGACCGTTTGAAGCGCGAACAGACCACTCACCTCGGCACCGACTTGCTGGAGAATGAAGAAGAGGAAGCTTAAGATAAGGAAACAGAAAACGGGTGTATCATTCAATAAAATAGATGATACACCCGTTTCTTGTATACTGTTTTCTGAAACTGCTCTTGTATACAGTTTTCTGAAACAGCTTCTTTTATGCAGATTCCTGAAGCCGATACCTTTATTAAGTAGATTCCCTTATCACTGTTTCACCTCTCAATGCAATTTCCTCTATCCTTCTATAACCATCGGCAATATGCTCCAGCAGCAGTCGGCAACTTTCCTGCGCCATTTTCTCAATAGGCTGCTCCACTACCGTCAACTGAGGATGAACCAAGGTAGCCAAGGCTGTACCCGACATGCAGCAAAGCGCCACATCCTCCGGAATGCGCAAGCCACGTTTCTGGATAGCACTCTTGGCTCCCAACACAGCAGTCTCCGTAAAACCAAAGACCGCATCAAAGGGCACATTCTTCTCCAGGAAACGCTCCATCACCCAACTACCCTCTTCAGCCGACAAGGCTGGCGACAAGACATCTTGCGCCTGATACTCTATATGAAACTTTTCCAGCGCATCCCGATAGCCCCTCAATCGTTCATAGCTGTTTCGGATATAAGCAGGTCCCGGGATATGAATAATATGCTTATACCCCTTGCGCAACAAAGCCTCCACCATGAAAAACGACATGATGTAATCGTCCATGTGCACCTGTGAAGCCTTTACCTTCTCCACCGTTCTATCGAAAAACACGATGGGAATGCCCCTATCTATCACCTTATTATATAGGTCCACATTATGCTCCTTATCGCATGCACTCATCAAGATGCCATCCACACGCAGCTGCTCCATCATCAGAATGTTCTCTCTCTCCTGATCAGGATTCTCGTTAGAAATGGCTATCATCACCTTATACCCCTGCTTGCGCAGGATGGCTTGAGCATCATTGATAAAGGTCATATAGAACGTTGTTACGATTTCGGGAATGATGATGCCGATGTTATGAGTACTCTGCTGGCGAAAGTTCACAGCCAGTTCGTTGCGATGATAGCCCATCCGCTCGGCAGTTGCCAATATCTTCAGCAAGGTTTCCGCCTTCACATTACCCGTATCTCCCGAAAGAGCACGAGAAACGGTGGACTTGGAAATCCCCAACTCCCTTGCAATATCCATGATGGTTACATATTTTGCCATATCCCTTTTTCTTTCTAGTTAAATGCGCCTGCAAAGATACTTATTTTCTATGAAAGCAACAACAAAAAACTGAGAAATCTTTTTGGGAACGGTTGCGGAAAATGGGAACGGTTGCGGGAACGGTTGCGAAAAAACAGCCGTTTTTTTTCTTGTTTTTCTAGCAAAATCGTTCTATCTTTGCAACGTGAAAAGGAAAAACGATTTCTCAAATCGCTCTATTCCTACACAAAACAAAGAATAAACAACATTAAGTATCACAATCAAACCTAAGAAAAAGGATATGGAACAAGATTCTAAATTTCAAGCGAACACTTCGCTAGAGAACAATTCGCAGGGAAAGGTTCCCTTCATCAGTAAGCTCGCCTATGGCATGGGCGATGTGGGCTGCAACTTCAGTTGGATGTTCGTGGGCAACTTCCTCATGATTTTCTACACCGATGTGTTCGGAATCAGCATGAGTGCCGTAGCAACCCTGATGCTTGTTTCCCGATTCTGGGACGCCATTAACGACCCCATCATCGGCACACTTACCGACAAGACCCACACCCGATGGGGACGATTCCGCCCATGGCTGCTCTTCGGAGCTCCTATCACTGCACTGGTACTGATACTCACCTTCTGGGCCCATCCGGAATGGAGCCAGACCGCCAAGATTATCTATATGGCAGTAACCTACTGCATCCTGGTGCTGGGATATACCTGCGTGAACCTGCCTTACGGCACACTTTGCGGAGCCATGACACAAGACATCGATGAGAGAGCCAAGCTCAACACCAGCCGTTCGGTGAGTGCCATGATGGCCATCGGAGTAATCAACATCGTAACCGTTCCGCTCATCAGCTGGTTTGGCGCAGGCGATACCAAATATGGATATCTGGCAGTGGCAGTACTCTACGGCATCATCTTCGCCGCCTGCCATCTGTTCTGCTTCCACAAGACCAAGGAAGTGGTAGAAGTTCCTGTGGGACAGAAGCTCCCATTAAAGGTGCAGCTTCGCTCCGTGATGAAGAACAAGCCCTATCTGCTCGCTCTCTTAGGACAGTTGCTCTTCGGTTTCATCCACTACGGACGCAACGCCGACATGCTCTACTATTTCACTTATGTAGAAGGTTCGGCAACGCTCTTCTCCTACTATTCCATGGCCATCATCGTGCCAAGCATCATAGGTGCAGCCTGCTTCCCTCTGGTATTCAAAAAAACGGGCAACAAGGGTTTCACGGCAGCCATCTTCGCTTTCCTCACCGGTATTACGATGATAGGTCTGTACTTCTTCAGCCCTAACGGCAGCGCCATCATGTTCTATCTGTTCTCAGCTTTGTCGTGGTTCTTCTTCTCAGGCTTCAATACAGCCATCTATGCCATCATCCCCGACTGTGTGGAGTATGGCGAGTGGAAGACGGGCATCAGAAACGACGGATTCCAATACGCCTTCATTTCGCTGGGCAACAAGATAGGAATGGCACTCGGCACATCGCTTCTCGCCATTGCCCTGGGCAGTGCAGGATACGTAAGCAACGCTGTGCAGAATCCAGAAGTATTGAGCATCATGCACCACGCCTTCAGCACCATTCCGGGAGTCTTGTGGATCATCACCGCAGGTTGTCTCTGCTTCTACAAGCTCAACAAGAAGCAATACAAGCAGATTATGACCGATCTGGAGAATAAGAAGAAATAAAAAAGAGCCCACTTAAAAAGTGGGGTCAGCAAAGAATACAAAGATAAAACGGGATCTTTTATCCCACCAACATAACAATAACAATTTCAAAACATTATAATTATGAGACAGGCAATATTGGTAGAACCAAAGCATATCGAATTCAAGGAAGTAGCAGAACCAAAGGCAGCAGACTTAACTGCTCATCAGATTCTCGTCAACATCAAGCGCATCGGCATCTGCGGTAGCGAGATTCACTCTTACCACGGTCTTCACCCAGCCACCTTCTACCCAGTGGTTCAGGGACATGAGTACTCTGGAGTAGTTATGGCTGTAGGCAGCGAAGTTACCGTCTGCAAGCCTGGCGACCACATCACCGCTCGCCCACAGTTGGTTTGCGGCAAGTGCAACCCTTGCAAGCGCGGACAGTATAACGTTTGTGAGCACCTGCGTGTTCAGGCTTTCCAGGCAGATGGTGCAGCACAGGATTTCTTTGTAGTAGATGACGACCGCGTGGCTAAGTTGCCAGAAGGCATGAGCCTCGACTATGGTGCCATGATTGAGCCTTCAGCCGTTGGTGCCCATGCCAGCAACCGCACCGACGTGAAGGGTAAGAATGTAGTAGTGAGCGGTGCAGGAACCATCGGCAACCTCATAGCCCAGTTCTGCATTGCCCGTGGCGCCAAGAATGTACTCATTACCGATGTAAGCGACCTTCGCCTGGCTAAGGCTCGCGAATGCGGCATCAAGCACACCCTCAACATCACCAAGAAGACCTTGAAGGAGGCTGCCCAGGAACTTTTCGGTGAGGAAGGCTATCAGGTAGGTTTCGAGGTAGCAGGTGTAGAAGTTTCCATCCGTTCGCTGATGGAGACCATCGAGAAAGGTAGCGACATCGTGGTTGTGGCTGTCTTTGCCAAGGACCCAGCCCTCAGCATGTTCTATCTGGGCGAGCATGAGTTGAGACTCATCGGTTCAATGATGTATCGCCACGAAGATTATCTCACAGCCATCGATTACGTAAGCAAGGGCATCGTCAACCTCAAGCCACTCGTAAGCAACCGCTTCGCCTTCGAAGAATACGATGATGCCTACAAGTTTATCGACACTCATCGCGAAACCAGCATGAAGGTTCTCATCGATTTCGAACAGAAACCTGGAGAGAAGAAGTAAAGAGATAGAAGAGAAGAAACATACTGCAAACGATTGCAGAAATTGGAAACGATTGCGGGAACGTTTGCAGAAAGTTTAAATGATTTTTCTTTGCGAAGGTAGCTGAAAAATGCTACCTTTGCAACAGAAATCAAGTAACATCTCTAACATTCTTAAAGTAAAAATGACAATGGAAAAGAAACAATCAGTGATAGGTATCGGCGAGGCACTCTTCGATGTGCTTCCAGAAGGAAAGAAGCTAGGTGGCGCTCCAGCCAACTTTGCTTACCACGTTTCACAGTTCGGACTCAATAGCTGTGCGGTCAGCGCAATGGGCGATGATGAGCTGGGCAAGGAACTGGAAAAGGAACTCAACGATCACCATCTCAACTATCAGATAGATAAGGTAGCCTACCCTACAGGCACCGTTCAGGTTTCGCTCGACGCCAACGGCATTCCTTGCTACGACATCAAGGAAGGAGCAGCCTGGGACAACATTCCTTACACCCCAGCCCTGGAGGAATTGGCAAAGAACTGCACCGCAGCCTGCTTCGGTTCGCTGGCTCAGCGCAACGAGGTTTCCCGCAACACCATCTATCGCTTCCTCGACAATATGCCTGAAGGAGAGGGAATCCTCAAGATCTTCGATATCAATCTCCGTCAGGGGTTCTATACCAAGGAGATTATCACCGAGAGCATCAAGCGATGCAACATCCTCAAAATCAACGATGAGGAGTTGATTACGGTAAGCCGCATCTTTGGCTATCCTGGCATCGACCTGGAGAATAAATGCTGGCTCCTGCTGGGCAAGTATAATCTGAAGATGCTCATCCTTACCTGCGGCGTAAACGGCAGCTATGTATTCACCCCTGGCGAGGTTTCGTTTATCGAGACACCGAAAGTGGAAGTGGCAGACACAGTGGGTGCCGGTGATTCATTCACAGGCGCATTCGTGGCAAGCATCTTGAAGGGTAAGAGCGTAAAGGAAGCTCATGAATTGGCAGTAAAGGTTTCGGCATTCGTCTGTACACAGAACGGAGCCATGCCGGTCTTGCCTAAGGAATTTACAAGATAAGCCCTTATTTGCCCAAATTATATGCAAATTATAATTATCAGTAATATATGGTTTAAGTAATTAGTTAACGTTTATAAGGTTCATAGTTAATTAGGTTTATTAGTTTATTTTGTAGTAAAACCATGAAAAGAATTGTAGTTATTGTTTTGATGATGGCTGCTTGCCTGGGAAACGCTCAGGCACAGCTCCATCTGAAAGCCAACGTGCAGAACAATCATCTGTGGCGTGGCATGGAAGTTTCCGACGGCATCGTCCTCCTCACCGACCTGAGCTATACGATGGCCAACGACCACGTTACCGTGGGACTTTGGGGAGGCTGCAACTCGGAAGGCTCCTACAAGGAGTTTAATCATTATCTGAATCTGAAGGCTGGCGGTTGGGGATTCGCCCTGTGGGACACCTACAACTTCTCCCCTGGCGCCACCTATAATAATAAGGAATACTGGAACTACTCTGCCCATACCACGGGCCGATTCCTCGATGCTACATTAAGCTACCGGTTTCAGGACGCGAAGTTTCCACTGCTCCTGAGCTGGTCAACGGTAGTCTTCGGACGCGACCGCAACAGCGACAATACGAAGCAGAAATATTCCACCTTCACCTATGCGGAATACCCTATCTACCAGAAGGATGGCTGGAAGGTTGATGCAGGAGTAGGTGGAGCCTTCGCCCTGAACAGAGCTGGCGAGGATGCTCACTTCTTCGGAACCACGGCAGGCATAGTTCACGTATCGCTGCAAGCCACCCACGACCTCAAGCTCGGCAACTACACCGTTCCGGTTTACGCCAAGGGCATGTGGAATCCGCAGAGCAACCAGAGTTATTTCCAGATTGGAGCAGAAATCATCCGCTTCTAAATCTTCAAAAAACACAGAAAGTTTTATCATAACAATCATCTAAACACAAATTCATTATGAAGATTAAAGATTTTACAACAGGTGTGCAGCACATCGGCATTCCTACCAACGACATCAACAAGACCATTGAGTTTTATCATGCCCTGGGCTTTGAGACAGCCCTCCGCACAGTAAACGGCACCGAGGAAGTAGCCTTCCTCCAGCTCCACAATCTCATCATCGAGACCTATCAGAACCATCAGGCAAAGATGGAATATGGAGCCATCGACCACATCGCCATCGATGTAAAGAACATAGACGATCTCTTCCTGGTAGTGAAGGAAGCCGGCACCTTCAAGATGCTGGATCAGCAGGTAAATGGTCTTCCTTTCTGGGAGAACGGCGTAAAGTTCTTCACCATTGAGGGTCCAAACAAGGAGAAAATCGAGTTCTGCGAGAAACTCTAATCCGCAGCTGACTTTTAGATAAACACAGATTAGCATAGCAATACAAGAAAGAGAGAGAGAGAGAGAGAGAAAAAAATGACGAAAGTCCAGCTTGGAGCCTTTCTGAGAGAGAGGCATCCGAGTTGGACTTTCTTTTTTCGTTTTCCTTGAGGAATATGATGCGTTTTCCCTAATTGATGTTTCAAGGATATTAATGATGCTCAGGCACAATGGCGAGATACACCAGATCATGGTCGGTGAGGTTCTCCATATAATGAGCATGGTTCATCGGACAGTAATGCACCTGTCCCTGGCGAACCTCCTCCACGGTATCATCATAATGGAAAGTAGCAGTGCCGCTTACCACATAGATAATCTCGCAGTTGCCCTCATGAGTATGAAGACCAGTTGATGCACCCGGACGCAAGGTAGAATACATAATCTTCACCTTGTCATCCACATAGTTACGGGTGTCGAGTTTACCCTGTCCACCCTTGAAGCCCTCCAAATGAGCCTCAGCAATCTTTTCGAAATCTATTACCATCTTTATAATGTTTATTGTTTACTTTTCCTTCGCAAAATACTTCCATAGCGGAGCCGCCATCAGGCTTTGCCAAATTTCTCCCTTCTCCAGCATTTCCATCACTTCTTCTCTTGAGAAGAGGCGAACCTCGATATCCTCAGCCTGGTCAAGATGCTGCACATCCATGCGCTCCACATCCGTAGCCAGATAGCAATGGGTAAGATTGGTATGCGTGCTCGGATTAGCCGAAATCGTCATCCACTTCTGCCAGTTACCGCCACCGAATCCCGTCTCTTCCATCAGCTCTCGCTTGGCAGCCGCCATCGGGTCCTCGCCCTTCTCTATCACTCCTGCGCAAAGTTCATTCACCGTCTTACCTATCGCATAGCGATACTGGCGAACGAAGACGAACATTCCCTCCTTCGTGATGGCGATGGTGTTCACCCAATCGGGATATTCCAGCACGTAATATTCATCGATAATGGCCCCCGTAGGCAATTCCACCTTATCCACTCGTGCCGTGAGCCATGGCTTCTCTATCAGATACTTCTGCGAGAGCGTCTTCCATTTCATATCTTTATCAGCCATTTTCTTACTTCATTTAAAAAACTGGATTTTCTTTATTTTAATTGATGGTGCAAAAGTACGAAAAAAGATTGAAAGGATAGAAATATTTCTATGAAAATGACAGTTTTTCAATTTTTTTTGCCGTACTGGATATTGACAGCGAACACCTCAGCACCTTCGATGATATTGATAAGAATTGGCTGGAGAAGGTAGCAGAACTGTTCACCTGATTCCTTAATATTCATTTCCCTCTTCCTTGATCACACTCGGACCGTCGATGAGTTCAGGCTGAGGGGCATTTCGGTTCACATCACCATATGCTCTGCCCAGATCACTCATCGTAATACTGATGTTGCGGTTCACGGGTCTGTCTTTATTTAATAGACTGTGCGAGAAGAGCCACTGATAGGTTTTCTTCAGATAAAACACGCGGGCAGGGGTACCGTGATTGGCACCCTTCCACCAGTCGTATATCAATCGGGTATCCTTGCCATCCTTCACAAGTTTATCTACCACCACCTTCGATTGCTTGACCGGTACTGCCCTATCTGCTGTGCCATGGATAATCCAGAAAGGCAAATCGCCCAATCCACTCACATCCTTATACGAACAGCCGCCACACAGCGCCATGCCGGCAGCTATTCTGTCGGGATAAGTAGCGCAGACATCCATGGTGCCATAACCGCCCAAACTCATACCCAAGACATAAACCCTATTAGAATCACATGGGTAATTCTTCTTCACCCAGTCTAGCATATCCATGATTTTCTTCGGATTCCAGGCTCCTCCCGGATTCTGCGGAACGATGGTCAGCGCATCGATATCGCGCCCCTTGACGATGGCATCAAGCGGTCCGTATCTTCTCACCTTATTCAGATTTCTTCCACAAAGACTGGCTCCATGCAGAAAGATGATGACAGGAGTCTGTTCTTGCGAATAGAAATAATCTACCGGCGTATAAACCCAGAAGTTGTAACCTCCCGGAATCTCATCTTTCACAGCTCGCAGAAAGTCGTAAGCCGACATGCTGCATACGGAAAGACAGAATAATATGAACAAAAATATCTTCTTCATTTTCTTCCTTTTTTACCTGTTTAGTATCACGCTCCCTGTTTCATACCATGAACGTTCATCACACAAAAGTAAGTAAATATCAGCATATTACCAAATATCCTCCCTATATTTTTCTTTTTTTTATCCAAAAGAAAGATTCGTTTAAACTTCCAGGTAGAAAGATAAACAACGATTATTTGTGTTAAAAATCATAAGAATCACATCGGTTCGCATTATTTTTATTATCTTTGCATCATAACAAGACATATAATTAATAAATATAGAATTATGAATATAGGAGATAAAATACCAGAGATTCTTGGCATTGACCAGGACGGACGTGAGATAAAGGCAAGCGACTACCGTGGTCGCAAGATTGTGCTCTACAGTTATCCGAAGGCTAACACCAGCGGATGCACTGCCGAGGCTTGCTCCCTGCA
>CAVHWE010000083.1:0-9919 GCA_963639495.1 bacterium | reverse complement strand
CTTCGGGAAGTTGTTCGCTGGAACGAAAAGTCGTCGTGGAGTATAGTCCTGCGACGGCAATAGATAAGATAGGGGCAAATAAGGTAAGTGTTGCTTATGACAAGACTGATCAACAACTTGTTGCTTCATTCGGCAAACTTGCCCAACAAGTATCCTTGGTGGTGAGCAATGTCGCTGGCAAGACGTTGTTGGCAAACAACTATAAGCAAGTAGATGGCTTCTCTGAAGATTTGTCAATGTTGATGCCACAGCTATATATAAGTAAGGTGGTGGCTGACAGCAAGACATACGTAAACAAGTTTATTAAAGAATAAAAGTGATATACCCATGAAAAGATTATTTTTGTCACTATATGCCATCTTGGCTGTTTGGGGAGTGAAAGCTGCTGATATGCCTTACTCCTTGGAGTTGTCGCAACTATATATCATTGGTGATGCTACTCCATACGCTTGGGATACCAGCAAGACTCCTGATATGGAAAAGATAAATGAGGGACTGTTTCGATGGACAGGTCACTTGGAGGCTGGCAAGGAATTTAAGTTCCTCAATACGAGAGCATTTCATAAGCATATCGTAGGTACTTCGGCAGACCAAAATATCCAAGTAGGTCAGTATTATGACCTAAACTTGGAAATCAACTGGGAATTGCCTGGAGACAAGGACTTCAAGTTTAAGCCAACTGTCACTGGAGACTATACTGTGTATGTTGATTTGCAAAGCATGAAGATGGTTATTTGTGAGAAGGAAGATGAGGTGAAATTGCCCAAAAAACTCTATGCGACGGGTACTGCATTGGGAGGCAAGGTAGTGGAACTCCCACAGTATGGCAATGTAGAGTTCAAGACGTTGCTTGATTTGCAACCGGGTAATCTCATTCTGCAAGATACACCAGAGGCGACATCATCTACGAAGTATTATACTTCTCTCTTTGAAGGCGTGGATATTTCCTTTGGACAAGACTATAGCTCTTCCTTGAAATGTACGACAGATAAGCAGACTGAAGGATGGAGTGTGAGCGTTCCTGGTAAATATACGCTTTATGCTATCAAAGACAAACATCAGGCATACGCCAAGATATTCAAGCCACGCCGTACACTCTATTTGGCAGGAGGATGCCTCAAGGAATATTGGAACTATTGGACAGACCCAGCTACTTGCCAATTCACTCCAAGTTCATCCAATCCAGAGGAATTGGTATGGGAAGGTTACTTATCTCCTACATGGAGCGATGACCGTCCAGAACCAAGCAAGTTGAAGATACTGACCAACCAGAGTTGGACATCGGAAACTTATCATCCATACGTAGCCGACACTCCTTTGGTTGGTGAAGGAAGCTTCCGTAGTTCAGGTGGCGATGATGTGAAATGGGAAATCTCCGAGGCAGGGAATTATCGCATTACCATCAATACGGCAACAGAAACCATTCGTGGAGAACTGTTGGGTAGCAATGCCAAGGAACTGAATGCCGTAACAGAAGTTCGGAAGGTAGAACAGGATGCTTCAGTACAGATCGTTTGTGGCAAAGGAACGATATACGTGAAGTCAACAGAGAAGCCTGTTACAATATCGGTGTGTTCGATAGATGGCAAGCAGATCGCTTCTTACTCAAACATCCAAGAGGGTGTCGTTGCAGAAGGCTTGGCAAAAGGAGTATATATCGTAAAAACCGTAGGCGCAAGAACTTCCTGTCCCAAGAAAATCATGATAGATTAATTAAGGTTCCTAACCGAAAAGAATATACATTAACTTAAAAGTAAAGCAAATGAAAACATTCCTAAAAAAGACAACCGCATTGTTATGCTTGTGCATGCTGATGCCTCTTACGCTTTTGGCACAGGAAATGCTGAAAGTGCAGGGTACTGTCACTGATGCTTCTGGTGAGCCTCTGATAGGTGTAAATGTAAGGACATCTTCTTCCAAGGCAGGTGCCGTTACAGACATGGATGGTAACTATACCATCGAGGTTTCTCCTAAGGCTACCTTAGTATTCTCATACGTGGGTTTTGAGTCTCTTACCGAGGCGGTAAAGGGACGCAAGAAAATCAATGTTATCATGAAAGAAGATGCAAATATTAACATCTAAAAATATTTATTAACATGAATGTAAGACAGACGTTTTTATGCTCGTTATTGCTGATGCCTGGTGTAGGTGCTGGCGTTACTACCATATCTGCTGCATTGCCTAATGTTGTTCAGCAGCAACAAAAAGGCATTAAGGCAAGTGGTACAGTTGTCGATAATGAGAACAATCCTTTGATAGGTGCCACAGTCACTGTTAAGGGAACCAAGATTATTGCTATTACCGATATGGATGGACACTTCTATATCGATGTACCTGACAAGAACAGTGTCTTGGTTTTTAACTATCTCGGTTTTAAGCCTCAAGAGGTAAAGGTTGGATCTGATATTAACTTTAATATCCAGTTGAAAGAAGATGCGGTAAGTGCCGATGAGGTTGTTGTCGTAGGTTATGGTAACCAGAAAAAGCTTTCGGTCATTGGCTCTATTCAGACACTTGACCCGGGAAATCTCCAGGTGGGTTCTTCTCGTTCAATGAGTAACAACTTAGCTGGTCAATTGGCAGGTGTTATCGCATATCAGCCTTCTGGTGAACCGGGTTATGACAACTCGCAGTTCTGGATTCGTGGTATTTCAACTTTTGGTGCAGGCGGTAGTTCTCCATTAGTGTTGGTAGATGGTGTAGAGCGTAGCTTGAACGATATTGATCCAGCAGAAATTGAGTCATTCTCTGTATTGAAGGATGCTTCTGCAAGTGCCATGTATGGTGTACGTGGTGCCAATGGTGTCATTATCATCAATACCAAGCGTGGCTCTGTAGCTAAGCCTTCTATTGACTTCAGATTTGAGCAGGCTATTACGAAACCGACCAAATTACCCGAATTCATCGGCGCAGCTGAATATATGACATTACTTAACAATTTGTGTTCTGATCCAAGTAAGAGAATGTTTACCAAGGATCAGATCATGAAAACATATACGGGTTATGATAAAGATCTTTATCCAGATGTAGACTGGATAGATGCAATCACTAAGGATTATGCCACTTCTACCCGAGGTAACATGACTGTCTCTGGCGGAACTAATATATTAAGGTATTCATTGACAGCTTCTGTCTATCACGAGACTGGCATTATGGAGACAGATGATACGTTGCCTTACGATACCGGGTCAAAACTGACACGCTTTAATATGCGTGCCAATGTTGATCTCGATTTGACTAAAACCACCTTGCTTCGTTTTAATGTGGGTGGATATCTGCAGAACTTGCGCAAGTCGAATAGTAGTACCGACAATGTGTTTACTCATGCATTCGAAACCCCACCATTTGTGCATCCTGCCATTTATTCAGATGGTACTATCCCTAAAGCCAGTACCAATCGTGCCAATCCTTGGGCAGAGAGTACACAGCAGGGCTATTATAGAGGAACACGAAGTAAGTTGGAATCTCTCTTCCAATTGGAACAAAACCTGAAAATGATAACACCTGGCTTGAAGTTCAAGGCAACTTTTGCATTTGATACCTATAACGAGAACTTTGTAACTCGTGGAAAGACCCCAACCTATTATGGTGTGGCTAAGTCGCGTGGTGATGAGGGTGAGTTGATTCATGGTGTACTTTCCTATGGTAGCGAGTTCTTAGACCATAGCTCCAATGCAAACTATGGTAATAACAGTACTTACTTAGAGTTCTCCTTAGGCTATAATCATACTTTTGCCAAGAAGCATGCCGTAGATGCCCTCTTCCTTTATAACCAGCGTTCTTACGATTGGGGTGATATTCAGCCTAAGCGTTCACAAGGTATAGCTGGTCGTCTTTCTTATACATTCGACCGTCGTTATGTGGGTGAGTTCAACTTCGGTTACAATGGTAGTGAGAATTTTGCCAAAGGCCATCGCTTCGGTTTCTTCCCATCTCTTGCCTTAGGTTGGATTATTTCTGAGGAAAAGTTTATGAGAAACTGTGCTGATTGGCTGACTCTTTTGAAGTTGAAAGGTTCTATAGGTAAGGTCGGTAATGATGATATCGGAGGCCGCCGTTTCGCTTATCTTACCACTATTAACACTGGAGCTTCTGGCTATAATTTTGGTTATTCTGGTGATTATTGGCGTGGAGGATATTCTGAGGGCGAGGTAGGTGTTAACAATTTGACATGGGAAACCTCTACAAAGACCAATGTTGGTATAGAGTTGGGACTTTGGAATGAGTTTAACCTCCAGTTTGATTACTTCTATGAGCACCGTACCAACATATTCATGCAGCGTAAGACTATTCCTACACAGGCAGGTTTCTTGAGTAACCCCTATGCCAACTATGGCGTCGTAGACAACAGTGGTGTGGATGGTACTGTTACTTGGAATCACAAGTTTGGCAAGGATTTGCGTGTAGCTCTAAGAGCAAATTTCACCTATGCCAAGAATGAAGTTAAGGAGTATGATGAACCAGAGTCAGTAAAGGGTACTTATCGTTCATTGACCGGTCGTTCTATCGGTACACTGTGGGGACTTCAGGCAGAACGTCTCTATACAGACGATGATTTCGAAAATGGTAAGTTGAAGGCAGGTATTCCTACTCCAAATATAGGCTCTGTAGTTCGACCTGGTGATATCAAATATCGCGATATGAACGATGATGGCGTTGTCGATGCCAAGGATGAGGGATATATAGGTGGAACAACGACCCCAAGAATTGTTTATGGTTTTGGTGGTAATGTTGAATACAAGAACTTTGACTTTAGTTTCTTCTTCCAGGGTACAGGACAGAGCTATCGTATCATAGGAGGTACTCAGTACTTTATTCCAGGAAGTGGCCAAGGAGTTATGGGAAATGTTTATGCAAACTATAAGGATTGCTGGACTGAGGAAAATCCGTCACAAGATGTGTTCTGGCCACGTTTGTCGGAAAGCACCAATCCCAATAACAATTATGCCTCAACATGGTGGAAGAAAGACATGAGTTTCTTGCGACTTAAGTCAATAGAACTGGGTTACACTTTGCCAAGAAGCATTACTAAGGCAATTTATTCCAACAATATCCGCTTCTTTGTTAGTGGTAATAACTTGTTCTATATTTCTAAGTTCAAATTGTGGGATCCTGAGCTTGATACAGCAGATGGCCTAAAATATCCATCCATGCGCTCTGTAATGTTTGGGTTCCAGTTGAATTTTTGATTAGTAATAAATAATAAAAGACAAAACAATGAGAAAGACATTATATATTGTGACAATGGTATTAGGCATGTTCGGATTCTCGTCTTGTTCTGATTACTTGGACAAGGAGAGTGACACCGAACTTGACCTGAAGATGGTCTTTGATGACAAGACCCGTACCGAGGGCTGGCTTGCCAATGTCTATTCTGGAATTCCTGATCCATATCTTGGCTATTTGAAGTATGCGGGTTGGGAGGTTTTAGGTGACGACATGACACCGTCAGAGCGTTATCGCCAGTTCGATTGGAAAGTCATTCCTTTTATCTTGGGTGAGTGGACTACCAACAGCAGCTGGGATGGCAACTTCTGGGCCAATTTTCCACAGCGTATTCGTGAGGCAAACATCTTTATCCAAAATGTACATGCTTTGAACGAACAGGGCATAACCTCAGCTGAGGTGGAGTACATGAAAGCTGAATGTCGCTTCATGAAGGCATATTACTATGCTCTGCTTGCCAATACATACGGTGGTATTCCTTTTGCACCTGACGAAATCACACCATCCAACTTCAACTTGAGTGATCTGATGATTGGTCAGACCCCTTATGACCAAGTAATTGATTGGTGTGATAAGGAGTTGCAGGCCGCTTCTAAGATATTACCTGCCAAATATACAGAGGCTCGCAAGTATGGTCGTGCTACCAGTATCATGTGTCTGGCTGTAAGGGCGCGTATGTTGCTCTATGCTGCAAGCCCATTGGTTAATGGTAATACTGACTATGCCAACTACAAGAACGACAAGGGAGAAAACATCATAAGCCAGACTTACGATGCCAATAAATGGAGAAAGGCTGCCGATGCCTGCAGAGAGTTGATTACAGAGGCAGAGGCTGCTGGATATAAATTGTATGAGGTGAAAAAGTCTGACGGCAAGATTGACCCATTTATGTCATACCAGGATATGATGTTTAAACGTTTTGATGATGGTAATACCGAAATTCTGTTTGCTCGTCCTGGTGGATGTGATTATGTTGAGTATGAGAAGCTTGCAACGCCTTTGCGTAGCAGCGGTAATGGTGGTATGGGTGTAACACAGTCTTTGGTGGATGCGTTCTCAATGGAGAATGGTCTTCCTATTACCGATCCTGCATCTAATTATAAAGAAGAAGGTTTCTCTGATGCCGACGAACAGCGCGACAATACCGATTGGGCCTCTCTTTGTAATGGAGGATCCATCACTCGCAAGGGTACTTACAATATGTATTGCCATCGTGAACCTCGTTTTTATATTTGCGTAAACTTCAACAATGGTTATTTCAATCAGGAAGATCGTGTTTATAATATGTTCAGAGGTGATGGAACAGAGACCGACAACAACGGAACTCATGATGCTCCTCAGAACGGTTACTTCGCAAAAAAGAAAATTTACTATAAGGATAATGTAAAACAAGGTAGTTATCAGTATCGCCCTGGAATACTTTACCGTTTGGGAGAGGCTTACCTTAACTATGCCGAGGCTCTCAATGAGTGTGATCCGGGCAATGAGGAAATCCTGACATACCTCAATAAGATTCGTGAGCGTGCAGGTGTTCGCCAGTATACCACAGGTAATACAGATGACAACTACATACATGTCAATCTCGATAATCAGTCTGAGATGAGAAATCTGATTCATGCAGAGCGTCGCGTAGAACTTAATTGTGAGGGACTGCGCTATGATGATTTACGACGCTGGAAGGAAGCTGAGAAGGTGCTTACTGGTCCTTTCTATGGAATGAACGCCAATGGACGTGATGCTGCAAGTTTTTATAAGCGTACAGAATATCAGACTCGTGTTTACAAAAAGGCATTCTATTGGTTCCCTATTCATCAAAGTGAGATAGACAAAAATACCAAGTTGAAGCAGGCTCCATATTGGAATTAAACATAACAAACCATTATTTAGAAGATATTTATCATGAAGAAATTCATTTTATTCATACTTGTCGCCATTCCTGTGTTTTTGGCAAGCTGTAGTGGTGATGATATTCGGTTCTCCATTCCTGGAGTGGACGATCAGATGCACCTTGCTGCTTCTGAGGAATCGGTGACCCTGGAGCAGGATAAGGGTGAAGAGACTGCTGTTACCTTTACATGGGGCAAAGCTCAAGACCGTGGTGAGGGTACTAAAATAAATTATTATTTCAAGATGGATCTCGAGGGTAGCAACTTTGAGAACTCCATCAGTAAAATTTATATTCCCGAGGGACAGAATTCCGTTAGTTTCACTCATAAGCAGCTCAATTCATATTTGAAGACGTGGGGTGTTCCTACTGGTACAACTGCTGTTGTTGAAGGAGAGATTATCGCAGAAGTAACTGGTGCAGACCATTACATGAAACCTGAGATATCTAAAACAACGGTCAATGTGACAGGTTATGAGATTCAACCGCGTAATCTTTACATATTCAAGGCTGATGCCACAGGAGGTGAGGGTGTTTTAATGGAAGAGGTTCTTTCAGAAACAAAGTACAGTTATGCTGGTGCATTGTTGGCTGGTGATTACAAGATTGCAGTAGATGCTGCGAGCGATGCTGTTCGAACTTTCCATGTGGAAAAAGACGGTTTCTGTGTTGTAAATGCTGATCTTTCAACTAGCGAGCAACCTTCAATTACTTATCCTGAACCAGAGATAAACAAACTTTATATGGTTGGTTCTGCTTGTCCGGCAGGATGGAATATTGGTGGCTCATTGAAAATGACACAAGATCCTGTCAATAAGTTCCTGTTTACATGGATCGGTCAGCTTTCTGCAGGTGAGTTGAAATTCCCATTGGATACCCCAAGTGATTGGAGCTGCGATTTTATTATGGCTGCTTCCGAGAACCAGTCTATTACTGACTCACGAGCTGTCAAGAGAAACAGTCCTGATACCAAGTGGCAGGTTCTTTCTGGCGAAGCGGGTAAATATAAGGTTACAGTTGATACATATCACATGACTGTTACCTTTGAAAAGCAGAAATAAGCAGAGGTACCTTCAGATCTCCCTATCAAGAATAAGTTTGAAAAAAAATAATAATAAGTTGAATCATATATGAAAAAGATAGTTTTATCAATTGTCGCAGTAATGTTATCTCTTATGACAATGGGATGTAGCGATTACTCGATAAATGGAGGTAGCTTCAATACAGGTTGGACTCCAGAAGATATCCCAGACGACCCCGTTGCGCCGGAGACACCCACAGGCGTGACAAAGAAGGCTCCGCTCTACTGGTCGGTGTACGAATATGGCAGAAAGGCCGAGATAGCCGGAACCAACTGCAACATGCCGCTTGAAACGTGGCAGAAGAATATCGACTGGGTGGCAGACAACCTCTTGCCATACGGTTATAATATGATATGCACCGACGGATTTATGACTATGTCGGGCAGCGACAACGTCGGACATACCTATATGACCAGTTATGCCAACATACCGCTAACCCAGCTCGTGGAGATGTGCAAGGCAAAGGGCTTGCGTCTGGGCATATACGACAACCCCTTGTGGGTACACGGCTCGCTCGACACGCCGATAGAAGGCACCAAGTACAAAGTGCGCAGCCTTCTGTACGACCCCTCGAAGGACCACGTCAAGAACCCCAACTTCACCGGCGACATCTTTACATGGATTGTGCCGAGCCACAGAGGAGCCAAGGAGTATATCGACGGATTCTTCAAGTATTATAAAAGTATAGGAGTCGAATTTATCCGTATGGACTTTATGTGCACCTTTGAGGACGGTATATTCCACGGCGGCGGCGAAGTAGTCGGACGTGGCTATGGCTCAGCCGAATACAAGCTCGCCCTGCAATACATCAAGGAGGCAGCCACAAAGTATGGCGTCTTTACATCCATTGTGATGCCTAACATGAAGAACCACGGCGAGAACGAGATACAGTACTGCGACATGGCCCGTATCGTGGCCGACACGTTCGAGGGAGGCTGGGACCACTGCTCCAACCGCGTTCGTGGCTATATCCAGCTCGACCAGTGGCCGTCTACCAACAACCAGTTTGAGGGCTTTATCTATTGGTCGGACATCACAGGCAAGGGCAAGATTATAGCCGACGGCGACTTTACGCTTATCCACTCGTTCGACACCGACGACGAGTGTCGCACCTCGATATCGCTGCAGTTGATGGCTGGCGGACCAATAGCCGTAGCCGACCAGTACAACACCGTTGGCGACCGCGTCAAGTTCTATCAGAACAAGGAGATGCTTGCGCTTAATGCCGACGGCTTTATAGGCAAGCCGCTGACAACCGACTATAACGACGGCAACTCGCAGATATGGTGGGGAACGATGTCTAACGGCGATGTGGTTGTGGCTCTGTTCAACCGCGAGGACCGCACTATATCACGTGGTGTAGAATTGTCGCAGCTTGGCATCAGCGGCACAATGAAGTGTCGCGACCTCTGGACACACACCGATGAGGGCGAGGTGTCGAAGGTCAGCGCGTCGCTTCCGGCACACGGATGCAAGGTGGTAAGGCTCAGCAAGCAGTAGAGTGGAGATAAAGCAGTTTGTGCTCAACACCTACTGCAAGGACGGCATACCCTATTACACCTTATCTTATAAGGGTAGGGTAGTGCCAAGGCTTATAAACAGAAAGTAGAACAAATAAAAAATATACTACAAGGATATGAACCATAATTTTAAAATCTTAGCATTAGGCTCCGTGCTCTGCACCACGCTCCTAAGCATGGCATCATGCGGCGACGAACTGCCCGA
>CAVHWE010000082.1:0-10382 GCA_963639495.1 bacterium | reverse complement strand
ACAAGAAGGTGCTCTATATGGAGTGCTTCGGCAGACTGATGGCTGGCGTGGCTCCATGGCTCACTCTTCCAGATGATGCTACTGCCGAAGGCAAGCAGCGCAAGCAGTTGCGTGAATGGGCTTTGGCTTCTTACAAGAATGCCGTAGACCCTCAGAATCCTGACTATCTCTGCTGGGGCATCGGCGGTCAGAACCTGGTTGATGCAGCCTATGTCGCCGAGAGTTTCCTCCGTGCTTACGATACACTCTGGAAGCCTTTGGACGAGGTGACCAAGCAGCGATACCTGAAGGAGTTTGCCAAGCTCCGCCACATCGATCCTCCTTATACCAACTGGTTGCTCTTCTCTTCTACCATCGAGAGCTTCATGGCAAAGGCGGGTGGCGATTTCGATGAATATCGCGTGAATTCGGCTTGCCGCAAGGTAGAGGAGTGGTATGTAGGCGATGGCTGGTATGCTGACGGTCCTTCGTTCGCTTTCGATTACTACAGCAGCTATGTGTTCCATCCGATGTATCTGGAAACACTCCAGGCGATGGTGGATGCCAAGGTGAATTCCCGCCTCAACTATCAGAAGTACTACGACCGGGAGTTGAAGCGCTGCCAGAAGTACAGCATCATCCTCGAGAGATTCATCTCTCCGGAAGGAACCTTCCCGGCTTTCGGCAGAAGCATTCCTTACCGCATGGCAACCATGCAGCCGCTTGCTCTGATGGCATGGTATCAGAAGTTGCCTAAGGATTTGAGCAATGGTCAGGTTCGTGCAGCCCTGACCAAGGTGCTCCATCGCATGTTCGATAAGCAGAATAACTTCAATGAGAAGGGTTATCTCTCTATCGGTTTCTGTGGAAACAGCCAGAAGGACGTAGCCGACTGGTACACCAACAACGGTTCGCTCTATATGACCACCCTTGCCTTCATGCCTCTCGGCTTGCCTGCCGATCATCCGTTCTGGACAGATGCAGCACAGCCTTGGACCCAGGCGAAGGCATGGAATAATCAGCAGTTCCCTAAGGATCATCAGTGGAAGGACGAGATAGTAACCAAGGACAAGTGGTAATTTATAATTGATAATTAATCATGCGCAAAATATTGATGATGTTGGCAGCTGCAGCCTTGGCTTTGCCTTTGAGCGCAGCGCAGCCAGCCAAGAAGACCGCCAAGGTCAAGAAACAGAACAAGAAGGAGGTGAAGGCTTCCAGAAAGTGGGACCACGAGCAGGTGGTGGAACTCATCACCAAGGTGAATAACTACTGGCAGGCTAACAACAAGCCTGAGGTTCGTGCCTTCTGGGATAATGCCGCTTATCATACCGGCAACATGGAGGTATATAAGATGCTCAAGGACCAGAAAATGCTCGACTACTCTATCCGTTGGGCTGAACACAACGACTGGACCGGTGCTACAGAAGCAAACCCAGCCAAGTGGAAGTACAAGCCATACGGCGAGGGTAAGGATCACGTTCTCTTCGGCGACTGGCAGATCTGCTTCCAGACCTACATCGACCTCTATAACATCGAGGCTGCCAAGGGAAATGCCGCAGCATCAGAATATATGGTGAAGCGAGCCAAGGAGGTAATGCACTATGAGGCTTACTCTCAGCCAACAGATTACTGGTGGTGGAGCGATGCCCTCTATATGGTGATGCCTGTGATGACCAAGATGTACAAGCTGACCGGCGATACCAAGTATCTCGACAAACTCTACGATAATCTCCTCACCACCGATGAGATTATGCTCGACAAGGAGACCAACCTCTACTTCCGTGACGGCAAGTACATCTATCCAAAGCACAAGAGTGCCAACGGAAAGAAAGACTTCTGGGCTCGTGGTGATGGCTGGGTTCTCGCAGGTTTGGCTAAGGTGCTCCAGGATATGCCTAAGGACTACAAACACTATCAGTTCTTCGTAGATAAATTCCAGAAACTGGCTAAGGCGGTAGCTGAAATCCAGCAGCCGGAAGGATACTGGACCCGTTCGATGATGGACCCAGAGCACGCTCCAGGTCCTGAGACCAGTGGTACAGCCTTCTTCACCTACGGTATGCTTTGGGGTGTCAACAATGGTTATCTCAACAAGAAGGAGTACAAGAAGGTCATCGACCGTGCCTGGACTTATCTTACAGAGACAGCCGTTCAGCCTGATGGCAAGGTGGGATATGTTCAGCCTATCGGCGAGAGAGCCATCCCTGGTCAGACCGTAGATGCCAACTCTCAGGCAAACTTCGGTGTGGGAGCCATGCTTCTTACGGCATGTGAATATGACAAGTATCTTGCCATCAAGTAAGATGCCTATATATAATTAAGGTATATATCAATTTAAAATAGTATTAATAACAACTGACAAACATGAAACAGAGACTGTTCGCTACATTAAGTTTGGCAGGATTGGCTATGGCAACCTTCGGTGCAACCAAACCGAAGGCTGCCATTAAGTCGTTGAATAAGACGACCGTCCAGCAGCCAACTTACACAGAATGGCACGACCTTCAGGTGAATGCCATCAATCGTTTTCCGTTGCACACCAATTTCTTCACCTATCCGGCAGATGACTGGGTTTCTGAGAAAGACGGTAAGATCGTGAGCAAGGATATCCTGCACATGAACAAGACGGAGAGCAAGTATTTCCTTTCGCTCGACGGAACCTGGAAGTTCTACTGGGTGGCTAATGCCGACCAGCGTCCTACCGACTTCTACAAGGAAGATCTTGATGATTCCAAATGGAAGACCATGAATGTTCCAGGCATCTGGGAGATGAACGGATTCGGTGATCCGGAATATGTGAACGTAGGCTTTGGCTGGCGCGGACATTTCGACCAGCAGCCACCAGCTGTTCCTACCAAGGATAACCATGTGGGTTCTTACCGCCGTATCATCGACATCCCTGCCAACTGGGATGGCAAGCAGGTAATAGCCCATTTCGGTAGCGTAACTTCCAATATCTATCTCTATGTAAACGGCAAGTTTGCCGGTTATGCAGAGGATAGCAAGGTAGCTGCCGAGTTTGACATCACTCCTTATCTGAAGAAGGGCAAGAATCTCATTGCCTTCCAGACCTTCCGCTGGTGTGATGGTTCCTGGGATGAGGATCAGGACTTCTGGCGCTTGAGTGGTGTGGCTCGTGAGAGCTATCTCTTTGCCCGCGATGCCAAGTTGCATTTGGAGGATATCCGTGTTACTCCTGACCTTGTAAACAACTACAAGGATGGTGTGCTCAATATCTCTACCAAGGTAAAGGGTAATGGCAAATTGGCCTTCATCCTGTTCGACAAGGACGGCAAGCAGGTAGCAACCACTACTGGCGTAGCCAAGAATGGTACTGCCAATTTCTCTCTGCAGGTAGCTAATCCTCAGAAGTGGAGTGCCGAGACACCTTATTTATATACCCTGCAGGTTTCCCTGATGGGTGCTCAGAAGAAGAACGCTATGAAGGCGGCTAGCATGACTCCTGTCAAGATAGGTTTCCGCAAGGTGGAAATCAAAAACAAGCAGTTCCTTGTCAACGGTCAGCCTGTGCTCATCAAGGGTGCCAACCGTCATGAGATGGACCCTGACGGAGGTTACGTATTGAGCATGGAGCGCATGATTCAGGATATCAAGATTATGAAGCGCCTGAATATCAACGCTGTCCGTACCTGCCACTATCCTGATGATCCACGCTGGTACGAGCTCTGCGATGAGTATGGTATCTATGTGGTAGCTGAGGCTAACCAGGAGAGTCACGGTTTCCAGTATGGCGATGATGCAGCTGCCAAGAAACCGATGTTTGCCAAGCAGATTATGGAGCGCAACCAGCACAATGTTTCCATGTACTTCAATCATCCTAGTGTCGTAACCTGGAGTATGGGTAATGAGACTGTGATGGGCGATAACTTCCTGCAGGCTTACAAGTGGATCAAGAGCCAGGACCAGAGCCGTCCGGTTCAGTATGAGCAGGCTCGCAGAGGCGAGGGTACCGATATCTTCTGCCCTATGTACTATCCTGTAAGTGCTTGCGAAAAGTATGCGAAGGACCCTAACAGTCCGATGCCGCTCATCCAGTGCGAGTACAACCATACCATGGGTAACTCAGGCGGTAACTTGAAGGATTACTGGAATCTGATTCGCAAGTATCCTATCCTCCAGGGTGGTTTCGACTGGGATTTCGTTGACCAGGGCTTGCACCGCAAGGTATTGAAGCCGATGACCATCAAGAATCCTGAGAAGATGAGCAATGAAGAGCTCCGCAAGATAGAATATTGCTACGGTGGTGATTACAACAATTATGACCCTAGCGACAACAACTTCAACTGCAATGGTATCATCGGTCCTGACCGTCAGCTCAATCCTCATGCCTACGAGGTAGCCTACCAGTATCAGAACATCTGGGCTAAGATGGTGAATGCAGAAAAGGGCGAAGTAAGTGTATACAATGAGAACTTCTTCCGCAATTTGAGCAACTATGCCTTGGCATGGAGCCTCATTGAGGATGGCGTGGAGACTCAGAACGGTACCATCGCTGATATCGATGTAGCTGCCCAGCAGACCAAGAACTTCACCATCCCTTATGACCTTTCTAAGGTAAAGGGCAAGGAGGTATTCCTCAACATCGATTTCCGTCTGAAGAAGGCTGAACCTCTGATGGAGGCTGGTCAGATTGTGGCTTATGCCCAGCTGGCAGTGAAGGAGAAGAAGTGCTGCGGTCATTGTGCTGACAATATGGCTAAGGCTCAGGACGGCAAGAAGGTGAAGGCTAAGCTTATCGACAAGAAGGGCGAGCAGGATATCACCGTTACGACTCCTGATCTGACCGTCAAGGTGAACCGTACCACCGGTCTCATCTCTGAATATACCTATCGTGGCAAGTCGCTCCTCGGCGAGGGCGGTACCCTGAAGCCAAACTTCTGGCGTGCTCCTACCGATAATGATTTCGGTGCCGGCCTGCAGAAGAAGTTCAAGGTTTGGAAGAACCCTGTCATGAACCTGAAGGGTGTAGCTGTTGAAAAGGATAAGAAGGCAAACACCATCAGCATCTGTGCAACCTATGAGATGCCAGAGGTGAAGGGTGAGCTGGAAATCGATTATCTCATCATGCCTAACACCGGTGCTATGAAAGTAAGCCAGGAGTTTGATGCTTCTGATGATGCCAAGGTCAGCGATCTGTTCCGTTTCGGTATGCTGATGCAGTTGCCATACGATATGGACAAGAGCCAGTATTACGGCCGTGGTCCTATCGAGAACTATTCTGACCGTGAGGACTGCATGCGCATCGGAATCTACAGCGCTGATGCCGACAACCAGTACTTCCCATACATCCGTCCACAGGAGAGTGGAACCAAGGGCGATATGCGCTGGTGGAACCAGACCGATGCTTCCGGTTTCGGATTCAAGGTGAAGAGCTGCAAGCCATTCTATGCTTCCGCCATCCACTTCGACACCGAAGAACTGGATGATGGTGATGACAAGGATCAGCGCCACAGTTTCAACCTGAAGAAGTCAAAATTCACCAATCTCTTCCTCGATGCAGAGCATTCTGGTGTGGCAGGTGAGAACTCTTGGGGTGCATGGCCTTTGGAGAAATATCGCCTCCATTATGGCGATAAGAACTTCACTTTCGTGCTCATTCCATTAGATAAATAGTAGAAAAGCAGGGATTTATACGAAAATCCAATATATTTAAACAGAAAATCCACCTCATTCGGGGTGGATTTTTTTATCTTTGCACCACCTATCACGGAAAAGTGTAGGTACAGCCTAAAAATAAAACAATAACGAACAATATGAGAAAAGCAAAATTTTTCGCAGCAGCATTGCTGGCGATGTCTTCACTCGGAGCTTTCGCACAGCATCAGTTTACTGTTCAGGCTAACAAGCCTGGAGCAGAAATCCAGCCTACCATGTATGGTATCTTCTTCGAGGATATCAACTTCGGTGCCGATGGTGGTCTTTATGCAGAGATGGTAGAGAACCGTTCCTTCGAATTCCCACAGCGCCTGATGGGATGGAATACATTCGGAAATGTAACCCTCAGCGACGTAAAACCTGCCTTCGACCGCAATCCTCATTATGTAACACTTGAGAGCGCAGGTGCACGTGAGAAGCAGACTGGTCTTGAGAACCGTGGCTTCTTCGGCATGGGCTTGAAGAAGGATATGAAGTACGATTTCACCGTATATGGCCGTCTTCATCTCATCGATGGCAAGCAGGGCAAGATTCGCGTAGAACTCGTCAATTCAAAGAATGATGTCATTGCCAAGCAGGTCATCAACATCACCAATAATAAATGGCAGAAGCTTACTGCTACCCTTACTTCTCCTCAGACCGATGCCAAGGGTTTGATGCGAGTATATCTGGAGAAGGGTTCTGAGAGCGTAGATCTCGACCATATCTCTCTCTTCCCAGAGGACAACTGGAATGGTCTCCGTGCCGACCTCGTACAGGATTTGGCCGACCTGAAGCCAGGCATCTTCCGCTTCCCTGGCGGTTGCATCGTGGAGGGTACCGACCTCGACACTCGCTATGAGTGGAAGAACAGTGTGGGCGCTCCAGAGAACCGTCCTCTGAACGAGAACCGCTGGAGAGATACCTTCCCACATCGCCTTTTCCCTAACTACTATCAGTCTTTGGGCTTGGGCTTCTACGAGTACTTCCTTCTTTCTGAGAAGATTGGTGCTGAGCCATTACCTATTCTCTCTGTAGGTCTGGCTTGCCAGTATCAGAACGATGATAAGGATCCTAATGCGCATGTAGCAGTCAAGGATCTCCAGAGCTATATCGACGATGCACTCGACCTCATCGAGTTTGCCAATGGTCCTGTCACCTCTAAGTGGGGTAAGCTCCGTGCCGATATGGGTCATCCAGCTCCATTCAACCTGAAGCAGATTGGTATCGGTAATGAGCAGTGGGGACCTATGTACCCTGAGCGTCTGCAGAAGTTCATGGAGCAGATTCATGCCAAGTATCCAAAGATCAAGATCTGCGGTTCATCAGGTCCATCTGCTGATGGAAAGGACTTCGACTACGGTTGGAAGCAGATGCGCAAGTTGGGCGTAGACATGGTGGATGAGCACTACTACAAGAGTCCGGAATGGTTCCGCAGCAATGCCAGCCGTTACGACAAGTACGACCGCAAGGGTCCTAAGGTCTTTGCCGGTGAGTATGCTGCTCATGCCGAGAATGATCCAAACTCTTGGGAGGCAGCCCTTTCTGAGGCAGCTTTCATGACTGGTTTGGAGCGTAATGCTGATGTGGTTTATCAGGCTACCTATGCACCTCTCTTCGCTCATGTAGAGGGATGGCAGTGGCGTCCTGACCTCATCTGGTTCGATAACCTCAGCTCTGTCCGTTCTGCCAACTACTATGTTCAGCAGCTCTACGGCGAGAACAAGGGTACCAATGTGTTGAAACTTACCGAGAACGGCAAGTCTGTAGCAGGCGAGAACGGTCTCTATGCCACCGCTTGCTTCGACAAGGCTACCAAGAGCTACATCGTAAAGATTGCCAACACCTCTAACGAGGCAAAGGAAATCAACGTCACCTTTAATGGTATCAAGAAGTTGAGCCCAGGTAAGGTAACCGTTCTCCATGCCGACGATATTCAGGCAGAAAACAAGATAGACAATAAAAATGTGGTTGTTCCTGTAGTATCAGATGCACAGGTTCAGGGCAATGTATTGAACGTGAAGATGAAGCCAAACAGCTTTGTTGTATACCGTTTCTAATTGCCTACCTCCAATCTTCAATAAATCCTTAAGGTACAAATAGATAAGTGGATAATGTGAATCCCTTGCGACTCTAGTGGTTGCAAGGGATTTTTTCTCTTCTAATGCCCTTGAAATTACATGGCGACGCAGGAGTTTCTGTGTCAGGACGTAGGAAAGATTACGTCGCCATGTAGGAAAAAGGCACTTTATGTATAAGAAAAGTTTGAATTTTGCATAAAAAATACGCTCAAACGCTAGCAATTTGCTCATTTTTTCGTAACTTTGCACCCGCAAACTTATAATTAATAATAAAAGAAAGAATGGCTAATTTGAGATTTGAGGTTGTAGCCGAGGCCTTTAAGAAAAGACCTGTAGAGGTAGAGGCTCCCAAGGTGCGCCCTTCGGAGTACTTCGCCAAGTATGTATTCAACCGCCAGAAGATGTACAAGTATCTGCCATCTGATGTGTACGAGAAACTCATCGATGTGATTGATAATGGTACTCGTCTGGACCGTTCCATCGCTGATGCCGTGGCTGCCGGCATGAAGCTCTGGGCTGAGGAAAACGGGGTAACACATTATACTCACTGGTTCCAGCCATTGACAGAAGGTACTGCCGAGAAGCATGATGCCTTCGTGGAGCATGACGGAAAGGGTGGTATGATTGAGGAATTCTCTGGCAAATTGCTTGTCCAGCAGGAACCTGATGCCAGCTCATTCCCTAACGGCGGTATCCGCAATACCTTCGAGGCTCGTGGCTATTCTGCATGGGATCCTACATCGCCTGTGTTCATCATCGACGATACCCTCTGTATCCCTACCATCTTTATTTCCTATACCGGTGAGGCTTTGGACTACAAGGCTCCATTGCTCCGCTCGCTGCATACCCTGAGCGAGGCGGCTACCGAGGTGTGCCACTATTTTTACCCTCAGGTGAAGAAGGTGCAGACCAATCTCGGTTGGGAGCAGGAGTACTTCCTGGTAGATGAGAGTCTCTATTCGGCTCGCCCTGACCTGATGCTCACGGGCCGTACCCTGATGGGACACGACTCTGCGAAGAACCAGCAGATGGACGACCACTATTTCGGAACCATCCCTGAGCGCGTGCAGGCTTTCATGAAGGATCTTGAAATCCAGGCGCTCGAACTCGGCATCCCTTGCAAGACCCGTCATAACGAGGTGGCACCAAACCAGTTTGAGCTGGCACCTATCTATGAGGAGTGCAATCTTGCCGTAGACCATAATATGCTCCTGATGAGTCTGATGAAGCGTGTGGCTCACAAGCACGGTTTCCGTGTGCTCCTTCACGAGAAGCCATTCGCCGGTGTGAATGGTTCGGGCAAGCACAACAACTGGAGTCTCTGCACCGATACCGGCGTACTGCTCCATGCAGCAGGCAAGACACCGGAGGACAACCTCCGCTTCGTAGTCTTCATCGTAGAGACCCTGATGGGCGTTTACAAGCACAACGGACTGCTGAAGGCTTCTATCATGAGCGCTACCAATGCGCATCGTCTGGGAGCCAACGAGGCACCACCAGCCATCATCTCTTCATTCCTCGGTAAGCAGCTCACCGACCTGCTCGACCATATCGAAAAGGCAGACAAGGAAGAACTCTTCGCCCTGGCTGGCAAGAAGGGTATGGAGCTGGATATCCCTGAGATTCCGGAGCTGATGATCGATAACACCGACCGCAACCGTACCTCTCCATTCGCCTTCACCGGAAACCGTTTCGAGTTCCGTGCCGTAGGTTCAGAGGCCAACTGTGCGTCATCTCTCATCGTACTGAATGCTGCCGTAGCAGAGGCTCTCGAAAATTTCAAGGCTCGTGTAGATGCCTTGATAGCAAAGGGTGAGGACCAGACATCGGCTATTATAGATATTGTACGCGAGGACATCAAGACCTGCAAGCCTATCCGCTTCGATGGCAACGGCTATTCTGATGAGTGGAAGGAAGAGGCTCAGAAGCGTGGTCTGGACTGCGAGGCATCTTGCCCGGTAGTCTTCGACCGCTATCTGGACAAGGAGAGCATCGAGATGTTTGCCAAGACCAACGTGATGAGCGAGAGTGAGTTGAAGGCACGCAACGAGGTGAAGTGGGAGACTTATACCAAGAAGATTCAGATTGAGGCTCGTGTGATGGGCGACCTGAGCATGAACCATATCATCCCTGTGGCTACCCACTATCAGAGCCGTCTGGCAAAGAACGTAGAGGGCATGATCCACATCTTCGGTGGCGAGGAAGGCAAGAAACTGACAGCCCGCAACGTGAAGATTATCCGTGAGATAGCCGAGCGCACCGAGGCAATAGAACGTGGTGTAGAGGCATTGGTAGATGCCCGCAAGGTAGCCAACAAGATAGAGAGCGAGCGCGAGAAGGCAGTAGCTTATCATGACACGGTAGCTCCAAAGATGGAGGAAATCCGTTATCAGATAGACAAGCTCGAGCTTCTCGTAGCCGATGAGCTTTGGACTTTGCCAAAGTATCGTGAGCTGCTGTTCATCAGATAATATTTCCTGGATAAGGAATTGATATAATAAAAAAGAGTGCATTGCCGTTAACAATGCACTCTTTTTTTGCTTATCCTGAGCAGAAAAGCGCAAACTAAGTTAAATATTTATAAAAGTTTGGGGTTAAAACTCGTAACCTACACATAATCAAATAAAAATGTGTAATTTTGCAGTCCGATTATTTCGGGGATAC
>CAVHWE010000081.1:0-10424 GCA_963639495.1 bacterium | reverse complement strand
CCTTCTACCTGCTCGATGCTATATACAAAGTAGCCTTTCTGCTTCAACTTCTCTACCGCCTCTTCGGTGGTCTTGAAGTATTCCCAATCCACGCTGTCTTCGCCACCCAATGCCGTCTTATGAATCTCGACATTGGGAGGGGTGGCGGTGATTCCGCAGAGATACACCGCCTCTACACGGAAGGCATCGCAGGAGCGGAAAACACTTCCTACATTATATAATGAACGCACATCATCCAGGACCACTATCAGGGGCAGCTTCTCGGCTTCCTTGAATTCCTCCAGGGTGAGGCGGTTCATCTCTATCGTTCTTAATTTGCGCATTATAATATACCTTTTATATATAATCAGAGGCGGTTAAGCCTCTGCCTCCTTGGTCTTGTAGGCAAGGGCGTACATGCGAATCTGCTTGATCATCGCCAGAAGACCGTTGCTGCGGGTTGGACTCAAATGGTCTTTCAGACCAATCTTCTCTACGAAATAGAGATCGGCATCCATAATCTCGGTTGGAGTATGACCGCTCAACACACGGATGAGGAGGGCGATGATTCCTTTCACGATAAGGGCATCGCTATCGGCTGTGAATACGAGCTTGCCATCTACATAGTCGCACTGCAGCCATACACGGCTCTGACAGCCGTCGATGAGGTTCTGCTCGTTCTTGTATTTCTCATCGAGAGGAGCCAACTCGTTGCCCAAGTCTATGAGCATCTGATACTTGTCCATCCAGTCGGTGAAATCCTGGAACTCCTCTACTACTTCATCCTGCAATTCATTAATTGTTGCCATTATTTTATTTCTTTAATTTCGTTTACTGTAATCAACTTATAGAGCTTGTCGTTAGGGCGTACCTTATCTGGTACAGGGATGGAAACTCTCCAGCCCTGCTGCGCTGTTTCTACCGGTTTCAGGTCGTAGCGGATTTCATCGGCATGAAGATACATCACGCCAGTGGTGTTACCCGTAATCAGCAGTTTCTCGCCCTTGTCGAAGGTAGAAGCTTCTACGGCAACCTCTGCCACGCCCAACTTAGAGAAGTATTTCATCACCTTGCCCACGAGCACCTTCTTCTCGGTAGCTACGGAACCGTAATGCTTGTTCCATTCACCGAGAGTCTGACCCTGGTAATAACCATCCCAGAAACCACGGTTGAAGACGGTGGCGAGTTTCTCATCCCACTCATCCTTCTTCTCCTCGGTAAAGGTTCCGTCGAGCACGGCAGCTATCGCCTCCTTATAACATTTCACTACGGTATATACGTATTCAGGACCACGGGCACGGCCTTCAATCTTGAAGACGCGCACACCGGCATCCATCATGCGGTCGATGAAGCGGATGGTCTTCAAGTCCTTCGGACTCATCACATACTTGTTGTCGATTTCAAGCTGGTTGCCAGTTTCGTTATCTGTAACAGTATAGCTGCGGCGGCAGATCTGCACACACTCGCCACGGTTGGCAGAGCGGTTGGCATTGGCGAGACTCATGTAGCACTTGCCCGATACAGCCATGCACAGAGCACCATGACAGAACATTTCGATGCGGATCTGCTTGCCCATAGGTCCGCAGATGTTCTGCTGCTCTATCTGCTCATGAATGTGCTTCACCTGGTCCATGTTCAATTCACGTGCCAGTACGGAAACATCAGCAAAGCGTGCATAAAACTTCAAAGCCTCTGTGTTTGAGATATTTAACTGTGTGGATAAATGAACCTCCTCACCCACTTCATTGCAATAACTCATTACAGCCACATCGCTGGCGATGACGGCAGAGATGCCTGCCTCCTTGGCAGCATCGATGATTTCCTTCATCGTTGGGATGTCGTTATCGTAGATGACAGTATTGACGGTGAGATAGGTCTTGATGCCATGCTCATTGCAGGTAGCAGCTATCTCACGCAAATCATCGATAGTAAAATGGTTGGCTGAATGGGAACGCATGTTCAACTTGCCGATACCAAAGTATACGGAGTCGGCACCAGCCTGTATGGCAGCAGCCAGTGACTCGCGTGAGCCCACTGGTGCCATCACTTCAAATTCGTTTATCTTTGTATTCATGAATGCAATTATCTTTTTTCGGGTACAAAGTTACACCAAAATGAAGACAAAACACAGAAAAATGGAGAAAAAATGACAGAAATTCGATTATATTGACAAATCAATCACGATTATTTGTCTATATTTGCCTATAAATAAGAATATATCCCTAGGATATACTTCTTTTTATATGAATCAAATCCAGTCTTACGGCTGGTATTATTAATCAAAGTGAAAGCAGATGAAGAATGTTTTTACCTCAGGAATGATTCTGTTCCTGGCAATGACCACAATGGTTAGTTGCACACAAGAAAACGTGATGCTTGAAACAACACCACAAGTCAAGAACCAAGAAGTAAGATTCTGCTTCTTCGAAAGCTCCATTGTGCCTATCGGTCAGGATGAAGAGAGCAATCTTGCCAGAACGAGAGCCGACGGGAGCGAGAAATCGCTCAAGGATGCAAAACTCTACACAGATCTGCAAGTATGTCTCATTCCGAAAGGAGATGAAACTACTGCCGGCTATACCGTAAGACAGGAAAACTGGGATGACGAATTCGGAAACGTCAGCCTGCAGGTGCCGGCAGGAGAATACACGCTCGTTGCCGTAGCAGCAAAAACTGATTTGCAGCAGGAAGAACGAATCGAAGTAAAATCAAGGTATGAAATGACCTTTGCCAACAATATTGTACGCGATATGGCGTATACCCTGCAGGATATCAAGGTGGAAACGGGCAGCAAAGCCGTAACACAGAATGTTTCGCTGAAACGTGCCGTCAGCTGTTTCAGACTGGAAGCTACCGACCCGATGCCTCTTACTACCAATACGCAGGATATCACGATAAGCGGAAGCTGCGGTACGGTGTTCAATCCTTCTACCGGATTCTGCAAAGAAAAGGCTACCATCACCCGAAGTTGGACTTTCAACCCCAAAAAATACCAGAAGTCATACATCATCTTCACACTCTACACCCTTCTGACCGACAATGATGTAACCGACATTCATATAACAACTGCTGGAAAGGACAAGGAAGGAAAAGCAGTAAAGACCGTCAACTTTGACAACGTACACCTGGTCATCGGAAAGAAGACTACCTATACCGGTCCGCTCTACACCTACCCTAACAATATGTCGTTCACAGTCAACCAGCCGGAGATTCCTGCATCAGGCTATGACAAGAAATTTTAATAACCCATGGCGTTTTAAGAAAGATTAATGCCACAGATTAAAATCTTTTTTGTATTTTTGCGGCATGGAAAGAAAGAACATTATAACCATAGGACTCGCTCTGCTTGTATTCGCCGGTTGCGGATACAGACAGCAGCGATCCGGTATCTCAGAGACAGGTGGAGGCGAGGATTATCTTCCGGAGCATATCCACCTGATCAGTACTACGCCCGTCAAGGACCAGGGCAACAGCGAACTCTGCTGGGCATACGGCATGCTTGCCACCATCGAAAGCGAGCACATCATGAAGGGGGATTCCGTGAATCTCTCCATCGCCTACATAGCCCGCATGATGCTGGAAGAACAGGCACTGGAATATTACTTTGCACAGGGAAAGAAGAACATCAGCCTGCGCGGTACTGCCCCGATGCTGATACATTATATAGATAAGTATGGTGCACAACCTTACGACAGCTATGAAGATCCGAAGCACGTGAACTACAAGGTGCTCTGCCGCAAGGTGCAGAAACTGTGCGATGGCGCCATCTCGCAGAAAGCGGGCATCAGCCAGCTCAAGGAGGAACTGAACGACCTGTTTGACGCAGAAATAGGCTACATGCCTGCCAAGGCCGTACACATGCTGGGTGCCGAATATACCCCTCAAGAGTTTGCCCACAGCGTATGCTATCCCGAGGAGTATGTATCGCTCACCAGTTTCTCGCATCATCCTTACAGAGAATACTTTGCGCTCGAGATTCCCGATAACCGGATGCACGATGCCTATCTGAACCTTCCGCTCGACGAGCTGATGCTCCACATCAGGAAGGCGGTAGAAAAAGGACACCCGGTATGCTGGGAAGGTGACATCAGCGAACCTGGCTTCAAGGAACCAAGGAAGAACTGTGTAGACATACAGCCGATGGAACGCCCCGTGACCCAGGCATCGCGACAGAAGGAGTTTGAACAGCTTCGCACCACCGATGATCATGTGATGGAAATCATAGGTACCTTCATGAAAGGCAAGCAGAGATTCTACGTCTGCCGCAATTCATGGGGCAAGAACTGGGGCAACAAGGGACTCATCTACCTATCGGAAGACTATCTGCGCCTCAAGACCATCGCCGTATCCATGAGCGAAGAGGCATATCTGTACGACCGGTCAGTGCGATTAGTCGTACCTTACTCATCTCCCAAAGACAGCATAAACCTCCTCTCTATATATAATAAGGTATAAGCTTAACTATAATCAGGAATAAGCTCCCAAACAGGCTTCAGACATAAGAAATGTGTTAAAATGGTTGACATACATCAAATAGCTGTTAAATAGCACGTGTGTGCGCACACACATAGTTGATTTATATCAAAAAAGAGGCTTTTTTATGTGATTTTCTCTTAAAACATTTGGTGGGTTCGGAAAATCGTCGTACCTTTGCATCGTCAATAAGACAAAAAGGTTATTAGGTTTTTAGGTTAAGATTGTTAGTTGTTTTAGGTTATTAGTTAGTTTAAAGGTAAATTTAAGATTGTTTATTCAGAGAAACGGTATTAGTTAAGGTAAAGAAAAGATTGTTTATTCAAGGACGACAAAAAGTTTAGGTTATTAGGTTTTTAGGTTTAAGATTGTTAGTTGTTTTTTTATTAGGTTTTAGTTTAAAGGTAAATTTAAAGATTGTTTATTCAAGGATTAACAGGATAATTTCAACAGGTGAGTTGAAGGTAAAAAGATCCAAATGTATGGGATAACCAAAGATGACGCCTGAGCAGAATTGCTGCTTCGGGCTCCGTAATGGAAAGGGTAACAAAAAGCCCTTGAGTTATGAGAAATTTGGGAATATCGTATTAGAAGAGCGCAATTTCGAAATCATTCGAAGTTGCGCTCTTTATTTTTTCTGAAAATAACCGCCAAATTATTTTGTTTTACCAACGAAAAGTCGTAATTTTGCAGAAGATATATAAAGATAGGAAATTATGGCAAGACATCCTCTTTGGAACGAAGAATACTGGCTCCTGCTGTTGCAGCTGTACCAGAAGAAGCCCATGGGCGTGAAACCTCTCTATTCGAAAGGGATGGTCGACTTGAGCCTGGAACTGCATATTCCACCTGAGTTTCTGCACGAACAGATGTTCAAACTCAGAATGGTGACTCCGAGAATCAAGCGACTATGGGAGAAGTATGCCGATAAGCCACAGAAACTGAAGCGCGATATACAGCGCATCAGGCAGATGAACGGCTGCGGAAACGCCATACAGTTCTTCGAGGGAGTGGAAGTGAAGGAAACATTCGAGAAAAACTGGGAACCACTGGAAAGTGAACCATCGCTCACCCCCGTGAAACTCATCATCATCCTCGATCTCTACTTCCAGCTCACACCAATCACCATGGTGCCGGAAACACCGGAAATCATCGACCTGGGAAAACTCATCAGGACATCACCGAAGGTCATTGCCGAGGCGATGGGCGTATTCATGTACTGCGACCCCTATCTCAACCGCGAAGATGTGCTGATACACCCGCTGCTAGAAGCATGCAGCGACATCTGGCACCAATACGGAAACGGAAATCCAGACAAACTTTACCAGCTTGCCAACGAACTAAAAGAATACTTTAAGTAATTATGGCTCAAAAACTCATACAGACACAGGCACAGAAGTTACAGCAACTTCAAAGACTTTCAGCCCAGCAAATGCTGCAGGTGAAACTGTTGGAAATGCCGCTCACGGAACTGGAAGACAGTATCAATGCAGAACTGGACGATAATCCCGCTCTGGAAAGCGAGAACCCAGACGACATGCTCAACGAGAATGTCGCCAATGATGATTCGCCCGCAGATGATGAGTACGACAACAGCAGCGATGAGGATGCCTACGAGGCTGAATCTGAAAAAGAAGAAAGAAAAGACGAACTGGACCAGGCACTGGAAAGCATCGGAAAAGACGACCAGATGCCTGACTACAATACAGACAGATACAACAACCAGGACAGCGCTGACTACGAAGAAATGGTTTACGGCGACACTACCTCTTTCTATGATAAGCTAAAGGAACAGATGGACATGCAGCCGCTCAGCGACAAGGAGAAGGAAGTAATGGAATATCTCATAGGTTCACTGGATGACGACGGACTGCTCCGCAAGGACCTGGACAGCATCTGCGATGAACTCGCTATCTATCACAACATCGATGTTACAGAAAAAGACATCGAGCACGTGCTCCACATTCTACAGACCTTCGACCCAGCCGGTGTAGGAGGAAGAAGTCTGCAGGAATGCCTCCTGCTGCAGGTTAAGAGACTGCCGAGAGGTGTGCTCCGCAAGACGATGGAAGAGGTGTTTACCGACTATTTTGACGAGTTTACCAAGAAACATTGGGACAAGATCAAGGCAGGACTGGAACTGAACGATACACAGGTAGAAACCCTGCAGGCAGAAATCAGAAAGCTGAACCCGAAACCGGGCGCATCGATGGGCGAAACAGAGGGAAGAAACATGCAGCAGATTACCCCCGACTTCATCATCGACACCAATGACGACGGAACGATTACATTCTCGCTGAACCGTGGCAACATTCCGCAACTGACGGTTTCGCCATCATTCACCGACATGATTGACACCTACAGGAAGCATAAAGACAAGATGAGCCGGAGCGACAAGGAAGCCCTGCTCTACGCTAAGGAAAAGGTAGACAAGGCACAGGGATTCATCGAAGCCATCAAGCAGAGAAGACATACCCTCATCGTCACCATGAAGGCAATTATCGACATACAGCGGCAATTCTTCCTGGATGGAGACGAGGCTGACCTGAAACCGATGATCCTGAAGGATGTAGCAGAACGCACGGGACTGGACATCAGTACCATCTCGAGAGTGAGCAACGTGAAGTATGCCCAGACTAAATGGGGCACCTTCCCGCTGAAGTTCTTCTTCACAGACAGCTACACCACTGAAGACGGCGAAGAGATGTCTACCCGCAAAATTAAGATTGCCCTGCACGACATCATCGAGAAAGAAGACAAGAAAAAGCCGATCAGCGATGATGCACTCGCCAAACTGCTGAAGGAGAAGGGATTCCCTATCGCACGACGTACGGTGGCAAAATATAGGGAGCAACTGGGCATACCGGTGGCACGACTCAGAAAATAAGATAGTGGTATGAGTCAGGAAGAAACCGGGGCCCACCACAAAATATTTGAGAGATAAAAAGAATATATACGTTATTAGTGTTATGAAAGAGAAGAATATCATATTGACAGCACGCATCATGAGCATGATCTTCACGCCCTTCTATCTGCCGATGGTAGGACTGATTGCTCTGTTCATCTTCAGTTATATGTCGCTGTTACCGATAGGATACAAACTGGTGATGCTGGGCATGGTCTACCTCCTGACCGTCGTAGCTCCATCGCTACTCATCCACCTCTACCGCATGGTTCAAGGCTGGACCTCGCGTGAACTGGGCAAGAAGGAGCGTCGTATTGTGCCTTACATCCTCTCTATCGTATGTTACTTCGGCTGTTTCTTCTGGATGGAATACCGCAATACACCCCGCGTCATCAGTATCATCGTAGTGGTAGCGCTGGCGATACAGATGATTTGCGCCTTCATCAATGTATGGTGGAAGATCAGCACCCATACGGCAGCCATCGGAGGTGTGGCAGGAGCTCTGGTGTCTTATTCTGTAGCCTTCAATTTCAATCCGCTGTGGTGGCTCTGCCTTGTGCTGATGATGGCAGGCGCAGTAGGAAGTGCCCGCATGATACTCCGACAACATACGCTGTCACAGGTAGTTGCAGGATTTCTGATAGGCACCGCCTGTGCTATATTGGTAATATAAAGTTTATAATAAAATATAAGAAGAAATGAAACCATTAGTAAGCATTATTATGGGCAGCACTAGCGATCTGCCTGTTATGGAAAAAGCATGTAAGTGGTTGAACGACAACCAGATTCCTTTCGAGGTTAATGCCCTCTCTGCTCACCGCACTCCAGATGCAGTAGAGTCATTCGCCAAGGGAGCCAAGGAGCGTGGCGTGAAGGTTATCATCGCCGCTGCCGGTATGGCTGCCGCCCTTCCTGGTGTTATCGCAGCATCTACTCCTCTGCCAATAATCGGCGTGCCTATCAAGGGTATGCTCGATGGTCTTGATGCCATGCTCAGCATCATCCAGATGCCTCCTGGCATTCCTGTAGCTACTGTTGGTGTGAATGCGGCTCAGAACGCTGCCATCCTCGCTGCTGAAATGATTGCCCTTGCCGACGAGGAAGTGGCTCAGAAGGTAGAGGCTTGGAAGGCGGGGCTCGGTGCCAAGATCGAGAAGGCCAACAAGGACCTGGCTGAGGTAAAATACGACTTCAAGTGTAATTAATCTAATATGTGATATGCCCCATTCTTTTGGGGCATATCTTATCTTATATATTATGGTAGATTTATTCAATTATACCCGCCGTGCCTCTTCTGTGGCACATATCGGAGCCATCGACCTGGGTGGCGATAATCCTATCCGCATCCAGTCGATGACCACCACCAACACCAATGATACCGAGGCTTGCGTGCGACAGGCTGAGGAGATTATCAAGGCTGGTGGCGAGCTGGTGCGCTTCACCACTCAGGGTTCCCGCGAGGCAGAGAACATGAAAAACATCAATGCCGGCATCCGTGCCGACGGCTATCAGACTCCGCTCGTAGCCGATGTTCATTTCAATCCTAACGTTGCCGACGTGGCTGCTCTCTATTGTGAGAAAGTGCGCGTAAACCCTGGCAACTACGTGGATCCTGCCCGCAAGTTCATCAAGCAGGAATATACGGATGAAGAGTATGCTCACGAACTCCAGAAGATAGAGGATCGTTTCGTGCCTTTCCTCAATATCTGTAAGGAGAACCATACAGCCATCCGCATCGGTGTGAACCACGGTTCACTCTCCGACCGCATCCGCAACCGCTACGGCGATACGCCTGAAGGCATCGTAGAAAGCTGCCTCGAGTTCCTGCGCATCTGCAAGAAGGAAAATTTCCACGATGTAGTTATCAGCATCAAATCATCCAATACCGTTGTGATGGTCCGCTCCATGCGCCTCCTGGTTGAAGAAATGGAGAAGGAAGGCATGAACTACCCACTCCACCTCGGCGTAACCGAAGCCGGCGAAGGCGAAGATGGCAGAATCAAGAGTGCCGTAGGTATCGGTGCCCTCCTGGCTGATGGCATCGGCGATACCGTTCGTGTAAGCCTGAGCGAGGAACCGGCTGCAGAGATTCCTGTAGCACGCCATCTGGTAGATTACATCGGCAAGAAGAAGGGGCATCTGATGATTCCTGCCACAGCTTGTCCTTCATTCGACTGGCTGCGCCCTACCCGTCGCGAAACCGTGGCTGTAGGTAATATCGGCGGCAGCAACGTACCTGTAGTCATCAGCAACCGAATCAACGGCGAGAGCACCGCTTGTGAGAACAAGGATGCTACACCAGATTATATCTACATCGGCGGCAAGATGCCTAAACAGTTTGTGGCTGGCCAGAGCTACATCGTAGATTACAACGTTTACGAGACGCTGAACAGCAAACCAGAGACGACTGGTGCCAAACTCTACCCTATCTTCCCAACCATGGCAATGCCGCTCATCGCCAGCATCAAAGCTGACGTGAAGTTCCTCACCCTGCAGTTTGGAACTCCTGCCGAGGAGTATATCGCCTGTCTGAAGGCTCATCCTGAGGTGGTGGTTATCTGCGTAAGCAATCATCAGAACCGCCTGGGCAACCAGCGTGCATTGGTTCATGAGATGATGAATGCCGGCTTGAAGAACCCTGTTGTTTTCGCCGAGATGTACCAGCATTCTAAGGAGGAGAAGAGCGACTTCCAGCTGGAGGCTGCTGCCGACATGGGTGCCCTGATGATTGATGGTCTGACCGATGGTATCTGGCTGATGAACAATGGCGACATCCCTGCCCAGACAATAGATGAAACCGCCTTCGGAATACTTCAGGCAGCCCGTCTGCGCACCAGCAAGACCGAGTATATCAGTTGTCCGGGATGCGGCAGAACCCTCTACGATCTTCGTGAAACCATCACTAAGATCAAGGAGGCAACCAAGCATCTCAAGGGTCTGAAGATAGGTATCATGGGCTGCATCGTAAATGGTCCAGGCGAAATGGCGGATGCCGATTACGGCTACGTAGGTGCCGGTCCTAACCGAGTAAGCCTCTACCGCAAGCAGGTTTGCGTAGAAAAGAATA
>CAVHWE010000080.1:0-10438 GCA_963639495.1 bacterium | reverse complement strand
AAGAAGTCGAGTTCCTCGCAGCTTACCTCGTATTCCTTGCTCAAGCCGTGGTGAGTCTCGTACATCTTCTGACCTACTGTCTCGTAGTCGCCCTTTTCAAGAGCATCGCAGACTGCCATTACGCGGTCCTTCTCGCCCAATACGAAGTGAGCGCGGCTGTAATCCTCTTCGCCTACCTCAGCGCGAACCTCTTCCAACTGTTCCCATGTGCAATCACGGAGAGTTTCGAACTTAGCTTCTGGATGCTTTGCTGCAATGTGCTTAACAACATTTTCGCAAGAGTTGCGGCGGTCGTTGTATGGAGAACCTGCCAACTCGTGCTTTACCTTAGAGTTTACCAGGCAGAGTTTATAGCCCTTAGGCTCGAATGGGAAGTATTCAAATTCGCGGCTGTTGCAATCGAGGCGCATCAACTTACCTTCCTTACCGAAAACAGAAGCGAACTGGTCCATGATACCACAGTTAACACCTACATACTTGTGCTCAGTAGCCTGACCTGCGAGAACGAGATCCCATTTAGAAACCTTGTTGTCACCAAAGAGGTCGTTCAAAGCAAAAGCAAAACAGCTTTCAAGAGCAGCAGATGAAGACATACCAGCACCGAGAGGCACATCACCATAGAATGCTGCATTGAAACCCTTTACGTCAACGCCCAATGCCTTCATCTCCTGGCAAACACCATAGATGTAACGTGCCCATGAAGCGCGAGGACCTTCAGGATCATTAACCTTGAATTCTACACGGTCCTTCAAGTCGATAGAGTAGAGCATGACGGTATCTGTTCCGTTAGGACGGATTTCTGCCATGATACCCTTATCTACTGCACCTGGGAAAACAAATCCACCATTATAATCGGTATGCTCACCAATCAAGTTAATACGACCTGGTGACATGTAGATGTTACCTGTTTTACCATCGAAATGCTTGATGAATCGGCTTCTTACTTTTTCAATATCCATAATTAGTTAAGTTTTTGTTGTGTTGTTACTAAAGATTTGATTATATGATTTAGCCCTAAGACTATATATGCCTTAGGGCTAATTTATTTCGTGTTATTAATCAACAGGAATATCCTTGTTGATGTTCTTGCAACCAGCTACAGCATAGAAGAACATGTATGCCATACAGATGAGAGGCACAATGTAACTAGCCATATAGCCAGCGTTGTCTGCGATGAAGTTTTGTACCAATGGCATCAATCCGCCACCTACTACCATCATCATGAAGATACCTGAAGCCTGGGCTGTATACTTGCCAAGACCCTCGGTAGCGAGGTTGAAGATAGAAGACCACATGATAGAAGTACAGAGACCGCAGAGTACCAGGAACATGGCAGCGATAGGCACTGTAACCATCTGGAATGATGTACCTGTAAATACAGGCATTTCTACTGTTGTTGACTTGCCGAGAAGTACGGCGAGGACGATAAAGATCATACCTGCACCATTGGCAATCATCATCATCATGCGGCTAGATACCTTGTCAGCAATAAAACTGGAGCAAAGACGACCAACCAGCATTAGGAGCCAGTATGTACCTGCAACGAAACCACCGATAGCTGCTGCATTTGCCAAGGCTGTACCATTGATGAAACCACCACCATTTGCAGTTGTATCAGAAATGTAGAAGTTCAATGTTCCAGGAATGCCTACCTCAACACCTACATAAACGAAGATTGCGATAACGCCGAGGTTGAAGTGGCGGAAAGCCCATGGTGAATGCTCGAATACAGTCTTGTCTGTAGTCTTACCCATCTCTGGATCCTGGATAGGGATGAAGTTCAAGATAACGAATGCTGCTGCGAATACGGCAAGGGCAATGTAAAGCACGAGGTTCACATCTACCATTTTGGTATTAGCAGTAACAGTACCGATAAGGGCACCTACGAGCATTGGGGTTAAAGTTCCGGATAAACTGTTCAATGTACCACCGATGAGGTTCAACTGGTTACCGCGGTTACCACCACCACCGATGAGGTTCAACATTGGGTTAACAACAGTATTCAAAATACATACTGCGAAACCTGAGATGAACGCACCGAAGAGGTAAACGGCGAAGCCTGAGATGTCGGCACCGAACTTACCGGAAAGGAACTGGATGAGCACGCCTACGAATCCGGTAGCGATACCGGTGAGGGCGGTCTTCTTGTAGCCGATCTTGGTGAGCAACTTACCTGCAGGGATACCCATGAAGAGATAAGCCAAGAAGTTCATGGCGTTACCCAACATACCGATCATGTTAGCACTTCCGCTGTCAGCGAATACATTTTTCCAAATAACTCCGATAGGAGCAGCCAAATTCGTTACGAACGAAATCATGGCGTAGAGGAACATCATCGTGATAATGGCGATGATATTGCCATTTTTACTTTGGTTTTCCATTTTTTTTGATAGTTGATATTGTTATTTGTTATTATTATTTGCGAAAAGCTTGTTTATACTCTTTTTGAAGAGGTTATTGATTCTCTTTTATGGTAAAGAGGTTGCTACTCTTTTCTTCTAAGAGGTTGTTTCTTCTATAGAGACGTTAAGACTTCTCTTTAAGATTGTTGTCGCGCTGGATGAGTTTTGTCATTCAAGCGCGAAAATGGAGCAAGTGCTGTTTAGAGAGTACCTGCTCCATGATTTATTCTGATTTATTTGTCAATTCCAAACTTATAGATTGTCTTCTGGGTGTATGTTTCACCCGGATTTAATCTGCAACTTGGGAAATAGGTGTGATTTGGAGTGTCTGGGAACTTCTGTGCCTCGAAGCAGACTGCACTGCGACGTGGGAATGTTGCACCAAACTGTCCTGAGATACCTGCAAGGAAATTACCTGTGTACATCTGCAAACCTGGTTCTGTGGTATAAACCTCCATGGTACGGCAGCTTACAGGGTCTTTTATACGGGCAGCGAAACTCAACTCACCTTCTTCTGTCTTGTTCAATACATAGTTGTGGTCATAGCCCTGACCATTCTTGATCTGCTCGTTGTCTGCATTGATGTCCTGACCAATTGGCTTTGGTGTACGGAAATCGAATGGTGTGCCCTCAACCTTCAAAATCTCACCTGTAGGGATAGAATACTCATCGATAGGGAGATAGTAGTTTGCGTTCACCTCACAGATGATATTGTCAACTGTTGGGGTAGGATTAGCAATACCCTGGATTGAGAAGAAAGCGTGATGTGTCAGGTTGCAGATGGTTGTCTTGTTGGTTGTAGCCTGATACTTGATAACGAACTCATTGTCGTCGGTCAATGTGTAAGCTACCCAAACTGTCAACTCACCAGTGAAGCCTTCTTCACCATAAGGGCTTGTGTATTTCAATACGACAGCGCTATCACTCATGCGGGTTGCATCCCAAACTTTGGTATGGAAACCTGTAGGTCCACCATGCAGGTGGTTGGGACCATCGTTGCATGCCAAGTGATACTCCTTGCCGTGAAGTATGAACTTGCCTTCTTTAATACGGTTGCCATAACGACCGATGAGCACACTCAAGAATGGCTCTGGTGAATTGATGACGTCCTGTATGTTGTCATGACCCTGGATGAGGTTGGCATAGTTGCCATCCTTGTCAGGCATCATGATGGCTACGACTGCTCCACCATAGTTAGTCACTGCAACTTCGTTGCCTTGCTTGTTTCTCAACACGAAGAGATCAGTCTTCTTGCCATTCACTGTGGTCTGAAAATCTTCTCTTTTCAAACCACACTTATTTGCTGGTTCTGTATTCATAATATCTCACTTTTTTTAGTTACCTTACTCTGGTTTAAGTAATGTACTGCAAAGTAACTAAAAAAAAATGAGTATTACAAATATTTTATGAACTTTTTGATTTAAAAAATCCTAAAACGATTCTGATAGCAAATCGGCAACGACGTAACTTGATCCGCCAATAAAGATAAAATCATCTTTTTTTGCGTTTGCTTTTGCTTTGTTAAATGCCTGTGCGATAGTTTGATAGCATGTTCCGTTCAAGCCGTGCTTTTGTGCGTATCCGTATAATTTGTCTACCGGTATCGCTCTTTTTGTTGATGGCTGTGTCCAATAGAAAATCGTGCTTTCTTTTGGCAACTTTTCTAATAGTCCCATTACATGCTCTACATCTTTGTCGTCAACCATTCCGAAGACAATATGTTTCGTATCGGCTTTGACGGATGCAATCTGAGGTTCTAGATACTCCCATCCGGCAAGGTTATGTCCTGTATCACAGATGGTGAGAGGGTGCTCGTTGAGTTTTTCCCATCTGCCACGTAAGCCTGTCAGCTCGCATACATGTTCGAAGCCGTTCTTTATGCTTTCATCTTTGATTTCTATTCCTTCTTCCTTCAGGCATTCTACGGCGGTGGATATGGTGCAGTAGTTCTTTTTCTGGTAGTTGCCTTTCAGTTCGAAGTTCATGTCTGCGTCAGTTGCATGTGCAAAATGGATTGGAGAATTCTGCTCATGGGCTTTCTTGATGAATACAGGTTGGGTCTCTTCGTTCCATTCGCCAATAACGACAGGAATCTGTGGCTTGATGATACCCGCCTTTTCGCCTGCAATCTCGCCGAGTGTATTCCCGAGGAATTGGGTGTGGTCAAAACTGATGTTCGTGATAACGGATAGGATAGGAGTGATGATGTTGGTACTATCCAGTCTTCCTCCCAATCCAACTTCGATGACGGCAAAGTCTACCTTTTGTTCTGCAAAATACTGAAATGCCATCATGGTGGTCAGTTCAAAGAACGAAGGATGTAGCGGTTCGAAGAAATTCCGGTTGTTTTCTACAAAGTCGATTACATACTCTTCGCTTACCATCTCACCATTTACGCGAATGCGTTCTCTGAAATCTATAAGATGTGGAGATGTGAACAGGCCGACCTTATAGCCCTGGCTCTGCAGGATTGCAGCAAGGGTATGGGATGATGAACCTTTTCCGTTGGTTCCTGCAATGTGGATACATTTATATTGGTTATGAGGATGTCCGAAGTGTTCATCCATTTTATACATCGTATCAAGCCCAGGTTTGTATGCCTTGGCTCCAATCTTTTCAAAAACCGGCGTGCTGGTGAAAAGATATTCAACAGTTTCTTGATAATTCATGTTATATGTTATACCTTATTATATATACAGATAATCCCCGAAAAGAGCGAACCGTTCTTTCGAAGATAGTTCGCCCTCTTCGGGGATTGCTCTTTACTGTTTATTTTTTAAAGAGATTCTTGAAACTTTCAAAGAGAGATTTCTTCTCTGCATTATCTGCTTTGAAATTATCGCATTCCTTGAATTTCACAACAAGATCCTTTTCTTCTTTGGTCAGAGAGGTAGGGATGAAAACGGTAATATTGACGATAATATCACCACGGCCATAACCATATCCCTTAATAGCCGGCATACCTTTGCCACGCAAACGGATCTGTTTGCCAGGTTGTGTGCCAGGTTCTATTTTGATCTTCGTCTTGCCATCCAAGGTAGGGACTTCTACCTCGCCACCCAAAGTGGCAGTTGCAAAGTCAAGAACAAGATTATGGTATAAGTCCTGACCAACACGCTCGAAATCATCGTTCTTTTCTACGCTTACCATTACCTGTAGGTTTCCATAGAGACCATTATGCTTGCCTTGGTTACCCTTGCCTTCAACGGTAACAACCATATCGTTGTCGACACCTGCAGGGATATTGATTTCTACGAGTTCCTCGCCCTTCACGATTCCGTCGCCACCGCATTCCTTACATTTGTTCTTGATGATAGTTCCCTCACCGCCACACTTTGTACATGCAGCCTGAGTTTGCATCATGCCGAACATACTGCGCACCGTTTTTAAGACATAGCCGCTTCCATGACATTCCGGACATGTTTCTGGCTGGGCACCACCTTCGCAACCTGTTCCGTGACATGCAGAGCAAGTTACATCCTTGCGAATCTTGAAGCGCTTGGTAACACCTGTTGCTGCTTCCTTAAGAGTCAGTTTTACTCTTACGCGAAGGTCGCCACCCTGGTAAACCCGCTTCTGTGAGCCGCCACCGAATCCGCCGCCACCAAAGCCGCTGAAACCGCCGTGTCCGCCAAAGATATCTCCAAACATAGAGAAGATGTCGTTCATGTCCATGCTGGCACCACCGCCGAATCCGCCGAATCCACCTTGTGGACCGTCGAAACCAAACTGGTCATACTGCTGGCGCTTCTGGGCATCGTGGAGAACTTCGTAAGCTTCGGCAGCTTCCTTGAATTTCTCTTCCGCCTCTTTGTTGCCAGGGTTGCGGTCTGGATGATACTTGATGGCTATCTTTCGATACGCCTTCTTTATTTCGTCTTCTGATGCCGACTTGTCTACGCCCAGCACCTCATAATAGTCTCTCTTAGCCATTTGCTTATTTCAAATATTGAATTTTCTTACAGAATTCTAATAGAATGTTCTGGATTTTGAAAAATAATTCTTGATATTTCTTTCTTACTGACCTACAGCTACCTTAGCATGGCGAATCACCTTGTCGTTCATCGTATAACCTGTCTGGACGCAGTCAATGATCTTTCCCTTCTTGTCATCGCCCATTCCCGGAACCATAGCAATAGCCTCGTGGAAATCTACATCGAAATCCTTGTCGTTGGTTTCAATCTTCTTTACGCCAAGACCTTCGAGTGTCTTTACGAACTTGTTGAAAATCATCTGAACACCTTCCTTGATAGCCTTAGGGTCTTCGCTCTTGTCAGCGATGGCACGCTCAAAGTCGTCGAGAATAGGCAGAATAGCAGCTACAGTCTTCTCGCCGCCATTCAAAATCAGTTCTGCTTTCTCTTTGAGGGTACGCTTGCGGTAATTCTCAAACTCAGCAGTCTTATAGAGCAACTGTTTCTTGAGTTCCTCTACCTCTTGCTGTGCTTTTGTTAAAGGATCAATCTCTTCTGCCTTCTTGTCAGCAGCGTCTGTATTGTTGTCACCTTCTTCTGCCTTGTTGTCAGTATTCTGATTTTCCTCAGTATTTTCATTTTGAGTTGTCTGCTCATTATTTTCATTCTGAACAGTCTCCTGAACGTTTCCGTCCTCTATATTGATTTCTTTTTCTTTTGACATAGTCTTAAATTTTTTAAACATGATAATTCTTGTTATTGGTTGTTTGACAAAAAGTGTGCCAACCCGATTCTCATCGAATTGGCACTATTAAATTATAAGATAATTTGTGGTTGCTGTTTAAAACAGCAGAATAACTTTCTGTTTAGAATCCGTACATCTTAGCCTTCTGCTCCTTGATAGCTTCATCGTAGATATACTCATCATAAGACATGAGCTTGTCGATGGTGCCTGATGGAGTGAGCTCGATGATGCGGTTTGCCACGGTGTTGATGAATTCGTGGTCGTGGCTAGAGAAGAGGATGTTGCCCTTGAAACCTACCAGGTTGTTGTTGAATGCCTGAATACTCTCCAGGTCCAAGTGGTTGGTTGGTGTATCTAGAATCAGGCAGTTGGCGTTCTGCAACTGCATGCGTGCAATCATACATCTCATCTTCTCACCTCCGGAGAGGACATTTACCTTCTTCAGTACTTCTTCGCCGCTGAAGAGCATTCTTCCGAGGTAGCCCTTCATGGCAACTTCGTTACCTGGACCATACTGGCTCAACCAGTCTACCAGGTTCTTGTCGCTCTGGAAGAATTCTGTATTGTCGAGTGGGAGATAAGCTGTTGTGATAGTAACACCCCACTTGTAGTCACCTGCGTCAGCCTTTCGGTTGCCGTTGATGATTTCGAAGAGTGCGGTCATCGCCTTAGGGTTGTGAGAAAGGAATACTACCTTCTCGCCCTTTTCTATGTTGAAGTTTACATTGTCGAAGAGCACTGTTCCGTCTTCGTCGCATGCTTTCAGTCCCTCTACCTCCAGAATCTGGTTACCTGGCTCACGGTCCATCTGGAAGATGATGCCTGGGTATTTACGGCTTGATGGACGGATTTCTTCAACGTTCAGTTTCTCCAGCATCTTCTTGCGGGATGTAGTCTGCTTACTCTTGGCAACGTTAGCTGAGAATCGGCGGATGAATTCTTCCAACTGCTTCTTCTTCTCTTCAGCCTTCATTTTCTGGTTCTGAGCCTGGCGGAGAGCCAACTGAGAACTCTCATACCAGAAAGAGTAGTTACCTGCAAACATCGTAATCTTACCGAAGTCGATATCTACGGTCTGGGTACTTACAGCATCGAGGAAGTGACGGTCGTGAGATACTACGAGTACGGTCTGTTCAATGTTGCTGAGATAGTCTTCCAACCACTCAACTGTGTCGAGGTCGAGGTCGTTGGTAGGCTCATCGAGAAGGAGGTTGTCTGGGTTGCCGAAGAGTGCCTTTGCCAGCATCACGCGCACCTTCTCTGTATTTGAAAGTTCTCCAACGAGTTTGTCGTGGCGGTCTTCCTTTACGCCGAGGTTCTGCAGAAGTTGTGCGGCATTGCTTTCAGCCTCCCAACCATTCATTTCTGCAAACTTGAGCTCCAGCTCAGCAGCGAGGTTACCATCTTCTTCTGTCATTTCTGGCTTAGCATAGAGGCGCTCGCGCTCCTTCATATTTTCCCATAATGGCTGATGGCCCATCAGAACGGTATCCATCACGCGGAAATCGTCATATTTGAAGTGGTCCTGTTCCAAGACAGAAAGTCGCTCGCCTGGTCCCATTTCTACTGTACCCTTGTTTGGTTCAAGGTCGCCGCTGATAGCGCGGAGGAAAGTAGATTTTCCGGCGCCGTTAGCACCGATGATACCATAAATATTACCATGAGTGAACTTGAGGTTTACATCCTTGTAAAGCACTCTCTTTCCGAATTGGATCGCAAGATTTTGTACTGTAATCATTATTTGTTCCTAAATATCTTTTATTCTGATTATATCTTTAATTCTGCTGCAAAATTACAAAAAAATATTTGAAACACAATGATTTATTGGCAAAAGTTACTAATTTTTAGTTAAAAACATGGTGGCTTTTTGTTATTTTGCAGAAAAGTCTTACTTTTGTAGGCTGAAACGGAGAAAATGCAGCATTGATTCTGTGTTTTTCATGTTAAGAAAATGATATCGATAACAATATGAGACAACAAAATAGAAAAGGAAATTTTAATAAGCATACCAATAATGCTTATGGCTACGGAAACCCAAATGAATATGAGCATTACAAGGTAGAAAAACCTGCTCCGTTGCTGGAATGGCTGATGGAGAATGTGAAGGGACCTAGCAAGACCAAGGTGAAGCAGACTCTGCAGGGTAGGGGAATCAAGGTAAATGGCAAAACCATTACCCAGTTTGATTATGCCCTGAAGCCGGGGATGAAGGTGAGTGTGAGCAAGACAAAGAAAAATCAGGAGGTATTTAAAAGCAGATACCTTAAGATTGTTTATGAAGACAGATATCTGATTGTTGTCGAGAAAAACATTGGTATCTTGAGTATGGCAGCCGGTCATTCTACTCTGAATGTGAAAACGATACTTGATGATTATTTTCATAAGACTCGCCAGAACTGCCAGGCGCATGTAGTACACCGACTTGACCGTGATACTTCGGGCTTGATGATTTATGCCAAGGATAAGCAGACGGAACTGGCTTTGGAGGATGATTGGCATCATAATGTGTACGACCGCAGATATGTGGCTCTGGTTTCCGGAGAGATGGAAGAAGATGAAGGTACCGTTGCCAACTGGCTGAAAGATAACAAGGCTTATATTACTTACAGTAGTGATACGGATAATGGCGGCAAGTATGCTGTTACCCATTTCCATACATTAGAGCGTACAACGGCTCATTCTCTGGTGGAGTTCAAGCTCGAAACGGGCCGTAAGAATCAGATTCGTGTTCATACAGCCGATATGGGGCATCCGGTGTGTGGTGACATCAAGTATGGTAATGGTGATGATCCATGCCAGCGCTTGTGCCTGCATGCCTATGTGCTGTGTTTCTATCATCCCGTAACGCATCAGCCTATGGAATTTGAAACTCCGATACCGGCTGAATTCCGCAGGGCATTAAAGAATGATCGTTAATAGGGTGATGAATACTGATTGGTAGTTTATACTATATAATAATGTGATATGAATGATTTTGGATATTATGCGCTGGCATTGGTAGTCCTTGTTGTAGGACTGTTTGTCTTAAAGAAGGTGGCTACCTGCATGATTAAAGCAATGGTAGCTGTTGTTATGATAGCCGTGCTGGCAGTTCTTTACTGGCTCTTCTGTTGATAGTAGAGTTGTGTAATGATGGCGGAATAAGATTTTAGATATTTTTGATTGGTAAATTGGTTGTGGTTGTCTGGGTGTAAACTTTGGATGGCTGCAACTTTTTTATTGTGATATTTAAAGAGATATAAAGTAATATTTAAAGGTGATATTAAATGGTAGGGAGAAATATAAAACAAAAAAGAGCATTTCTGTTAAGAAATGCTCTTTTTGTACACCCTTAGGGATTCGAACCCTAGACCCACTGATTAAGAGTCAGTTGCTCT
>CAVHWE010000079.1:0-10439 GCA_963639495.1 bacterium | reverse complement strand
CCGTAGTTCTCGATGCGGCGGTCGCGGAGGAATGGCCACCAGCGGCGCACATTCTCGCTGTGCTTCAGGTCGATATCTACCACCAGACTCTCTTCTTCCTGATCGCTGGCACGGTAGTGGAGCTCGCCCTGAGGACCGGCAATGAAACTGCTGCCCCAGAACTGGATGCCCTCGGTCTGACCGCTAGGATCCGGCTCGAAACCTACGCGGTTTACGGCGATGACCGGCAATCCGTTGGCTACGGCATGGCCCCGCATCACGGTAGTCCACGCCTCGCGCTGGCGCTGCTGCTCCTCCTCGGTATCATAGGTGGCATAGCCGATGGCGGTAGGATAGATGAGCATTTCGGCTCCCTGCAGCGCCATCAGACGGGCTGCTTCGGGATACCACTGGTCCCAGCAAACCAGCACGCCTAGCTTGCCTACAGAGGTCTGGATGGGGTGAAAACCGAGGTCGCCCGGAGTGAAATAGAACTTCTCGTAGTAGGCAGGATCGTCGGGGATGTGCATCTTGCGGTATTTTCCGGCAATGCTTCCATCCTTCTCCATCACTACCGCCGTATTGTGGTAGAGACCCGGAGCGCGGCGCTCGAAGAGGGAGGTGACGATGACGACGCCGAGATCCTTGGCAAGCTTGCCGTAGAAATCGGTCGAAGGGCCCGGAATAGGCTCTGCCAGGTCGAAGAGGTCAACATCCTCTACCTGACAGAAATAGAGGGAGTTATGAAGCTCCTGAAGCACGATGAGCTCTGCGCCGCGATGGGCGAGGTCGATGATGCCTTCTGCCAGGCGCTGCTTGTTGTTGGCGATATCTGCTGTATTATGAAGTTGTAATATTCCGACTTTCATTTTTTGCTTTTAATGTTAAATGTTGAATGTTAAATGTGGAATGTTGAGTCTCTGAGGGCTCCCTCGGGCAACTGCATGGTGATGCAGTGGATGCTGCCATGCTGGCGGATGATGGTCTGCGAATCTACGCCGATGATTTCGCGGTCGGGGAAGGCGAGCTGAATCTGCTTGCGTGCCTCCTCGTCCTTTTCCGGCTGATTATAGGTTGGATAAATCACAGCCTTGTTGAGTATCAGGAAGTTGGCGTAGGTAGCTGGCAGTCGGTCTCCCTCACTCTCCGGGTTGGTGGTGAGGCAGTCGCCCTCATCATAGATAGGGTCGGGCATCGGCAGTTTGAGCAGGCGGTAAGGGTATCCCTCCCAGGTGAAGAGGCCCTTGAGCTGCTTCTCCAGCGCCTGGAAGTCTTCATACTGCTCATCTTCCGGATTATCGCAGCCTACATATAATAAGGTGTCGTGTGGAGCCACTCTCACGATGGTGTCGATGTGGCCGTCGGTATCATCGCCTATCAGATTGCCGTGATCCAGCCAGATGACTCTCTTGAGCTGGAAGAAAGTCTGCAGCAGATGGTCGATGCTGTCGTGGTCGAGCGGCTGGTTGCGGTGAGGCGCCAGCAGGCACTGTGAGGTGGTGAAGAGTGTACCCTTTCCGTCACTCTCGATGCTGCCTCCTTCGAGCACGAATCCCTGGTGGTTCTCTATATCGGCATTGAAGGCTGCCTGATAGTATAGTTGCAGGGTGATGGCATTATCCTTCTCCCATCTGAACTTTTCGCCCCAGCCGTTGAACTTGAAGTCGAGTATGCGGTAAGGCACCATCCAGGTGTTCTGCTTTTTGCGCAGCACCATGGTGAGGGGTCCGTGGTCGCGCACCCAGGTATCATTGCTTTCTACCTCGTAGAGCAGCACGCGGCTCATCTGTTCGGCAGAGAGCTTTTTCTTGAGCTGGTATCGGGTGGCAGGCACATCGGGTGTAGCCACAAGCAGCCGCTCGTAGCGCGTGATGATATCTGCCAGTTCGAGATAAGTATCTGTAATTTCAGGCAGATACGGCTTCCAGTCGGTGCCGGCATGTGGCCAGGTGAGCATGATGGCGCTCTGTGGCTCCCATTCGGCAGGGAGTGCGAAATCGCAGGGTAATGTAGATTGATGCATAAGCTATACTATTTTTATGATACGATGTTCTATACCAATTTATTATACTCTGTTCTTCATCGGGAACCTTTCCTTGGGGGCTCCGTTCTGCTTTTATGAAGTATGCTTGCAAAATTAATAAAAAATCTACAACTATCGGCTGTTTTTGTGAAATATTTTGCGCAAAAGCGAAACTTTATATTAAAAAAGTTTAAACGGAGGGCTGTATGGAGATAAAATCGGGGAAAAATGAGTAACTTTGCAGTCTAAAAATAAAATATTGAATAGGAGCGTGAAAATAAAACAGGTAGTTGATGCCCTTGAACATTACGCGCCTCTGCCCTTGCAGGAAGGATATGATAATGCCGGCCTGCAAGTTGGATTGACAGAGGCGGTAGAAATGTCAGGGGCATTGTTGTGTCTTGACGTTACTGAAGCCGTGGTTGACGAGGCCATCCAGAAGGGCTGTAACCTCATCGTGAGCCATCATCCGCTGATATTCCGCAAACTGGCGAGAATCTCGGACGAGAACTACGTGCAGCGTACCGTGCGCAAGGCGATTAAGAATGATATTACCATCGTGGCGATGCATACCAACATGGATGCGGCTGCGGGCGGCGTGAACTTCAAGATTGCCGAGAAACTGGGACTGCGAAACGTGCAGTTCTTTGCAGGCGAGAAGGAAGTGGACGGCGTGAAGGGCGGCGAGGGCGTCATCGGAGAGGTGGCTGAGGACCTGGCAGCCGACGACTTGGTGCTGATGCTCAAGGAGCGGTTTGGCGTGGAGTGCGTGCAGTGCAACCAGTTGCTTCGCCGGCCTATCAGGAAGGTGGCACTCTGCGGTGGAGCAGGTGCTTTCTTGCTCGACGCAGCCATCAAGGCAGGTGCCGATGCCTTCATTACGGGCGAGATGAGCTATCACGAGTATTTCGGCCACGAGCAGGAGATACAGATTTGCGTCATCGGCCATTATCAGAGTGAGCAGTTTACGGGCGAAATCTTCCGCAGCATCATCCAGGAGAATTTCCCTGATGCCAAATGCTGCATCTCGGAGATAAATACGAATCCGATATTGTATTTATAGGTTGGAAGGGCGCAAGCCTCATTCAACATTCAACATTTAACATTCAACATTAAAAAAAATAAAGTTATGGCAAAGAAAGATCCTACAGATTTGACAGTGGAAGAGAAGTTGAAGGCTCTCTATCAGCTTCAGACCACTTTGTCTGCAATTGATGAAAAGCGTGCGTTGAGAGGTGAGTTGCCTCTCGAAGTTCAGGATTTGGAAGACGATATTGCTGGTCTTACCACCCGTATCGAGAAAATCCAGACCGATATTGAGCAGTTTGACCGCGCCATCGATCAGAAGCAGCACGAGATTGAGGAGGCTCAGGCTAGCGTGGAGCGTTATAAGAAGCAGCTCGAAATGGTTAGCAACAACCGCGAGTATGATACTTTGAGCAAGGAAATCGAGTTCCAGGAGCTGGAAATCGAACTTTGCAGCAAGAAAATCCGCGAGGCGCAGCAGACAATCAACGAGCGCCTGTACGACCTTCACAAGGCTGAGGACCAGAAGGCAGACCGCGAGAAGGGCTTGGTAATGAAGCGTTCTGAGCTTGAGTCAATTATGGCTGAAACCCGTGAGGAAGAGGAGAATTTGAAGGAGAAGGCATTCGAGCTCGAGAAGAAGATTGAGCCACGTTTGCTCCAGAGCTTCAAGCGCATCCGTAATGGTGCCCGCAACGGTTTGGGTATCGTTTACGTGCAGCGTGACGCATGTGGCGGTTGCTTCAACAAGATTCCACCTCAGCGCCAGCTCGATATCAAGATGCACAAGAAGATTATCCCTTGTGAGTATTGTGGCCGTATCCTCATCGACCCAGAATTGGCTGGTGTTAAGATTGAGTCTCCTAAGACTGAGGAGAAGCCAAAGCGCAAGCGCGCTATCCGCAGAAGAAAGACTGAGGATGAGGATTAATCTTCCTCCTCTCTCTCCGCTCTTTTCGGGTGATAATCTTCTGATAAAGATACGATAAGATACAATGAAGGCTCGCCAAAATTGCTTGGCGAGCCTTTATTTTTTTTCGTTTTCAGGCAGCTAGGACAATCTGTCTAAACTCCTTTAATCCTAATCTGGAACTTAGAGTCCTCTAGCCTTGTAAATGCGGTCTTTGGCGTCGTTGATTTCCTGAAATTTCTTCTCGGCTGCACGGCGCACATCTTCGCCCAGTGCTGCTACCTTGTCAGGATGATGCTTGAGCGCCATCTTGCGGTATGCGGCCTTCACCTCATCGTTTGAGGCGTCAGGACTGATGCCCAGAACGCGGTAGGCATCATCCAGACTGCCGGCAGAAGAAGCCCCGCTCTCCAGGTTCAGCATCTGGTCTACATCCTCGGCAGAAAGCCCCATGTGGATGGCCATCTCCTTGAGTGCCTGAATCTCCTGAGAATTCACAACTCCATCGGCCTGGGCTATCATGACGAGGAAATTGAGCAACTGCAGGCGCTGTTCATACATCATGTTGGCACGTATCTGATGACAGCTGTCCTGTATCACCGAACGGTACTGCTGCATGCCCATCTGCTTCTGCTGCTCGAAGAGTTTGAGGAGGATTTCCTCGCCCTGCTGCTTGGCTGCCTCGCCGAAATTCTGACGCAGGAAGCGGCGCACCATCTCCATCTCGGAATGCATGATCTTGCCATCTGCATTGATGATGTAGGAGCTGAGCACCAGCAGCGAGAACATGAAGGAGTTTCGCTCTCCCTCATAGCTCTGCTGGCGGCTGTAGCCCTGGTTGCCGAAGCCCTGGCGGCCGTTGTGCTGCTGGCCGCTGTAGGCATCGTAGGCGTTGTTGTAATGGTGGTCGCCGTCGCGGTTTACCGCATCCAGTCCGTGCTCAAAGAGGGAACCGAGGGCATAGCCTGCCAGGGCTCCCAGCGGACCGGCTGTGATGAAACCTAGCACACCACCAATCCATTTACCTGCTGCCATCTTTTAGTTGTTGAAATAGTAGAGGAAAGAAGCGATGCCTGAGAGGGCTGGCTTGCGCTGACCTTCTATTTCGATGTCAAACTTGATGCTGGTCTTGCAGATGCCACGGATGTTCTGGATGTCGTGGAGAGTGGCTACCAGACGCACGCGTGAACCGGTGATGACTGGCTGACCGAACTTCATCTTGTCCATGCCGTAGTTTACGAGCATCTTGAGGTTGTTTACCTCGATAATCTGCTGCCAGAGGTATGGGAGTACAGAGAGGGTGAGGTAACCGTGAGCAATGGTGCTGTGGTAAGGGCTCTCTACCTTGGCGCGCTCTACGTCTACGTGGATCCACTGTGGGTCGAGTGTAGCGTCTGCGAACTTGTTGATACGGTCCTGGTCAATCTGCAACCAGTCTGATTCTCCTAACTTCTCACCGAGGTGAGATGCAAATTCCTCGTAGGAATTGATTACTAATTTTGCCATTTCTTATTTTTCTCTTTATTATAAATATTATTGTTTTCCTATATTCCGTCTTCAGCTTCCAGCTTCCAGCTTTCAACTATTAACTATTAACTTTCAACTCAAATCAGTCTCTTCTGAAAATATCGCGGGTGTAAACCTTTTCTTCTACATCATCCAGACACTTGTCATACCGGTTGGCGATGATGGCCTGGCTCTGCTGCTTGAAGGCATCCAGGTTGTTTACGATGCGGCTTCCGAAGAAGGTGGTTCCGTCTTTCAGCGTAGGTTCGTAGATGATAACCTGCGCGCCCTTTGCCTTGATGCGTTTCATCACACCCTGTATGCTGCTCTGGCGGAAGTTGTCGCTGTTGCTCTTCATCGTGAGGCGGTATACGCCGATGGTGCAAGGCTTCTCTTCCTCCTCGCTGAAGTTGTTCTGGTTGGCATAATCGTAGTAGCCAGCCATGTTCAGCACGCGGTCGGCGATGAAATCCTTGCGGGTGCGGTTGCTCTCCACAATCGCCTGAATCAGGTTCTCAGGCACATCGGCATAGTTGGCGAGCAGCTGCTTGGTATCTTTCGGCAGACAGTAGCCGCCGTATCCGAAGGAAGGGTTGTTGTAGAAGGTTCCGATGCGAGGGTCCAGACCCACTCCGTCGATAATCGCCTTGGTGTCGAGGCCCTTCATTTCGGCGTAGGTATCCAGCTCGTTGAAGTAGCTCACGCGCAGGGCGAGGTAGGTGTTGGCGAAGAGTTTCACCGCCTCTGCCTCGGTAAGTCCCATGAACAGGGTTTCTATGTCTTGCTTGATGGCTCCCTCTTTCAGCAGTTCTGCAAAGGTGCGGGCTGCCTGGTCCAGTCGCTCGTCACCATTCGGTCTGCCCACGATGATGCGGCTCGGGTAGAGGTTGTCGTAGAGTGCCTTGCTCTCGCGCAGGAATTCAGGAGCGAAGATGATGTTCTTGCTGCCCGTCTTCTGGCGGATGCTTTCGGTGTAGCCTACCGGAATGGTGCTCTTGATGACCATGATGGCATCGGGATTCACCTGCATCACCAGACGGATGACTTCTTCTACGTGCGAGGTGTCGAAGTAGTTTTTCACCGGATCATAGTTGGTTGGTGTGGCAATCACTACGAAGTCGGCATCCTTATAGGCTTCTTCTCCATCGGTTGTGGCTTTGAGGTTGAGTTCCTTTTCTGCCAGATATTTCTCTATGTATTCGTCCTGGATAGGCGAGCGGCGCGAGTTGATGAGCTCCACCTTTTCGGGTATCACGTCTACGGCCACCACCTCATGATGCTGGCTCAGCAGGGTAGCGATGCTCAGGCCTACATATCCTGTTCCGGCTACGGCGATTTTTATCTTTTTATTCTCCATTTCTTTCTGTTCTTTTAGGCAGTCTATACCTTAATATATATATATTAGTTGCAAAGATAATGCAAACGAGAGCAATGAAAGCTTGCTTTCAAATTGCCGAGTGCAGCTTATCTTATGCAAAGATAGTATAAAAGGAGGAGACTACAAAATGAAAATGGGTTTTTTATTAAAAAATAACGCGAGAAGGGGGATGGGAGAGGAAGGAGTGCTCAAAAAGGGGGAGGAAAAGGAGTACTCAAAAAGGGAGAGGAAAAGAAGGCAGAAAAAGGCCTTCAAAATTCGCGAATTCTAAAACGGATGGCCGGTTGGGCGGAAATTCGCAAATTTTGAAGGCTGGGGAAAGCTCTGTTTAAAAACTTCTGGACTATCCACGACGCTCTCATAATGTCAATAAATCGGAATAATCGGGAATAGTCTCTAAAAATACATATTTTTTACTTTCATAATCCATCTTGCAGATGTAATGCTCCAGCCCGTTGCTCACCACCAGAAAGTCAACATGGAGCAGAAGATTGTAGACCGAAATCTGGTCGAACACTTTCTGCGTGATGGGGATGTGAGGGGCTTTGTACTCGATAATCATGCGGGGTTGCAACTCACGGGAGTAGAGCACACTGTCGGCGCGCAGCACCTTGTCGCCACATTTCAGCTGGATTTCGTTGGCGAGCAGAGAGGCAGGATACCCCTTGTGCTCGATGAGAAAATGAACGAAATGCTGGCGCACCCACTCTTCGGGAGTGAGCGTGATGAACTTCCGGCGCAGCACATCCAGTATCTGGGGATGCTGTTTTGAGCCCGAAACCTTGATGTCGAAAGATGGCAAATTTAAGCGAATCATTTTTCTATACCTTATTATATATAGGGGTTATATTTCTTTCTTTTCTGTTTTCGATATGGTTTCTTTTCTTCTTTTAACCATACCTCATTTTCAAAAACTACCTCTTTTATATAGGCAGTTCAATTTATTTTTTGTAACTTTGCAGTCGAAGTGCAGCTGAAAACTGCACCTCAGAAAACTGCGAACCTGGAGGCGGAGCAAATGCTTGTCCGCACCCCCGGAGTTTGCTGGGTGCAAAGTTACAAAAAATAATCCAATGGTAGAAAAGAAAAGTGCAATAAGTTACGAGTCAATCATGAAAGATTTGAAGGCTCGGAAGTATTCTCCCGTCTATGTTCTGATGGGCGAGGAACCTTTTTATATAGATAAGATCTGCGACTACATTTCAGAAAATGTGCTCCAGCCCGAGGAGCGTGACTTCAATCAGACGGTGGTTTTCGGAGCTGATGTTACGGGGGCGCAAGTGGCAGATTTGTGCAAGGGCTACCCGATGATGGCGGAGTATAGAGTGGTGGTTGTGAAAGAGGCTCAGAATTTGCGGAATTTGGAAGCGCTCGAGAAGTACCTCGAAAATCCGGTAAAAACAACCATCCTTGTTTTCTGTCATAAAAACGGCAAGCTCGACAGTCGTAAAAAGTTTTCTGCCCTCGCTGCCAAGGCGGGTGTGGTTTTTGAGAGCAAGAAACTCTACGACCGAAATCTGCCGGGCTTCATCGAGACATATCTCAAGACCCGTAAGGCAACCATAGAACCCAAGGCTACTCAGATGGTGGCTGATCATGTGGGAGCAGATTTGCACCGACTCACTTCCGAGCTCGACAAACTGCTCATTTCTCTTCCAGAGAATGACCGGCGTGTTACTCCGGAGATTGTGGAGCGAGAAATAGGGGTGAGCAAAGACTTCAATGCCTTCGAGCTGAGAAGTGCCATCGTCAACCGCGATGTGTTCAAGGCAAATCAGATAATAAATTATTTTGACAGCAATCCGAAGAGTGGTTCTCTCTTCACGCTTCTCCCGATGCTCTTTACTTATTTCCAAAACCTGATGATTGCTTATTATGCACCCAACAGGCAGAACGAAAATGAGCTCGCAAAATTCCTGGATTTGCGCGGAGCTTGGGCGGCGCGCGAATATATTACAGGAATGAGGAACTATACGGGCGTGAAAGTGATGGCGATTATTGAGAAGTTTAAGGAGGTGGATGCGAAGATAAAGGGACTGGATAATCCATCCACTCCGGTAGGTGAACTGATGAAAGAACTCATCTTTTTTATCCTTCACTGATGCTGAAGAGCGAAGTGGGGGAGAGTAGGCGAGCTCCTGCTGAGAGTTTTCTCTTGGCAGGAGCTCGTTTCCGTTTTCGGCCTTCTTTGCCGCCTGTTTCCAGAAAGCAGCCAACTAGCGTTTAGCATTATAAATTTGCCCAAAATAGGGGATTTTCGGCTCTTTTTAGGGCGCTTTCCTGGGCTCATTTTGGGCGATTTTTGGGCAAAAATGGGGGATTTAAGCGATTTTTCGAGCTAGATGCCCATTTTCCTGTTTCGCCTGAAAATAGACTTAACTTTATTGGTTATCAGTAACTTACATAAATTAACCCTCTTCATTACTCGCGAATTTGCCCGTTTCCTTGCCGATGGGCTGGAATACGCTAGAAATGGAAAAATTAGCCATTTCCTGTTGTCTGAAATCGGTCGTTTGCATTTGTTAAGGTTTATATTTCCTAAGTTTATGTTTTTAAATTCACAAATCAAAACGGGTGATTTTGATTTATAAACATAAATGCAAGAAAACTAAATACACGAATTTATGTTTTATATTTATAAAAATAAAGGTAAAATAGGGTGTTTATGGTTATGAATGAATAAATATTCATACTATATTTTGGATTTGTAAGTAACGGAAACTCAGTTAGTTATGTATTTTAGTTGTTTTATAAACCATAGACTTTTATATAGGTGTTGGGTAAACATTGCATAAACCGCTCTATATGCCTTTATTTAGGCAGTTTATGGTATGAATAACCAGTGATTTAGCCTAAATCTATAAAGAAAAGGTTCGTCATATATTTTGATTGATAGGTTTATATTTATAAAACTAAACCTAAAAACCGAACACTGGAGTGAGTAGAATTCAAATTTGTAAACAGAAACCTAAAGTTTAAAAATCTAAATTTATTCAGAAATGTTTGGCTATTCTAAATTTTTGCTTTATCTTTGTAAAATCAACCGAAAAAGGGCCTAAAAGTGGCTTGTTCGGAAATAAAACATCGTATCAGTAGAAAAATGAACGCTAAAATTTTTAGAGCATGAAAGATAGAATCAGACAGCTGATGGAGGACCAGCACCTCACTCAGCAAAACTTCGCTCAGATGATCGGAATCTCGACCGCTACACTGAGCAATATTTTCAACGGGAAGACCAATCCATCGCTCAGCATTGTGGATGGCATCCATAAGAGTTTTCCTCAGGTAAACGTTTATTGGGTACTCTACGGTACTCCTCCTATGTATCAGAACCAGGCTTCCCAGGGTGGCAGCGAAGAGGGTGCTGCAGACATGTATCAGGGCGTTACGGATGGAGCAGCCGGTGGTGCTGAGGGGATGAAGCAGGGCAGTCAGCCTTCTGGAGCCGCCTCTGCCGAGCCTATGCTCGATTTTGGAGCCGAAGGAGCCGCAGCCTCCCCTACTTCTCCCTCGCTCTTTGACCAGCCTCAAATGCAGGGTGTAAATCGTACACCTAAAAATATCGCCCAAGCGGCGGTAAAATATGTAGACAAACCGCAAAGAAAGATTACCGAAAT
>CAVHWE010000078.1:0-10748 GCA_963639495.1 bacterium | reverse complement strand
ACATGACCAAGGCTTTCGTAGCTTACAAGACTATGGACTTCATGGTTAACAAGAACGCCCTTCCTAAGGACATCCGCAAGAAGCTCGGAATCTAGGAGAGTTTTAATAGTTAAAAGTTTATAGTCTATAGGTTTTCTATGGACATTCTCCTAAACAAAAATATTCAAGGGGCAGCAAACCGATGAGTTTGCTGCCTTTTTTGTTGCCAAGAAAATCTCTTATTCACTTATTTTGGGTTGCCAACAAGTCTTATTTTTACTTATTTCTAGGTAATTTAATAAAATTCCTCCCTAAACATTTCCTTTTGTCATTTTATTTTCGTAACTTTGGGGGCAGAAATAAAAAATAATTAAAATGCATTTTAAATGGAATTACGAATCACCAACACCTGAACAGCAAAAAGCAGCTGAAGAATTAGGCGCCAAGCTAAATATGAGCCCAGTTCTTGCCCATTTGCTCATCAAGCGCGAGATTACGACAGAGTCTGCAGCCAAACGGTTCTTCCGTCCACAACTCTCAGATCTCATCAATCCATTCCTGATGAAAGACATGGATATTGCCGTAGACCGCCTGAACGATGCTATGGGTAGAAAGGAACGTATCCTTGTTTACGGAGACTATGACGTAGACGGATGCACCGCCGTTGCCCTGGTGTACAAATTCTTGCAGCAATTCTATTCAAACATCGACTACTACATTCCCGACCGCTACGACGAAGGTTACGGAGTGAGTAAAAAAGGAATAGATTTTGCTCATCAGACTGGTGTAAAACTGATTATTATTCTAGACTGCGGAATCAAGGCTATTCAGGAGATAGAATATGCCAAAAGTCTAGGAATAGACTTCATTATCTGCGACCATCACGTTCCTGACGATGTGATGCCACCTGCTGTGGCCATACTCAATCCGAAGCGTCCTGACGATCCATTCCCATTCAAGCATCTCTGCGGATGCGGTGTAGGATTCAAGTTTATGCAGGCTTTTGCCAAGAACAACAACATTCCGTTCTCCAGGCTCATTCCTCTGCTCGACTTCTGCGCCGTGAGTATTGCTGCCGACATTGTGCCGGTGGTAGATGAGAACAGAATACTCGCCTTCCATGGTCTTAAGTTGCTGAATACCAATCCAAGTATCGGTCTGAAATCCATCATCGACATCTGCGGACTGAACGGACGCGAGCTCTCTATGAGCGATATTGTGTTCAAGATTGGTCCCCGTATCAATGCTTCAGGCAGAATGGAGAACGGCAAGCTGAGCGTAGATCTGCTGGTAGAAAGAGACTATTCCTCAGCCCTGCGCATGGCCAGACACATCAATGAGTACAATGAGCAGCGCAAAGACATAGACAAGCAGATGACTGAAGAAGCCAACGGCATCGTATCGCGTTTGGAAAGCATGAAACACAATTCCAGCATCGTGCTCTATGATGAAGGCTGGAAAAAGGGAGTCATTGGCATTGTTGCTTCCCGACTCACCGAAATCTACTTTCGCCCTACCATTGTTCTGACCCGGGATGGTGATATGGCTACAGGTTCAGCACGTAGCGTAACGGGATTTGACATCTACTCAGCCATCAAGAGTTGTCGCGACCTCCTGCTCAATTTCGGTGGTCATACCTATGCTGCCGGACTTACCTTGAAGTGGGATAAGGTTAGAGAGTTCAGAGACAGGTTCCAGCATTATGTAGAAGAGCATATTTCGCCTCAACAGACAGAACCGATGCTCAACATAGATGCTGAAATTGACTTTAAAGACATTACCAAGCATCTGCAGGCCGACTTGAAACGCTTCTCTCCTTTCGGTCCATGTAACCAGAAACCTATTTTCTGCACCAACCGGGTATATGATTATGGTACCAGCAAGGTGGTGGGCAGAGAACAGGAACACATCAAGTTGGAACTGGTAGACTCAAAATCGAGCACGGTCTTAAACGGCATCGCTTTCGGTCAGAGTGCAGCTGCCCGCTACATCAAGAGTAAGCGAAGTTTCGACATAGCCTTCACCATAGAAGAGAATATTTTTAAGAAAAACCAAGTTCAACTTCAGATAGAAGACATCCGTCCAAACGAAGGATGAGGTACTTAGCCCTATGCATGGATTAGGCACTGATTACTCGGATTACACGGATTTGTAGAGCAAATCCGTCAGGACGCAAAAGCATCGAAATCTGCAAGGGCAAAAGTTTCAAAAAATGGCAGATAAATATCAAGAAATACTACGTACATATTGGGGGTATCCTGACTTTCGCGGCATACAACGAGACATCATCGAGAGTATAGCCCGAGGTGAGGATACCCTCGGTCTTATGCCTACAGGTGGCGGTAAATCCATCACCTTCCAGGTTCCGGCCCTTGCCCAAAAGGGCGTCTGCATTGTGGTAACTCCACTCATTGCGCTGATGAAGGATCAGGTTCAGCATCTCAAGGCCCGCAACATCCTGGCTGAAGCCATCTACACAGGATTGTCGCGCCAAGAGATTCTCCGAATATTGGAAAATTGTATTTTCGGTGAAATCAAGTTTCTGTATGTTTCACCAGAACGTCTTTCTTCAGAATTGTTCCAAACTAAACTGCGCCACATTCCGGTGAGTTTCATCACGGTAGATGAAGCTCACTGCATCAGCCAGTGGGGTTACGATTTCCGCCCGTCTTATCTCGAAATTGCAAAAATAAGAGATATGAAGCCCGGTGTACCAGTCCTTGCTCTTACGGCTACGGCCACTCCCGATGTAGTAGAAGATATCCAGAACCAGCTTCACTTCAAGAAGCAAAACGTATTTAAAATGAGTTTTGCCCGCAAGAATCTTGCCTATGTGGTGCGCACCACCAACGACAAGTTGACCGAAATGGTTCATATCCTACAGTGTACCCAAGGCTCAGCAATCATTTATGCGAGAAGCCGAAAACGAACCAAGGAGATGGCAGAACTTCTGAACAAACAAGGTATTTCTGCTACATTTTACCATGCCGGTCTGGATTCCGACGTGAAGGATATCCGACAGAAAAACTGGCAAAATGACGAGATAAGGGTAATGGTAGCAACCAATGCTTTCGGCATGGGAATAGACAAGTCAGATGTGAGAATGGTAATTCATATAGATTGTCCAGACTCTCTGGAAGCCTATTTTCAAGAGGCGGGACGAGGCGGAAGAGACGGCGAAAAGGCTTATGCTGTGCTGCTCTACAACCAGAGCGATGAAAACAAACTCATGAAACGCATAGACGAAACTTTCCCAGACAAAGAATTCATCAAAGACGTTTACGAGCATCTTGCTTACTTTTTCCAGGTGGCAGTTGGAAGCGGAATGGGACAGACTTTCATGTTCGAGATAGAGAAGTTCTGCTTCACCTACAAGTACTTCCCTACTCGCGTAGACTCGGCTCTGCGCATTCTGGAGCGCTCAGGCTATATCCACTACGAGGACAATCCTGACGGAAAAGCAAGAATCAGATTTAACATCAGCCGAAATGATCTCTATCTGCTAGAGAATGTTTCGGAGAAGGAAGAGTCTGTTATTACGGGGCTTCTGCGTAATTACGGCGGTCTGTTTACCGACTATGTTTACATTGATGAGTCGCTGATAGAGCGTGTAAGCGAACTAAACCGTCAGCAGGTATACATGATTCTGAAAAATCTGAGTGCCCGCCACATCATCGACTTCATTCCCCGCCGCAAGACACCTTATATCAGCTACACGCGTCCTAGGGAAGATGGTTTCAGAGTTATCATCCCTGAGGAGGTATGGGAAGTACGCAAGAAACAGTTTACTGCCCACATCAAGAGCATTATCAGTTATGCAAAGAACGACAGCATCTGCCGTTCGCGCCAGCTTCTGAGTTATTTTGGCGAAAAAACGAAAATGAAGGACGACTGCGGGATATGTGATGTCTGCATAGACCACAAAATACCCCAGAAGCAAACTATTATATCAGAAATTCTAGACTTGCTGAAAGACGGAAAGCCACATGACATTACAGAACTAAACCAACTGAAATATGATTCAGAAGATATGGCTGCAGTTCTTGAAGAAATGGTTGTGGAGAATATGTTTTATGTCGAGGGAGACAAAATCGTTCATGACCCATAAATGAAATAGCAGAAAGGTGTATCATAAGTTATACTTTATGAGCCCGCTCCCATATGAAATCACTAAAGCCCCTTATAAACAGAAAAAAGGGAACGACACCTCTCGGGCCATTCCCTTTTCAACATTATGTACGAGAAAAAAATTAGTTATTCTCAGGGCGAAGTTTACGAACTGTAACACCAGCCTGCCACATTTCCTTGTTGCGCATAGCCTCGAGTTCAGCGTTCAACTTCTCGCGGTAATCAGCCTGAGAGTTCTTGTCGATAGAAATCTGAGCCTCGTTACCAGTCTTTACAGAGTAGTACAACCACTCCATTACAGGCTTGATAGCCTCACGGAAACGAGGAGCCCAGTCAAGAGCACCACGCTGAGCTGTTGTAGAACAGTTAGCATACATCCAATCCATACCCTTAGCACCGAAGAGAGGGCCAAGGCTCTGTGTGAGCTCCTCAACAGTCTCGTTGAAAGCCTCAGATGGTGAGTGACCATTCTCGCGGAGCACGTCATACTGTGCCTCCAACAATCCCTCAATTGCACCCATCAATGAGCCACGCTCACCTGTGAGGTCAGAAGTAGCCTCACGCTGGAATGTTGTCTTGAACAAATAACCGGCACCGATACCGATACCGAAGGCAATAGTCTTCTCCTCTGCCTTGCCAGATGCATCCTGGTATACAGCGTAAGAGCAGTTCAAACCACGACCCTCGCAGAACATAGTGCGGAGAGAAGTACCAGAACCCTTAGGAGCAACCATGATTACATCAATATCCTTTGGTGGAACAACGCCTGTGCGGTCGCTCCAGTTGATAGCGAAACCATGTGAATAATACAAAGTCTTACCTGCTGTGAGGTGTGGCTTAATCTTTGGCCAGCATGCAATCTGACCGGCATCAGAAAGCAACATACAGATGATAGTACCTTTTTCAGCAGCTTCCTCGATAGAGAACAGAGTCTTACCAGGAACCCAACCATCCTTCAGACACTTCTCGTAGGTCTTACCCTGACGCTGTCCGACGATGACGTTGAAACCATTATCGCGAAGGTTACAAGCCTGACCAGGACCCTGGATACCATAACCGATAACTGCGATAGTTTCGTTCTTCAATACTTCACGTGCTTTCTCCAATGAAAATTCATGACTGGTGACAACTGTTTCCATTACGCCACCGAAATTCATTTCTGCCATAATTGTAATTTAATTTTTGTGCGGCTTGCCATTTATGGAGCCGCGGGTTATACTTGTCCATACGGATGCGAGCTGTATTCTTATCCAAAGAGAGCCTGTTTGATCCGTCCACCCCCTATCCAAGAAGGCGGCTCTGGGTTTATTCTTATTTTCTGAGTGCAAAGGTAAGCAAATAAAATGAAACCACCAAATTTTTCTTTCAATTTTTAATAAATTTAGCCTTACTTCTTACAACTTCCACCTCATTTACGTCATTTTTGCCGTTTTTTGTTATCTTTATGCAGTATTCTTGCATTTTTTCTGCCTCACTTGTTTCTTCCAAATAGAAATGAAGTTGGTCTCCCTGGTGACTTTCTGCTACATAAGCTATCTCAAATCTTTGCAAAAAGTGATTTTTGTAATAATCCAGATCAAAGAGGTCGAGGATATGTTCGATGTATTTCACCGAGTTGATGTGCCCGTTAACATCTACATCATGATAATAGGTGTCAATGGTTCTCACCAGCTTGGCATCCTTGCCCATTTTCACTCTCGAACTTGCCTGGATAGGACAAGGTTTTTCCGAATCAATATATTCTTTGATGAGTCCGTCGTGAATTTCAAAAATATCAACAGGCTGTCGGGTCTCCGTATCAATCATTGCCCACACGCTCTTGCCGTAACCGTAAACCTTGGCTTCTTCTGATGATGATGTCTTGCCGCAAATTTTGAAATCTCGGGATGTGAAATATTTCATGGCACTCTCGCACCAGGTTTCTACCACAAAGCGGTCGTAAGACTTAGGCATCTCTGTCATCTCAATGGCCAGTCGGCTGAGAACCCATGTCTTGTGTCGGGGCATGAGGTAGTTCATGCCGAACCCGCGGTCGTTGCTGTGAAAATCGGCAGCATTGAGCAGATGATTTCCGAGATGCCCCATAAAGAGGTGGCTGCTGAAATCGCAGTGGAAAGGCTCCGATAGGAATTCGTAACGTCCTACCTTATCTAATAATTTCTGTTCCATAATATCTGTCTCGTCCTTTTAATTTGTTGTTTGTCCTGTTGTTTTAAACCGAAAAGCCCCCTGCTCCTCTAGTTTGAAGCCAGGGGAACAAAGGGCATCAAAATATGAAAGAAATCTAATCTTCTGAATTCTGCTTGAGATAATCAGAGATGGGTTCGTCAAAACTTCTCGTAACAGCGATTCTGCCGCTTCGGGTATACTGAAGGAGGCAGTTGTAGCTGTTGAGCTGCTGGAAGAGGTCGGCGATGTCTTCGGTAAGTCCTGCCAGGAGCACGGTGCTGTAGGTAGGATTCACCTCCATCATGCGGGCATCATGCTTGCGGATGGTGCGCGAAACCTCTGGATTTTCGAGCAATACCGGAGTGGAAATTTTGAAGAGAGCCACTTCATGGATGAAGATCTGGTCGTCAGAGTAGTAATCGCTCTTCACCACGTCAATCTTCTTCTCTATTGCCTTGTTGATTTTCTCAATCTGCTCTTCATCACTCCAAACCGTGATGGTATACTTGTGTATATTCTTGATACTGCTGGCCGAAACATTCAAGCTCTCGATATTTACCTGTCTGCGAGTAAACACGGCAGTAATCTGATTCAGGATACCGGCAATGTTTTCTGAGTAAACAAGCAATGTATATAATTTCTTTTCGTTGTTATTCTCCATTTTTCCAAATTTTAAAATAATCGGTTACTTTTCGGAGTTTTTCCTTTTCGGAGGATGCTTCCTCATGAAGGAATTTACACCTTATTATATATATAGCCGAAAACTTTTAATAATTCAACTCGAGTTGCATCTCATCTACACTCTTGCCCGGCAGCGTCATCGGAACGATGTCTTCATTCTCCTTGATGGCGCACTCCAACAGGTAAGGACCCTTGGTGCTGATCATCTTCTCCACCTTAGCCTGAAGGTCCTTGCGGTCTATTACCACATCGTATGGTATGCCGTAGGCCTTGGCAATCTCTGCATAATGAGGATTCATCATGTGGGTGAAGGAGTGACGGCCGCCGAACATCAGGTCTTGCCACTGGCGAACGTTGCCCAGATAGTTGTTGTTCAGCAGAATCATCTTTACCGGTGCCTGCTGCTCCATGATGGTGCCCAGTTCCTGGATGTTCATCTGGAAACCGCCGTCGCCGAAGAAACAGCAGATGGTGCGGTCGGGAGCTCCGAAGGTGGCACCGATGGCTGCCGGAAGGCCGAAGCCCATGGTTCCGAAACCACCACTGGTTACGATGCTCAGCTTCTTGGTAAACTTGAAGTAGCGGCTACTGATCATCTGGTTCTGGCCTACGTCGTTTACGAGAACTGCTTCATTATGAGTAGCTTCCGTTACCACGTTGGTCACCTCGCCCATAAGCAGCGGTCCCTCTGTAGGGTGGATATCCTTCTCTATTACCTTTTCCTGTTCCTGCTGGCGGTATTCCTCGAAGGAATCTCTCCACTCGCGGTGAACATTCTTGTTCAGCAGACGGGTAATGGCTGGCAGACTCTGCTTGCAGTCGCCCACCACAGCCACATCGGTCTTGATAACCTTATCAATCTCAGCCTTGTCAATGTCCAGGTGGATAATCTTTGCCTGAGGAGCATACTTAGAAGGCACGCCTGTGATACGGTCGCTGAAACGCATACCGATGGCGATGAGCACATCACACTCCTGGGTCTTCATATTGGTAGCATAAGAACCGTGCATGCCGAGCATACCCATGTTGAGCGGGTGGTTGCTAGGCAGGGCAGAAAGGCCGAGCAGGGTTCTGCCGGCAGGGATATCTGCCTTCTCGAGGAATTCGATGAGTTCATTATGTGCACCGCCAAGCTCTACTCCATGACCCACGAGGGCGAATGGTTTCTTGGCATTGTTGATGAGTTCGGCAGCTTCAGCCACCGCCTTTTCATCTATCGTAGGATAAGGGTTGTAAGATGTAACCTTCTCACATTTCACTGGTTCCCACTCGCATGTAGCCACCTGCGCATTCTTTGTAAAGTCGAGCACCACAGGTCCCGGGCGTCCGCTGCGGGCGATGTAGAAAGCACGGCTCACAGCCCATGCCACATCCTCGGCACGGCGTATCTGGTAAGACCACTTGGAGATTGGCTGGGTAACACCCACGAGGTCTACCTCCTGGAAAGCATCGGTACCCAGGGCACCTACGCCTACCTGTCCGGCGATGACTACGATTGGTGTAGAATCCATCATGGCATCAGCGATGCCGGTCAATGTATTAGTAGCTCCAGGACCACTAGTGACAAGAGCGACGCCCACTTCGCCGCTGACTCGGGCATAACCCTGTGCAGCGTGAGCAGCAGCCTGCTCGTGACGTACCAATATGTGGTCAAACATCTTCTTTTCACCTCTCGTGTAACCGTACAGTGCATCAAACACTGGCATGATGCTGCCGCCCGGATATCCGAAGATAGTTTTAACATCCTCGTTTTTCAGGGAGCGCATCAGTGCTTCGGCTCCTGTTATTACTTCTTTTGCCATTTATATGTTATTATTCTGAATAATTCAAAAACTTTTCTTTTCTCAAAGACTCTAAAAACTGTCTTTTCAAAGACTCTCGAAGACTAGTCGATGATTCTCACACCGCCCTTATCTGCCGAACTTACGCTCTGGGCATAAGCGCGCAGTGCCTTGCTAACCACGCGGTTGCGCTTCAGCGGCTGCTGTGGACGTGCTGCGAGTTCCTCGTCAGAGAGCTTCACATTGATGGAGCGGCTAGGGATATCAATGACGATGATATCGCCATCCTTAATCTTGCCGATGTTACCACCTGCTGCAGCCTCAGGGCTGATGTGACCGATGCTCAAGCCTGATGTACCGCCTGAGAAGCGGCCGTCGGTGATGAGGGCACATTCCTTGCCCAGGTGACGGCTCTTGATGTAAGAGGTTGGGTAGAGCATCTCCTGCATGCCAGGGCCACCCTTCGGACCCTCGTGGGTGATGACTACGCAGTCGCCTGAGTTAACCTTTCCGCCGAGGATGCCTTCGCATGCATCTTCCTGAGAATCAAAGCATACGGCTGGACCCTCAAAATGCCAGAGCACTGGGTCTACGCCGGCTGTCTTTACTACGCAACCGTTCTGGGCGATGTTGCCGAAGAGCACTGCCAGTCCGCCATCCTTGGTGTAGGCATGCTCGAGGTCGCGGATACAACCCTCGGCGCGGTCGGTGTCGAGACTCTCCCACTGAGCATCCTGACTACCCATCTGGGTAGAGAACTTTCTGCCCGGTGCTGAATGGTAGATTCTGTCAGCCTCGGCATCAATCTCTGTGCCGGTAATGTCGTATTTCTTCATCTGCTCATCGAGTGTTTTGCCGTCAACACGCTTTACGGCGCCGTTGATCAGACCGCCCTTGTTCAGCTCGTTCAGGATACCGAGGATACCACCTGCACGGTTGCACTCCTGTACACTGTATTTCTGGGTGTTAGGGCTCAACTTGCAGAGGCAAGGCACCTTGCGGCTCAACTGGTCGATGTCTTCCATCTTGAAGTCTGCGCCAGCTTCCTGAGCTACTGCCAGCAAGTGGAGCACGGTGTTGGTGCTTCCGCCCATGGCGATGTCCAGGGTCATGGCGTTGAGGAATGCGTCGCGGGTAGCTATATTGCGTGGCAATACGCTCTCGTCGCCGTCCTCATAATATGCATAAGCGTTCTTAACTATCTGGCGTGCAGCATCTTTGAAGAGCTGGATGCGGTTCTTGTGGGTAGCAAGAATGGTTCCGTTGCCTGGCAAACTCAGACCGATGGCCTCGGTGAGTGAGTTCATTGAGTTGGCGGTAAACATACCTGAGCAGCTACCGCAACCTGGGCAGGCGCACTGCTCAATCTGCGTCATCTCCTCGTCAGAAACGCTTGTATCAGCACCCTTAATCATAGCTGTAATCAAGTCGGCGTTCTCACCCTTCCAGCGTCCGGCTTCCATAGGTCCACCTGAGCAGAACACGGTAGGAATGTTCAGTCGCATAGATGCCATGAGCATACCTGGGGTTACCTTGTCGCAGTTTGAGATGCAGATCATGGCGTCGGCCTTGTGAGCATTGACCATGTATTCTACAGAGTCGGCAATGATGTCACGGCTTGGGAGGGAATAGAGCATTCCGTCGTGTCCCATTGCGATACCGTCGTCAACGGCGATGGTATTGAATTCGGCTGCGTAGCACCCCATAGCTTCGATTTCCTTCTTGACGATCTGACCGATTTCATGAAGATGGGTATGACCTGGCACAAACTGAGTAAAGCTGTTCACGATAGCAATGATTGGTTTACCAAACTGCTCGTGTTTCATACCTGCAGCTACCCAGAGTGCTCGGGCACCTGCCATTCTTCTGCCTTCAGTGCAGACGCTACTTCTTAATGGATGTTTCATATCTTTTTTTCTTTTATTTCCTTGCTTAAAAGGGCTCTTTCGAGCCCATTTGTTATAATTTGCCTGCAAAGATACAGAGAATTTATGTAATAGCCAACTAATT
>CAVHWE010000077.1:0-10762 GCA_963639495.1 bacterium | reverse complement strand
TACTCTGGTCTTCACCTGATGTAAAGATGAACGAGAACCTCGCCATCGAGCAACAGGGACAGGAAACGGTGGTAAAGCATCGTACGGAAGCAAGAAAATCGCTGAAGACCACCATCCCATTCGTCAAGGGACACAACCTCGACTATTCCAGCATCACCAGTTTCTGCGGTAAGTACAAGGTAGCAGCAGGCTGGATTCTCTTCGTCATCATGACCATCTTCGTTGTAACAGCCGTATCAAATGGTGCCAACCTCAACGATGGTATGGACGGAATGTGTGCCGGAAACTCCGCCATCATAGGTGTGGCGCTAGGCATACTTGCGTATGTGTCGTCGCACATCGAGTTTGCCGCCTACCTCAATATCATGTATATTCCTGGTTCTGAGGAACTGGTAGTATTCTTCTGTGCCTTCATCGGAGCCCTCATCGGTTTCCTCTGGTACAACGCCTACCCTGCCCAGGTATTCATGGGCGATACGGGTTCGCTGACCATCGGCGGTATCATCGCAGTAGGTGCCATCATCATCCACAAGGAGCTGATGCTGCCTATCCTCTGCGGTATTTTCTTCGTAGAAAGCCTCAGCGTGATGATGCAGGTTTACTATTACAAGATAGGAAAGCGGAGAGGTGTGAAGCAGCGTATCTTCAAGCGCACACCTATCCACGACAACTTCCGCACACAGGACAGTCAGCTGGATCCTGACTGCAAGTATCTGTGGAAGAAGCCTCGCAACTGCTTCCATGAATCAAAGATTACCATCCGTTTCTGGATTGTAACCATCATTCTGGCAGCATTGACCATCATCACATTGAAGATCAGATAAAATACAGGCTCTTAGCAGCCCGACAAGTATAGAGAATAAGACAATGAGCAAAATTGTAATTTTAGGAGCTGGCGAAAGTGGCGCAGGTGCAGCCGTGCTGGCAAAGAAAGAGGGATTCGAGGTCTTTGTTTCAGACATGTCAAAGATCAAGGATAACTACAAGAAGTTGATGGATGACCACAACATTGAATGGGAAGAAGGTCACCATACAGAAGAAAAGATTTTAGATGCTGACGAAGTCATCAAGAGCCCTGGTATTCCGAAGGAAGCACCTATGATTCAGAAACTGATGGCTAAGGGTACACCTATCATCAGCGAAATAGAATTTGCGGGCAGATATACTGATGCCAAGATGATCTGTATCACGGGAAGTAACGGTAAGACAACCACTACCTCGCTGATTTACCACATCATCAAGTCGGCTGGCTATGATGTAGGTCTGGCAGGCAACATCGGAAAGAGTCTGGCCCTTCAGGTGGCTGAAACTCCTCATAAGTACTACGTCATCGAGCTGAGCAGTTTCCAACTCGACAATATGTATAAGTTCCGTGCCAATGTGGCCATCCTGCTCAACATCACTCCAGACCATCTGGACCGCTATGAGTTTAAGATGCAGAACTATACCGATGCCAAGATGCGCATCACCCAGAACCAGACAGAGGAAGACAGCTTCATCTTCTGGAACGATGATCCTATCGTTACAAAGGAGCTGGCTAAATACAACCTCAAGTCACATCTCTGCCCATTCTCTGAGTTCAAGGAGGAGGGTTGCGTTGGCTTTATCGAAGACGGCAAATACAAACTCAACTTCCCGTCAGACTTCGAAATGCCACAGGCAGACATGAGTCTACGCGGCAAGCACAACATCTATAACAGTCTGGCTGCAGGTCTGGCATGCAACATCGTAGGCATCGACCACGAGACCCTGCACAAAGGCTTGAGCGACTTTCCTGGTGTAGAGCACCGTCTGGAGAAAGTGGGCAAGTTCCAGGGCGTTTACTATGTGAACGATTCAAAGGCTACCAACGTAGATGCCTGCTGGTATGCGCTGGAGAGTATGACCACCCCTACCATCCTCATCATCGGCGGTAAGGATAAGGGAAATGACTATAACCAGATCAAGGACCTGGTAAAGGAGAAATGTGCTGGTATCGTATATCTCGGAGCCGACAACCAGAAGTTGCACGACAACTTTGACGCACTCGGCATCCCTGTACGCGACACCCACAGCATGAAGGATTGCGTGGCAGCCTGCCAGGAATTGGCAAAGCCGGGCGATACCGTACTCCTCAGCCCATGCTGCGCAAGTTTCGACCTCTTCAAGAACATGGAAGATAGAGGCGAGCAGTTTAAGGCGCTGGCAAGAGCTATCGGAGAATAACAGTTTTCAACAAATAGAACAGATAGAACTATAAAGAAATGAATAACAAGAGCATTGGTAATATTTTCAAGGGAGACAAGGTGATCTGGATGGTCTTCTTCTTTCTCTGTATGATAAGCATCGTGGAGGTATATTCTGCCTCCAGCTCCTTGTCGTACAAGACAGGAAACTACATGGCACCTGTCATCCGCCACATCTTGCTCTTGGGAGGCGGTCTGTTCACCATGATTTGCATGCTCAAGGTGAAATGCAAGTACTTCAAGATTGTTACCCCCGTCGTGATGGGCATCTCATTACTGTTGCTCGTCCTGGTCTTGGCTACCGGTCAATCTACCAACGGAGCCTCCCGATGGTTCTCTCTGATGGGCATACAGTTCCAGCCTTCTGAGATAGCGAAGGGAGCGGTAGTACTGGCTGTTGCTCAGATTCTTAGTGCTATGCAAACAACTCAGGGAGCCAACAGGAAGGCATTCAAGTTCATACTTGTAGCAACCGCTCCATTTGTAATTCTCATCGGACTAGAAAACTTATCCACAGCCATGCTCCTCAGTATCACAATCTTAGCCATGATGCTCATCGGACGAGTGCCGATGAACCAAATTGGCAAGCTGGTGGGACTGTGCATGATTGTCATCGTCACAGCCTTTGCAGGTATCATGATAGTAGGACAGGACAAGGGCGAAGAGGGCAATAAACCGGAAAATACGCTGACAGAGAAGGTTGAGCAGGAACAGAACAAGCCTAACATGGCAGAAAAGATGTTCCATAGAGCCGACACCTGGAAAGCCCGTATTGACAAGTTTATGAACTCCAAACCTGTAGCCCCACAGGATGTCGATCTCGACAAAGATGCCCAAGTGGCACATGCCAACATCGCCATCGCCTCTTCCAACATCGTAGGCAAAGGGCCTGGAAACTCTGTAGAAAGAGACTTCCTCTCACAGGCGTTCTCAGACTTCATCTATGCCATCATCATCGAAGAGATGGGTATATGGGGAGCCGCACTGGTTGCATTCCTCTACATCATCCTCCTGTTCAGAGCTGGCAGAATAGCCAACCGGTGTGAGAACAATTTCCCTGCCTTCCTCTGCATGGGACTCGCCATCATGCTGGTTACCCAGGCACTCTTCAACATGGCAGTAGCAGTAGGTTTGGCTCCTGTTACAGGACAGCCACTACCACTCATCAGTAGAGGTGGTACATCTACCATCATCAACTGTCTGTATCTGGGCATCATCCTGAGTATCAGTAGAACAGCCAAGAAGAAAGAGATACCTCAAAATGAGCTCGACGACAGCAAAATGGTGGCTGCCTGACAAGAGTTTTATAAATTAAGGTGAAAAAATGGCAGAAAATGCCGTTAAATCGATATTTTTTTATACCTTTGCGTTATAAACATGAACGGATATGAATAACGAATTAAGAATTATCATAAGCGGAGGCGGCACAGGTGGTCACATCTTCCCTGCCGTATCCATTGCAAATGCCATCAAGGCAAAGCGCCCTGATGCTAAGATTTTGTTTGTAGGTGCACTCGGCAGAATGGAAATGCAGCGTGTACCTGCTGCGGGTTATGAGATCAAGGGCTTGCCTATCTGCGGCTTCGACAGAAAGCATCTGCTCAAGAACATCGCCGTACTCTTCAAGATATGGAAGAGCCAGCACATGGCAAAGAGCATCATCAAAAACTTCAAGCCTATGGCGGCTGTGGGTGTAGGTGGCTATGCTAGCGGTCCGACTCTCAATGTTTGTGCCAGCAAAGGAATACCTTGCCTCATCCAGGAGCAGAATTCATACGCTGGTGTAACCAATAAACTCTTGGCCAAGAAGGCTGAAAAAATCTGTGTGGCTTACGAAGGAATGGAGCGTTTCTTCCCTGCAGACAAGATTATCATGACCGGTAATCCTGTTCGCCAGAATGTATTGGAAACTACCATCACCCAGGAAGAAGCACGCAAGCAATTCGGTCTCGACCCTGAAAAGAAGACCATCTTGCTCATAGGTGGCAGCCTTGGCGCAAGAACCATCAACGAGAGTGTGCTCCAGCACCTCGACCTGGTGAAAGAAAGCGGCGTACAGTTTATCTGGCAAACAGGTAAATACTATAATGCTGCCATCATGGAGCAGCTGAAAGGTCAGGAGCTGTCAATGCTCAAGGTTACTGATTTCATCAGCGACATGGGTGCAGCTTACAAGGCAGCCGACCTGGTTATCAGCCGCGCAGGTGCCAGCAGTATCAGCGAGTTCTGCCTCATCGGCAAACCGGTTATCCTGGTTCCAAGCCCTAATGTGGCTGAAGACCACCAGACCAAGAACGCCATGGCATTAGTCAACAAAGATGCTGCCATCTACGTAAAGGATGCCGATGCACCAGAGGTATTGCTCAAGAAAGCAGTTGACACGGTAAAAGACGAGGCTAAGCTTGCTTCGCTCTGTGAGAATATCAAGAAATTAGGATTAAAGAACTCTGCCGACGTCATCGCCGACGAAGTAATCAAATTAGCAACAAAGTAATGGAAATAAAAGATATTAAAGCAGTTTATTTTGTAGGAGCGGGCGGCATCGGAATGAGCGCCATCGCCAGATACTTCCTCAGCAAGAAGTTGGTTGTAGCCGGATATGACAAGACTCCATCCAATCTAACTCATGAGTTGGAGAAAGAGGGAATGCTTATCCACTATGAGGAGAATGTTGACCTCATACCAGAAGCCTGCAAGGACGCCAAGACAACATTGGTAGTCTACACACCGGCAATTCCTGCTGAACACAAGGAACTGGTTTTCTTCCATGAGAATGGCTTCACGATCGAGAAGCGAGCTCAGGTTCTGGGTACATTAACCCGTACACATAAGGGACTGTGCGTAGCGGGAACACACGGAAAGACATCAACATCTACCATGTGTGCTCACATCATGCACCAAAGCCATATTGACTGTAATGCCTTCCTGGGAGGTATCTCAAAGAACTATGGCACCAACTATATCCTCTCCGACAAGAGCGACTATGTTGTCATTGAAGCAGATGAGTTTGACCGCAGTTTCCACTGGTTGCGCCCATGGATGAGCGTCATCACAGCTACAGACCCAGACCATCTCGACATCTACGGCACCAAGAAGGCCTATCTGGAGAGTTTCCGTCACTATACAGAACTGATCCAACCGGGCGGTGCACTCATCATCCACAAAGGTCTGGAGATGAAGCAACACGTACAAGACGGTGTCAAGATATACGAATACAGCCAGGACGAGGGCGACTTCCACGCTGAGAACATCAAGATTGAGAATGGAGGTATCACCTTTGATTTCATCTCTCCTATCGAGAACGTAACGGGCGTAGAACTCGGACAGCCTGTGCCTATCAACATCACAAATGGTGTGGCAGCAATGGCAATGGCACAGTTGAATGGTTGCACAGCCGATGAACTCCGTAACGGCATGAAGACCTACGGAGGAGTTGACCGCCGTTTCGACTTTAAGATCAAGAATAACAAACTGGTATTCCTGTCTGATTATGCTCATCATCCAAAGGAGATATATCAGAGTGCTAAGAGTATCAGAGAGTTATACAAGGACCGTAAGATAACAGCCATCTTCCAGCCTCACTTGTATACTAGGACCCGGGATTTCTATAAAGATTTCGCCAACAGTTTGAGTCTCTTGGACGAGGTTATCCTCTGCGACATCTATCCAGCTCGCGAGCAGCCTATTCCAGGAGTAACCTCCAAGCTTATCTATGACAATCTGAAACCAGGTGTAGAAAAGAGCATGATTCACAAAGAAGACGTTCTTGACCTGGTAAAGAATCGAGACTTCGATGTTCTAGTTATCTTAGGAGCTGGCGATTTGGACAACTATGTTCCACAAATTACCAAAATACTTGAAGAGAAATAAATGCATATCAATTGGAAGAAAACCATCATCATCGCACTGGATTTAGTACTCGGTACTTATCTGGTATTCGCTTTCACCAGGTTTAACAAACCTGATGAAACGAAGTTGGTATGCACCAAGGTGAACATCAACATTCAAGATGAGATGACGAATGGCTTTCTGAATGCGAAGGAAATCAAGAAACGACTGGAAGCCAGGAAACTCTATCCGCTGGGGGAACCGCTCAAAGAGGTGAACGCCCGCATGATAGAAGAAACCTTGAAGACCAGTCCTTTCGTCAAGACAGCAGAATGTTCAAAGACGCAGGATGGTCTTGTAGACATCTACCTCACCCAACGCATGCCAATCGTCAGAATCAAAAGCATCAGCAACGAAGATTATTATATTGATGACCACAATCAGATTATGCCCAACACGAACTACACATGCGATATCATCATCGCAACGGGGCACATCAACAAGTGGTATGCAAAAAAATACATCTCATTGCTAAGCAAAGCGCTGATGACGAACGAGCTCTGGAGAAACCAGATAGAACAGATCAATGTTCTGCCTGACAGAGGAATAGAACTGGTACCGCGAGTAGGCAACCACATTATATATATAGGTAACCTGCCAGAGACCAACCTCATCGACAAACGGGAGCAAGCCATCAACGATTTCGTCAACAAGAAGATGGATCGGTTAGAGAAATTCTATAAGTATGGACTCTCACAAGCTGGTTGGAACAAGTATTCGTATATCAATATCGAATTCGACAACCAGATCATATGTAAAAAGCATAAAAATAGCTAAATAGAAAATAGAAACAGATTAAGATAACATATAAGAACTATGCCAAAGGAATTTATTGTAGCTATCGAACTTGGCTCATCTAAGATGACAGGTATAGCAGGTCAGAAGAATTTGGACGGCAGCATCACCGTACTTGCCACCGTAGAGGAAGATTCATCTTCTTGCATCAGAAAGGGTGTGATCTATAACATTGACAAAACCTGCCAATGTTTGACCAACATCATCAAGAAGTTGAAGAATATACTGAAACAAGATATCACCCAGGTCTATGTAGGCGTGGGCGGTCGCTCTATACGCAGTATCAAGAACGTCATTGTCAAGGATCTACCAGGTAACACCATCATCTCACAAGAGATGATCAATGAACTGATGGATATCAACCGCAACATGACCTATCCAGACCAGGAAATCCTGGATGCTGCGACTCAGGAATACAAGATAGACAACCAATACCAGATAGACCCTGTAGGAATACAGTGTAACCATCTGGAAGGCATCTTCCTGAATATACTTTGGCGCAAGAACTTCTACAACAACATCAATACCTGTTTTGAGAACGCCAATATTCCAATTGCAGAAATGTATCTGGCTCCTTTGGCTATGGCTGACAGCGTATTGACTGATTCTGAAAAGCGTGCTGGATGTATGCTTGTCGACTTGGGTGCCGACACGACAACCGTATCTGTATATTATAAAGGTATACTTCGCCATCTCTCTGTCATCCCATTGGGCGGCGGCAACGTGACCAAAGACTTAACTTGTCTTCAGATTGAAGAGCCTGATGCTGAAAAGATGAAACTCAAGTATGCCAAGGCTTATACCGATATCAGCAATATCGATCCGACACTCAACTACCCTATCGACAAGGATAGAATGGTTGAAAGCAAGAAGTTCATCGAAATCGTAGAAGCACGTGTAGAGGAAATCGTAGAAAATGCATGGTTCCAGATTCCTGTAGAATTCTCTGATAAACTGTTGGGTGGTATCATCCTTACAGGTGGCGGCAGCAATATGCCTGAAATCGATAAGGTTTTCAAGACACATACCCATATTGATAAAGTACGCATCGCCAAGTTTGTTTCTCAAACGGTCAACTCTAAGGACCCTAAGATCACCAATCACGATGGTACAATGAACACCGTATTGGGACTCTTGGCTAAGGGAGACATGAACTGCGCAGGTGACGAAATCGGCACAGACCTCTTCAGCAATTCTGCAGAAAAGCCTGTAACAGCCGAGCAGCACAAGGCTCCAAGAAATCCTAACGAGACTGCCGGCAAGGGCGTTGTTCTTACTGCGGCAGAAAAAGCGGCTGCTGACGAGGCTGCCCGCAAGCAAAAAGAACTGGAAGAAGCTGAGGCAAGACTTCTGGCAGAAAGAGAAGCCGAAGAAGAAGAAAAGAGACGCAAAGAAAACAGTCTCATCCATAAAATGATGAGAGGTTTCAAGAAGTTTGTGAAAGATACCATTTCTGAAGAAGAATAAGATGCCAAAGACCAGGCTATCAGAAAACAGATTTCACAACAGGTTAAATAAAAAATCAGATAGATAAACCCTATAAAGATTATACGACTATGCTAGATAATGGAAACACTCCTCATATTCTTGATTTTGGGGAACCTGAAAAAGAAAATAGCATCATCAAGGTGATTGGTGTTGGTGGTGGCGGTGGAAATGCCGTCAACCACATGTACCGCGAAGGTATACACGATGTGACATTCGTACTCTGCAACACAGACAACCAGGCACTTAACGACTCACCTGTGCCTGTACACCTGCAGCTAGGTAAGGAAGGTCTGGGTGCAGGAAACAAACCTGCCAAGGCACGCCAGGCTGCCGAAGAGACTCTTGAAGATATCAAGAACATGCTCAACGATGGAACAAAAATGGCATTCATCACAGCGGGTATGGGTGGCGGTACCGGTACAGGTGCAGCACCTGTCATCGCCAGAGTAAGTAAGGAGTTAGGTATTCTTACCGTTGGTATCGTAACCATCCCATTCCGTTTTGAAGGTCCTAAGAAGATTGACCAGGCATTGGATGGTGTAGAGGAAATGTCAAAGCATGTAGATGCCTTACTGGTAATCAACAATGAACGTCTTCGCCAGATTTATCCAGACCTTGCCGTTCTCGATGCCTTCGGCAAAGCTGACGACACCTTGAGTGTAGCCGCCAAGAGTATCGCTGAAATCATTACCGTACATGGTCTCATCAACCTCGACTTCAATGATGTGAAGACCGTACTGAAAGATGGCGGTGTGGCTATCATGAGTACAGGTTACGGTGAGGGAGAAGGAAGAGTAAAGAAAGCGATAGAAGATGCCTTGAACTCACCACTCCTTAACGATAATGACGTATTCAACTCTAAGAAGATTCTGCTCAGCATCGCATTTGCAAGCGAGAAGAAAGATAATCCTGGCTTGACCATGGACGAGATGAATGATGTCAACGACTTTATGGAGAAATTCGGTGACGACTTCGAACTGAAATGGGGTCTTGCCATTGACCCTGAATTGGGAAGCCGCGTAAAGGTAACCGTTCTCGCAACAGGTTTCGGACTCGAGGATGTAGAGGGAATGAACCGCCACCTCAAGAAACATACTGAGGAAGAATCTCGCCGTCTCGCTGAAGAAGAGGAGAAACGTGCTGAAAGAGAAGACCGCCGCAAGCGCTATTATGGCAGCGATGGCAATACAACACAGTATAAGCGTCATCCACACATATTCCTGTTCCGCCAGGAAGATTTGGATAACGAGGATGTCATCCTTCAGGTAGAAAACACGCCTACCTATAAGCGTACCCGACAGACTCTGGAAGAAATCCGTAATATAGCTTCCGGTAATACAGAACCGAAAGAAGACAATAATGATGATGCTACAGTACAGGGCGTTATCAGTTTTGCCTAAACAGAAGACATAGCCAACGTCTGTTTCCCGTTTACATCAAGCAAGCGAGGAAACCTGAAAAGACTAAGCAAACAGTTCCTGAAGAACAGCAAAACTCTTCATTTCCGGGAAACCTGGCAAATGAAGTTTATAATACTCCAGTATCACCTCTACACACCTGTTTCGTTCCATACGAGACATTGTGTAGAGGTGCATTGTTTTATAGTCTAAACGGAACAAAGACACAAGCCGCATAGAATCTTCCTTATTTAAATAATGTACATGCGAAGGAACATGAGCTGCAAAACATCCATCTACCAAATCAAAATAATCGCCAGACATACCGCTCTCTATATTGGGCATAAAACCCAAATGAAAAGAGAGCTGAATCATAAAGACTATATGGAAATTGGCAATAGCACCTTTAGCATGGTCTAACCATTCGATACTGTCCTGTATGAAAAGATAGAGCGCACCATTAGCCTGCTCATGACGGGTAGCATATGAAAGCAGTTCTGCCAAGAACATGGAAATGCCAAGTTTGTATGGAGAAAAAGGGATATCAGAGAATGGAATCTGAATCGAAACATCCCTAAGGCGCTGCAGATTTGACTTGGGACGATAATCAAATTCTAAATTCAAGACCATGAGCGGTTGGAAAAGCTGCCGTTTCATCTTCCCCTTAGATGACTTAGGCACACGTACCATAAAGGAGAGTCTTCCCAACTTTTCGGTGAAGAAATCCACGATAAGTTGAGAGTCCCCATACTTGATGGTTTGCAATACGATAGCACAAGTTTTTATCTCCATTTTGCCTAATATTAGTAAAAAACAGGGCAAAAATACAAAAAAATGCGCATTTAGCGAAAATTTTCCATGAAAAATTTGCTAGATTCAAATAAAAGTAGTAACTTTGCACCCGCAAATAAGCAATGGTCCCTTCGTCTATCGGTTAGGACGAGAGATTTTCATTCTCTAAAGAGCAGT
>CAVHWE010000076.1:0-10771 GCA_963639495.1 bacterium | reverse complement strand
AGTTCAAAAATAAGCTATGCAACTTAAAATTGGGTACCTTTTTCAGTGCCCTCCCTTGGACTTACAGTCCTACCGTTGACCTCGGTCGTGATGCCCGTTGGCCTCGTATCTGGGAGAACTTTGGCGAGGATTGCTACCTCAGTTCAGAGATGGGCAAGGCGATGGTCTATGGTTTCCAGGGCGAGGACCCAAACAACATCGACCAGTATCACATTGCCACTTCCATGAAGCACTTCATGGGCTATGGTGTGCCTTGGACCGGTAAAGACCGTACGCCAGCCTATATCTCTCCTGCCGACTTGCGAGAGAAGCACTTCGCTCCTTTCCTGGCGGGTCTGCAGGCTGGAGCCTTGACCGTGATGGTGAATTCCGCTTCCGTCAATGGTATGCCGATGCATGCCAACAAGGACATCCTGACAGGATGGCTGAAGGAAGAGACTGGATGGGATGGTGTGCTCATCACCGACTGGGCAGACATCAACAATCTCTATACTCGTGAGATGGTGGCAAAGGACAAGAAGGATGCGCTCCGCATTGCCATCAATGCCGGTATCGACATGATTATGGAACCTTATTCTTGCGATGCTTGTGGATACCTTATAGAATTGGTGAAGGAAGGTAAGATTCCGATGAGTCGCATCGACGATGCCTGTCGCCGTGTGCTTCGCATGAAGTACCGTCTCGACCTCTTCAAGAACCCAACCCAGAAACTGAAGAATTATCCTAAGTTTGGTGGTGAGGAGTTTGCCAAGCTCGCCTTGGAGGGAGCTACCGAGAGTATGGTGCTCCTGAAGAACGAGGGTAATATCCTTCCTTTGCAGCATGGTAAGAAGATTCTCCTTACGGGTCCTAATGCCAATCAGATGCGCTGCCTGGACGGTGGATGGAGCTATACCTGGCAGGGACATCGTGCCGATGAGTTTGCCGGCAAGTACAATACCATCTATGAGGCAATCTGTAATGAGTATGGCAAGGAGAATGTTATTTTGAACCAGGGTGTTACCTATAATGAAAAGGGAAAATACTGGGAGGAGAACGAACCTCAGATTCAGGGCGCAGTGGCTGCAGCGAAGGATGCCGACGTCATCGTGGCTTGCATTGGCGAGAACTCCTATACAGAGACTCCGGGCAACCTGACCGACCTTTGGCTTTCAGAGAACCAGCGCAATCTGGTCAAGGCTTTGGCTCAGACAGGCAAGCCTGTCATCTTGGTGCTGAATGAAGGTCGTCCTCGTCTCATCGCTGACATCGAACCATTGGCACAGGGTATCATCGACATCCTTATCCCTGGCAACATGGGCGGCGATGCCTTGGCAAACCTGGTATCGGGCAAGTCAAACTTCAGTGGCAAGATGCCTTATACCTATCCTAAGGAAATCAATTCGCTCGCCAACTATGACTTCAAGAAGAGTGAGGAGGTGGGTACGATGGAAGGTGCTTACGACTATAATGCGAAGATTACCCAGCAGTGGGGCTTCGGATATGGTTTGAGCTATACCACTTACAAATATAGCAACCTGAAGGTTTCTCAGTCTGATTTCCGCCACGGCGACATCATCAAGGTGAGCGTGGATGTGAAGAATACGGGAAAGGTGGCAGGCAAGGAGAGTGTCCTCCTGTTCAGTAGCGATCTCATCGCTAGTATGGTGCCTGATGGCCGTCGTCTCCGTGCCTTCGACAAGGTGGAACTTCAGCCTGGTGAGACCAAGACCATGACATTTGAATTAAAGGCAGACGATTTGTCCTTCGTAGGTTGGAATGGCAAATGGAGATTGGAGGAAGGCGACTTCAAATTGATGATTGCCGACCAGAGTGCTGATATCCATTGCACTGATACTTATCAGTGGCCTACTGCCAACCGATAATGTATATTTAAAAGATGAGTTAAAGAAAAGAGCGTGCCAATAGAGGTGCGCTCTTTTTGTTTGCATAGTAAAATGCAGAAGAGTTAAATATCTACAAGAATCCCCCATGATGTTTGGTGTTATGTCTTGAAATGATTACTTTTGCAAATCATAATTTTTGCAGATTTACAGAATCATTCAAAACAAGGATAAATGGAAATAGTAATTGGAATCATCATAGGACTTGCCATCGGATTCTTCGTGGGGAAACTGATGGAAGGAAAAAAGGCGGGAGAGGAGAAAACGCAGCTTATAGCGAAGGCTCAGGTGCTGGCGGCTAACATCGAACAGATAAAACTGCATCATGCTTCTGAGGTTCAATCAATGAAACAATCTCATGCTTCTGAGGTTCAATCAATGAAATCTCAAATGGAGAACGAGCGGCTGTATGCGGCAAAACTCAGGGCGGAAAGCGACCAGCAGTGGGCACAGAAACTCGAGAGTCTGAAGCAGGAAATGCAGCGAATGACGATAGAACAGCAGAAGGTGGCAGCTGAGCAGCTGGCTGCCAAGCAGTCGGCTCTGCAGGAAAACAACCGTCTGCAGATGGATGAACTCCTGAAACCTATCAAGGAACAGTTTGCTGATTTCAAGAAATCGGTAGAGGAGAGCAAGACCCAGAACGAGGTGAACAAGAAGGAACTGCAGAACACCTTCGAGGCAACGATGAAACTCTTCCAGCAGGAACAGCAGCAGGCTGTACTGAACCTGAAGGAGCAGACCGAGAAGATTGGCTCCGATGCTGCCAACCTGACCAAGGCATTGAAGGGCGACAGCAAGATGCAGGGCGACTGGGGCGAGATGGTGCTGGAAACCATTCTGGAGAACAGCGGACTTCGTAAAGATGAGGAATTCTTCATTCAGGAGAATACGAAAGATGAAGAGGGAAAAAACTATCGTCCGGATGTCATCGTCAGATTCCCGGAAGGCAGAAGTGTGGTCATCGATTCCAAGGTTTCGCTTACCGCCTATTCCGATGCTCTGGCAGCTGAAGATGAGGCTGAACAGGAACGCCTGATGAAGGCACATGCGTTGAGCGTACGAAAGCACATCGATGAACTGGCAGCCAAAGACTATTCCAAACTGGTGGATGATGCCATCGGCTTCGTACTGATGTTCATCCCTAACGAGACTAGCTATATAGCAGCCATGAAGCAGCAGCCTGATCTCAGCCGTTATGCTTATCAGAAGAAGATTATCATCATCTCACCAAGCAATCTGCTCATGGCACTCCAGCTTGCCTATAATCTCTGGCAGTATGACCGGCAGAACAAGAATGTGGAGAAAATCGTGAAGACGGCTGCTGACCTGTATGATAAGGTAGCTGGCTTCGAAGATACCTTTATGAGTGTGGGTGATCTGATAACCCGCCTTTCGGGTACCTTCGACAAGGCAAGAAAGCAGCTTTACGATGGAAGTGGCAACGTGATGCGCAGGGTGGAAAGCTTGAAAGGTCTCGGCGTAACGCCGAAGAAGCAGATTAAATCGCTGGAGGAATCGTAACATTTTCTTTTCCTGGTCTTACCATATTGTTCAAAAGTATTTGTTAATCGTTCAATTTTTGAAATTAGTTCTCTAAAAATGAGCGGTTTTCGATTTTTCTTTGTACTTTTGCCACGCCTATTCGGAAAGATAGGCGCATACATGGAACAATCAAAAAAACGTATAATCATGAAACTGAACGAAATTCTTTCTCGCAGCTTTAATGCTGCAGAATGGGAAGCTAAGGGTTATGAGCTTCCTAAGTATGACATCGCAGCCGTAGCTAAGAAGACTCACGACGAGCCTACTTGGGTTCACTTCGGCGCAGGTAACATCTTCCGTGCTTTCCCGGCAGCCATCCTCAACGATGCGCTAAATACAGGCAAGTATGATCGTGGTGTAATCGTGGCAGAAAGCTTCGACTACGAAATCATCGACAAGGCTTATCGTCCTTACAATAATCTCTCTCTTCTCGTAAGCCTCCAGTCTAATGGTACTATCGAAAAGAAGGTTATCGCATCTATTACCGAAAGTATCAAGGCTGACAAGCAGTTTGCTGACGACTGGGCGCGTCTGGTTCAGATTTTCCAGGCTCCAACTTTGCAGATGGTTACTTTTACCATCACCGAGAAGGGATATTCTTATAATGATGCAGATTTGGCACGTGGTCTTGATGCAGTATTTGCTATGGGTAAGCTTACCGCTCTTCTCTATGAGCGTTATAAGGCAGGCAAGTTGCCACTTACTCTTCAGTCTACCGACAACTGTTCTCACAACGGCGACCATGTAAAGGCTGGCGTCAAGGCTTATGCAGAGCGCTGGGCACAGGATGGTATTGTTGAGGCTGGATTCCTGGATTACATTAACGATGGCAGCAAGGTAACCTATCCTTGGTCTATGATTGATAAGATTACTCCTCGTCCACACGAGAAGGTACAGGCGATGCTTGCCGAGGATGGTTTCGAGGATAACAATACGATTATCACCGAGAAGCATACTTTCACCGCTCCTTTCGTAAATGCCGAGGAAGTGCAGTATCTCGTTTGCGAGGATACTTATACCAACGGTCGTCCGCCATTGGAGTTGGGCGGTGCGCTCTATACCACCCGCAAGACTGTAGATGAGGTTGAGACCATGAAGGTAACCACCTGTCTGAACCCTCTCCATACAGCGATGTCTATCTATGGTTGCATGCTCGACTATACCTTGATTTCTGCCGAGATGGCTGATGAGGACCTTCGTGCCTTCATCCAGAAGATTGGTTATATCGAGGCGATGCCAGTAGTAACAGATCCAGGTGTATTGAACCCATACGAGTTTATTGGCACCGTTATCAACAAGCGTCTGCCTAACCCATTCATGCCAGATGCTCCTCAGCGTATCGCTACCGATACCAGCCAGAAACTCTCTATCCGTTTCGGTGAGACTATCAAGAAGTACATCGACCGTGGTCTCGACAAGAGCAATCTCGTGTTGATTCCTTTGGTATTGGCAGGTTATGCCCGTTATCTCAAGGCATTGGATGATAACCTGAAGCCATTCGAGCCATCTTCTGACCCATTGTTGGCAGAACTGCAGGCCATCGTAGCTCCTCTGGAGGTAGGCAAGGCTGATCAGGACTATTCTTGCCTCAAGAACCTCTATAGTCGCAAGGATGTGTTCGGTCTCGATCTCTATGAGGCTGGCTTCGGCGAGCAGATTGAGGGCATGGTGAAGGAACTCTTTGCCGGCAAGGGTGCCGTAAGACAGACATTGCATAAATATGTTTCTGCAAGATAATTCATTTTTAAACTTATACATTATATAATATATATGGAAAGAACATGGCGCTGGTTTGGCAAGAAAGATAAGATCACTCTTGCACAGTTGAAACAGATTGGTGTTGAGGGCATCGTTACCGCATTGCACGATGTTCCTCTGGGCGAGGTTTGGACACGCGAGAAGATTCATGAACTCAAGGAGTACATCGAGTCTTATGGTATGAAATGGAGCGTGGTAGAGTCTTTGCCTGTTGTTGAAACCCTGAAATATGGTGGTCCTGACCGTGATCATCAGATTGAGGTTTATAAGGAGAGTCTCCGCAACTTAGGTGAGGAAGGCATCAAGTGCATCTGCTACAACTTCATGCCGGTTTTGGACTGGGCTCGTACCGATTTGGCACACGAGAATCCTAACGGAGCCAACAACCTCTATATGAACTGGGGCGAGTTTGCCTACTTTGATATCTATATCCTGCAGCGTGAAGGCGCTCGTGAGGATTGGGCTGAGTTCTCTAAGGAGCACAAGTGGGGCAGAGACCTCGTGGCTGAGGCTGATGAAATCAAGAAGACTTCTACACCAGAGCAGGATCATGCCCTGGTAGAGAATATCATCATCAAGACCCAGGGCTTCGTATCGGGTAACTTCAGCGAGGGCGATTCTGCTCCTGTCCAGAAGTTCCGCGACCTGTTGAAGCTTTATGATGGCATCGACAAGAAGAAGTTGCAGGAGAATATGAAGTACTGGCTGGAGGCTATCATGCCTATCTGCGATGAGTACGATATCAATATGTGTGTTCACCCAGACGATCCTCCTTATCCTGTATTCGGTTTGCCAAGAATCATCGGTCGTGCCGAGGATATCCAGTGGATGCTCGATGCTGTGCCAAACAAGCACAATGGTCTGACTTTCTGCACAGGTTCATTCTCTGCTGGCGAGCACAACGATTGTGTGGCGATGGCGAAGCAGTTTGCTGACCGCACTCACTTTGTTCATCTGCGTTCCTGCTACATCTTCCCTAACGGCAACTTTACAGAGGCTTCTCACTTGGGTGGTCGCGGCCATCTCATTGAACTTTGCCGCATCTTCGAGAAGGCTGAGCAGGAAGGCAAGTGCAATTCGGGCCGCAGATTGCCAATGCGAGTAGACCACGGTATGACCTTCACTGATGAGCCAGGTGGCGTATTCGATGAGAGCAATCATGGTCACAATGCCGGTTACACTCTCCTCGGCCGTATGTTTGCCATGGGTCAGATTCAGGGTGTCATCGCCACAGTTGATGATGAACTCGGCATTGAGTATAAGCAGCCGGGATTCTATGATTAGTGATTAGTTATTAGTTATTAGTGATTAATTCTGATGAAATATAAAAAGGGCTAGCATGCACAAGCGCACGCTAGCCTTTTTGTTTTTACACCCTCTTGGACCGCATGTGGCCATGAGTCAATTTCTGGGTGTCATCGCCACAGTTGATGATGAACTCGACATCGAGTATAAGCAGCCGGAATGATCTTATTTTAAATAGGAATGTAGTTTTTTTGTTTGCCCAATGAAACAAATCATTCAAATGTAGCTGAATTGACGAATTTTGCTGTTTTTTTGACGAATTTTAGGTGTTCTCTTCCAATTATTCGTATTAATTTTGCAGCAGAAAACAAAAGATATAGTCGGTTATAGTAACAGAAAATATAAATTATTAAGAATATCATATATGACATATAAGTATATTATAACTCAGAGTTTGGCGATGCTGATGAGTCTTGCTTCGAATGCTTTCGAAGTGAAGAGCGGGCAGATGGTGGTGGTTTCTGCTGATACTGCCCGGATGGAACCCGTGGCTAAGACAGCTTTGAAGATGTTGAAGGGCGATATCCGAAAAGTGCTGGGCTCGGAAATGAAACTTGTTAATACTTCTGTTAATAGTTCCATCATCCTGCAGAGGGATGCCGCTGCCTTCGCCTACAAGAAGGAAGCTTTCCTGCTAAAGTCTGCCAATGGCTGCCTATATATAAAAGGTAGCGATGTTCATGGATTGGCTTACGGCATCCTCGAGGTGTCTCGCCTCTTGGGCGTTTCACCGTGGGAATGGTGGGCAGATGCCGAGCCTAAGCAGCTCAAGGCATTCTCCCTGAAGGAAGGATATCACAATGAGCAGGCACCATCGGTGGAGTATAGAGGCATCTTCATCAATGATGAGGATTGGGGACTGATGCCATGGTCGGGAAAGACCTATGAACCATCGGATATTCCAGGTCATATAGGTCCTAAGACCAATGCCCGCATCTTCGAACTTCTGCTCCGTCTTCGTGCCAATACCTACTGGCCGGCGATGCACGAGTGCACCCGTCCTTTCTTCCTGACAGAAGGCAACAGAGAAGTGGCTCAGCAGTATGGCATCTACATCGGCGGTTCCCATTGTGAGCCGATGGCTTCGAGTACGGCTGGCGAATGGAAGATGAGAGGAGTAGGAGAATATGATTTTCTGAACAACAGGGAGAATGTGCTCCAGTTCTGGGAAGACCGTGTGAAGGAGGTGGCTGGTCAGCCTATCCTCTATACCATCGGAATGCGTGGCGTTCATGATGGAGCCATGCAGGGAGCCAAGACAACTGAGGAACAGAAAACAGTATTAGATAGCGTCCTTGTGGCGCAGAGAGAGTTATTGGGAAAATATGTGAATAAGGATGTGACGCAGGTGCCGCAGTTGTTCGTGCCTTACAAGGAGGTGCTCGATGTGTATCATGCAGGCTTGCAGGTGCCGGATGATGTCTGCCTGGTATGGTGCGACGACAATTATGGCATGGTACGCCACTTCCCTACAGCTGCTGAGCGTGCCCGCAAGGGTGGTAACGGCATCTACTATCACGTAAGTTATTGGGGCCGTCCTCATGATTATCTCTGGCTCGGCACCTTCTCGCCAGCTTTACTCTACCAGCAGATGTCTGAAGCCTGGCACAAAGGCATTCAGAAGTTCTGGATTCTCAATGTGGGCGATATCAAGCCTGCTGAGTATCAGATAGAACTCTTCCTGGATATGGCGTGGAATATGAACCGCATCTATCCGGGCGATACCCCAGAGAAGGAGCTGCAACCTAACAATGAATGGCTGGCAGAGCATGAGAGGAACTTCTGGACCCGCGAATTCGGCAGGAAACTGGCAGCTGTGATGTTGCCGGTGATGCAGGAGAGCTATCGGCTGGCGTATATCCGCAAGCCGGAGTTCATGGCGAATACACGATGCGAGGAAAGAAATCCGAAATATAAGATTATCTCTGACCTGCCATGGAGCGAGGCCTATATCCGGGCAAGATTGACTGATTACAAGTCGATTTCAGACAAGGCAGAGAAGATAGGGGGAATGCTCGATAAGGCGATAGCCAAAGGTGAATTGCCTAAGGAACGCAAGGATGAGTTCTATCAGCTATTCAAATATCCTGTGCAGGCTGCTGCTCAGATGAACAATAAACTCCTTTATGGGCAGCTGGCTCGCCACGGAAAGGAAAATTCTGCTTCTTCCCGTGATGTTTCTGCCGAGTATTGGAAGAAGAGCGAGGCGGCTTACGACAGCATCATCAGTCTCACCAAGGTATACAACGAGGGTTATTACAATCAGGGCAAGTGGAACCGCATGATGGATTTCCAGCCACGCAGGCTGCCGGTATTCAACCGTGTGCCTCATACCGTGGCTACCCAGCCTTTGGCAAAAGATCCTGAATATATAGCATGTTTGAGCGCCAACGATTGCATTTCTGCCAGTCCTCTTTACTTGTGGAAGGGATTGGGTTATGAAGGTAAGGCGATTAGTATAGTCCGAAATCAGGAGATCGGTTTTGTTTTCGACGGTAAGAAGGTGAAGGGTGATTCGATTACCATCCAGGTTCGTTGGGTTCCGACTCATCCTATGGATGACAAACTTCGTTTCTCTCTGTCGCTGGACGCAGGAAATCCGGTTGAAGGGGAGGTTCAGACCAGGGGCAGAAGTGAGCAGTGGAAGGTGAACACCCTGCAATGTCAGGCTCGTGTATCCTTTACATTGCCAGTAGCCCGAATGAAGAAGCATCGCATTCTCATCAAGGCATTGGACGAAGGCTTGGTCCTTGACCAGGTTTGTGTGTATTGAGAGGGCGTGTTTTACGGGAATTATTTCTTCGCATCGAGTTTCACCTCCTCTACATATTTCACCAGCGAATCCTTGCCGTTTAGCAGATAGTAGTCTACTCTTACCACGTGGTTGATGTCGGCATTACCCTTCACCTTGATATGTAGGGTCTTGCTATATATAAAGGTGTCGCGGCGTGAAGGGTAGGATACCAGCTGGATGATATCCTTGGTAGAACCGCTGCCTATATAAAATATGTCGGTACTGTCCACGATGGCAGCCTGCTCAGCTGTCTTCTTCGCCATCTTTTTGGCATGGGCAGACGATGTGTCTTCCGGATAAAACTCGCTGGCAGCCACGGTGTCACCATCCTGCTGTTCGGGTGCAAACTTGCAGCTGGTACCGGTTGTCGTAATAAGGGTTGTGGCGGCAATGGCAGCCACGAAGTATAAAATCTTCTTCATGATTATCTGTTTTTTGCCTGCAAAATTACAAAAAATCCTCTGAAAAACCAATTTCTTTTTGGTCTGATAGTCTTTTGAGCGTATAATTATCGTTCATTTGATACAATAAATCGTTCTTGATGCGTAAAAATGCCAAAAATTGCTGTTTTTTGAACGTTTTTTTCACCTATTATATACAGAAATACCTTATCTTTGCACCAGAATTCAGAAAGGTTTGGTTTACTTACGGTGAATCGATTCGTTTCGGGATGATATGGTTTACGATTATAAGTTTAGGTTTAGTTGTTTTAGGTTAAGTTTAAGGTAAAAGTTTTTAAGTTTAGGTTAGTTAGGTTTTTAGGTTTATAGGTTTAGTTTTTTAGGTTTATAGAATTGTATTCTAGAAGTCCACAGCCCGCTGTTGAAGCTCGCTGTGGATTTTTTTTATCCCCAAAATACAAAAAAAATTATGAGAATGTTTTTGGATTCCTAGGTTTTACTCGGTAAAAATCTGCGACGTTTGCGAATTGAAAATCGGCGGCAGGAGGGAAAGGTGAAGCTGCGGGAGTTATTTCTTGTCCCACAGATTCCACAGATTTTCACAGATACAATAGAAAAAAGGGTCTATATGCCACGATAATCGGGTGGCGTATAGACCCTTCTTATTGTATCAGGGATACCGAAGGATGGCGCCATGCGGTCTGATGGGGCGCTGCATGACTAGAGTTTCATCTGCTTGATTTCCTCTGCCGTCAGCCCCGTCAAATCCATGACCATTGCTTCATCCATACCCTGTGCCAGCATCTTTCTGGCAATCTCAAGGCTTCGCTGGTTCATGCCTTCTTCTTTACCTTCAGCTCTGCCTTTTTCTATGCCTTTCTCCATTCCCTCTTCCTTACCTTTCTGGTAGCTGTCATCAATGAGGGTTCTTTCAACGCTTACGGAATCCCAGAATTTGTCGTAGGCCCAGAGTTCGGCATCTGTGAATCCGGAAATCTCCAGTTCCTCTACGGCTTTTCCTATCTCCGGGTCATTAAGCAGGTCGGAAGGAATCTCCTTCGTGTTGGAATTGATTTCCGTCAGGA
>CAVHWE010000075.1:0-10785 GCA_963639495.1 bacterium | reverse complement strand
TATATCTATATATATAAATATATATAATATAATATAATAATAAAAATACATTACAAAATAACAAATTCCATTCTTCCGGGTTTTCAACCCCTTTATCCATGTAGGGGGTAAAAAAAAACTGAATAACTGAATACTGAATACGGAACAAGGCAATCAACAAAGCTTTTTGCCTACTGGTCGTCTTGTTAATTGCTATTATACCCAGGACTTGCTGCTTCTGGAGCTTTTGGGCCTTCAGCCCGTTCTTGAACCACATGCGAAAGTTTAGTTTCTTAGATTATGGATTCAGATGAAAACAGGAAAATTTGAATTCCGTGGTAAAGTCAGTAAATACAAATAAAGTAGAAATGGATAAGAAGGCAGCAATTGCTGTCGTGTTTGAAAACCCTGAATTCGATAAGATTCGTACCTTGACCGATGAAAATGGAGAACCTTTGTTCTGCGCAAAGGATCTCTGTAATGTGCTGGGATATTAGAGAGTAAATGTTGCTGTATATCAGCAAGTTAAGATACTTGATACGGCGAAACACCGTACATGGGTAGCGACTGGACTGAACGAGGTAGAAAGTTAATCCATGACCTTGCTCACCGCTACAGGGAACTTATTGAAAAGTAAAAGGGTAAAAAGGTAAAAGAGCCTTAGCCCCTTTTCGCCCCCGTCCCCAGCGATTCCATCGCTGGTCCCCCAAGTCTTATAAATAAAGCCCCCGATGCGTGCTGCACCGGGGGCTTTCTTGTTTCGTATTTCGCTGGGCTAGTATGACATATTCATATCTTCTGTGATGCAGATATAGAAATCTGCCAGACCCAGATAATCTTCATCTATCTTGTCAATTTCTTCCTGGCGTACCGCTCTGATGGTGCTGACGGTAGTCTTAGGGCGATATTCCTTGAGATAAGGGATGATGCCGTTATTTCCGTCAGAATGATAGGTGCCGTTGAAGTGAATCATCTGCTCGCCCTTCTTCAGGTTCTGGGCGATAAACCAGCCCATCGTGGCATCCTTGATAGCCTGAGCCTGTGCCATCAGTTCTGGCTTAGAATCCTTAGCCTTGCCCATCAGTCCCATCAGAGCAAAGCCTGATTGGGCATTCTCATTCTCCACATATTTGATAGGCAACTTCGGGAGATAGCGCTTGGCTTCGGCTGAGAGGGAATCAAGATAGGCGAGACCTTTCTCCTTTACCACACTGGCGTAGCGGCGAGGTACGTTGGTTGCTATCAGCGGGAGATGATGACGCTTGGAATAGTAAACCAATGGCTCATAGTCGGTACTGTAGTTAGGCCAGAGACGGCACTCCTCTTCGAAGCGGTCGGAGGAAATCACGCTGCCGGTATATTCGTCGATAATGAGCTGGTTGTCGGCTTCGAGCATCTCCATACCCACCTTCAGCTTACTGTTGTTCTCTGCCAGCGACTCCAATACCTTCAGCTCCATCCAGTGGCTGATGACGCAATTGTGTATTTCGCCGAAGAACACCACATCGCTGGCGGCTATGGTCTTGATCATCTTCTCGTAAGTAACTTCCTTGCCTTTGGCATCGAAAATACGGTATATCTCAGGTGTTTTCTGTGCATAGGCAGTCATGCTCACCATGAGCATGACCATCCATAAAATCTTCTTCATATCTTTTCTTCTTTGGGTTGTTTAAACTTTAAAATGGGTTGCCCTTATAGAGCAGAGCTACGCGCTCAGGACGTACATACTCTTCGAATCCCTTGCGGATATCCTCGGTAGTGATGCTCTTCAGACAGTTGCTGTAGTTGTCGAAATCTTCCAGACTCTCGCCGTTCTGCAAGAGGGTGGTGAGGATGTTCTTCCATTCTGCCGGTGCATCATCAGAGAGCGACTTGCGCTTGGTAACGAGGAACGACATCTTCAGTTTGTTGAGTTCTCCCTCGCTGATTCTGCTGGTCTGCAGCTCTTTGATGATTCCGTCCAGAGCCTGGATAGCCTTGTCGCGGTTCTCGTTCTTCAGCGCAATCTCCAGCCAGAAGTTGTATTTAGCCTGAGGCACTCCGGCATAGTAGAGGTCGGCGTATGGCGAATAAACGATGTTCATCTTTTCGCGCAGGATGCTCAGCAGACGGTTCTGCATGACATCACGCATCAGTTTCAGCATGAGCGACTGACGGAGTCCTGGCTTGTAGTTGCCCGAATAGATGTAGTTCAGCACGGTCTGCGTCTCCACATCGTTTTCGAAAGCCTCTTTGTAAGGACTCTTCGGCATGTTGCTTGGCTTGTCCTCGAAACGGGTCATGCGGGCTGATGCCTTGAGGCGTGCAAAGGTGTTGACGATGGTGCCCAGAACCAGCTCTTCATTGATGTTGCCGGTAACGATGAGCGTGGTTTGCTGAGGGTTGGCAAAGAGCGATGTATAATAGTTGGTCATGGAATCCAGATTGAGTCTGTTGAGGTCATCCTTCTGGATTTTGACTCCGCTGTTTGCCGGCATGTTGCACACCAGCGAATCCACTCTTCTGGAGAGCATGCGGTTGATGTCGCGCTTGAGCAGACGTTCGAGCAGGGTTTCCTTGCCGAATCTCTCGATTTCAGCATCGCGTACTTCCTTAAAATCTTCGTATGACTTGCCTGGAGCCGTAATCTTCTCGTAAACTAGGTTCATCAGTTCCTGTGCCTTGTCGGTTGGGGCTGAGGCGAGTACCTGGTGCCAGTAGTCGGCGATGCCTACGCTCATAGAGAGACCCTCTGCCTGCATCACTTCGGTCAGCTGATCGGTATTGATATGTGCCAGACCGCCCATGTCTACATAGCTTACGGCGTCTTTGAGCAGTGGATAATCCTGCTTGCTGAGGTCGCCCACGCCACCACGTCCGTGCATGGCGATGTAGATGGTGCTGTCCTTGTCGGTAGTAGGTCGCATCACCAGTCTCAGTCCGTTGGCGAGCTGATATTCCGATACTCCGATATCCTCGTATCTGCGCTTGCTCACTACAGATGCGCTGGCATCCGGGTGGGTGGCTGACAGACAGGCAGGCATGTCAACGTGCTGCTTTTCCTCTACTTCCTTGCGCTGGTAGGTATAAGCCGGCATGCGGGTCTTCAGTCCCTGCTGCCAGAGTTGCTGCAACTCGCTTTCGGAGAAGGATTCAGTCTTTCCGGCGTTGTTCTGGTAGGCTACGAGGAGCGATTGCTTACCCTCGTTCAGAATGGTCTTGAAGAGTTTCTGGAGCTGGCTGCTGCTGGTATTGCTTATCAGGAGTTTTACCTTTTCCATATCCTCGTCCCATGCCACATAGCGGTCGCCTGAGATGATGTAATCTACGAAGTCATCACACCATTTACCCGACTGGAATCCAACGGTATCCGCCTTCATACTGTTCACCTTTTCGGTTACATAGTCAGCGAGTTCCTCTTTTCCGAATCCCTTTTTCGTGATATCAGCGAAGGCACCGAGCACCTGTGTCATCTTCTCCTTGAGTTCCTGCTTACCCTTGCCTTCTACAGAGAAAGAGAAGTGGTTCTGGGTAGCGAGATACCAGGCATCGCTGATGTCGCATCTGATACCCCGTGCTGCCAATCGCTTGCTGATAGCCGAGATAAGTAGTCGGTACTGCTCTTTCAGGGCGGTAGAAGCGATGGTGTTGCCTACCACACCCTCGTGAGGGATGATGAACTCCAGTTTGGAACTTGTGCCTACGGTATCTTTCACCTCATGTAGGGTGATACCTTTCTTATAGGTAAGCGGATATTTGCCCAGCGGAGTAGGCTGGCCCTTGGCTATCGGACTGAAGGTAGCCTGGATGCGTTTCTGCATATCCTGGGCATCTACATTACCTACCACCACCAGACAGGCATTCTGAGGCAGATACCACTGGTGATAATAGTTGAGCAACTGGTTACGTGAGATGGTTTCGATATCCTGCTCTGTGCCCAGCGGCATGCGCAGGATGTATCTTCCGTCGCCAATTTTCAGGTTGTAGAAGTCATCGCCCGTACTGTAGCCGCGCAGTTCTTCCTTGATGACGCCACGTTCCTGCTCTACGAGCTGAGGTTCGAAAGAAACCCCGTCGAGAATGTCGCGTACGGCAAGAAGAGTGCTGTCCATTACCTGTGTTCCGAAGTCGGCAACCGGCAGTGAGAGCCAGTAGATAGTACGGTCGAAGCCGGTGAAGGCATTGATGTCGCGTCCGTATTTCATACCGAGCCGTTCGAAATAATCTACCCATGCATCCTGTGGAAAGTGCTTGGTTCCCGAGAAAGACATGTGCTCCAGAAAGTGGGCGCCACCTTTCTGCTGGTCGTTCTCCTGCAGTGAACCTACCTTCATCACCAGTCGCATCTCTATGCCATGGCGAGGCAGTGCATTAGGCATAATGATATAGTGGAGTCCGTTATCAAGGTAGCCTTCCACGGTTCCCCGTGGAAGGTTTATTTTAGAATCTTTGTTCGCTCCTGCCTGCAGACTGAAAGCTGCAAGCAGGATAAATAGGAATAATTGTTTCGTTATTTTATACATAATGTCGGCATTAGATGGTGAAATGCTTGTTAATTACCAAATGTATAGGTTGCTTCAACTCGCTGGCATCCGTATGTATTCTCAAGATACCAAGGGAAGGCGAAGGTCATCTTGCCGCTGGTGAAGTCGATTTTGCCTGTTGGAGCAATGTAGATGGTTTTATACTCTGTTTTTTCTCCGTCAGCTACGACATCGGTATTGTCGAAGAAAGAATAAGGATTCAGCGAACCGCCACCATCAATGATGTCCTGTACGGAAACTTCTGTCTTGGTATCTCCATCGTCTACGACAAATGACTTGTTTCCATCAGCCTTGGCCTTGAGGCGGTCCCATGCAGAGAAGGTATAGTCGAAAGGAATGGTTGTAATCTCTTCATCGTATGCATTTACCTTGCTGCCTGTAAACTTAAGGCTCATATCTGCGTTTACCTCGATGCCATCCAGTGTCATGGTGAAGTTTTCCTTATTGTAATCGTAGTTGATGTTCTCCATAACAGCCTTACCGTATGGCATCTGTGTCCAGTTTTCTGTATCTTCTACGGTTCTCTTTCTCAGCATTTCATAGTTGAACGCAGCCATACCCATTGCGTTAGAAACCATCTTCAAGACAGGCTTGTCGGCTGTAGCCTTCTCGCTCAGTGTGATGATGGTAACGCCACTGAAAGAACGGGTATCTTTGTTGTCGTTGATATCATTCTTGTCATCGTCATTGAAGGTAACCTTGGTATCTACCTTTACCTTACCGAGAATCTTGGTCAGGTCGATGTTGAGGTTCTGCTTGTAGCCCTCAATGAGTTTCTGCTGTTCTGCCGTGAGGACAGGGATGTCGGAGTCTGGCTTGATGGTCAGGGTTACGGCTTTTCCGTCTGTCTTCATGTTGGCATCAGAGAAAGTTGCCTTAATGGTCAGTACGCGATCTGATTTGAGCAGACTCTTCTTGTTCGATTTTACGGTGAAGGATGCTGTCTTGGCACCAGCCTTCAGTGAGATGGTAGAAGGTGTGAGTGTAGCCACATTGTCATCATTTCCTTCGAGCGAAAGACTGATGGTGGCATCTGCTGTCAGGGTGTTACCGATGAGGATGTTGAATTTTACCTCCTCGTCATCATCCTCGTTGATGATATTGTTTCCTTCTGCAGAAATCGATACATAGTTGGTCATCTGCTTGTCGCCGTCATTGTCACTGCTGCTGCATGCGCTGAAACCTGTCAGCATCGCGAGCATGCACATAAGCATAAATGTAATTTTCTTCATCGTTCTCTTTTATTTTAAATGTTAATATTATCTGTTAATTGGCCACTTGTCGTTTTGGGTCACATTGTTGTTATATTTATATTCTGAAGCCGGGATAGGGAAGTTCCAGCGGTAATCGTTGTTGCTGATTCTCGCTGTGGCTGCTCCGCCCCATGCCGACAGACGGTTCAAGTCTGCGTGGGTTCGCTTCAGGTCGAAGTAATTGCTGCCTTCGCCAACGAATTCCTTGTACTTCTCTGCCAGGATAGCCTGGACCAGCGCATCGCCCGTAACGTTATCTGCGATAGGATCGGCAGAAACCAGCTGCAGGTAATGGTTGATGCGCTCGCGTGCCATCTGTTCGTTGTTATCGCGTGCATAGGCTTCGGCAGCGATGAAGTAGGCACCGGCGTAACGCATGCGGTTGATGTAGTTAGGCTGGGTGCCCTGCTTGTTCATCATGTTGTACTTGCCCATCAGGTTGCGCGTCTTGCCGTTCTGGTCTTTCGGATAGAGCGTATATTTCGTGCGTACATCCTCATCCGTAAAGGTGAATGCCGGATTGACGGCGTAATAGTCGCCTTCAGAGTTGTCGTATTCGATGGCGACATAATAGCTGTTCTGGGTGTTGAAGGCAAAGATTCTGCCGCCATAACTCTCTGTACGCCAGAGTCGGGAGTAGCTTTCTCCGCCTATCTTGCTGTCGTCGCCCTGTTCTATCACATCGTCGGCATATTCGGCTGCTTTCTTGTAATCGCCCATGTAGAGTGCAGTTTCGGCAAGCAGATAATCGGCTGCGGTCTGCGATAACCATCCGTTCTTTGAGGGCTGGTTTCTCACTTCTGATGCCTCTGTTATCAGACTGTTGATCATGCCGATGCAGACTTTCTTGCTACTGCGGCCATTGGTTTCGAACCCGAACATGTTCTTGATGATGATACCGTCGGCATCCGGATTCTCATCGTATGGAGTGGCATAGATGCGCAGCAGGTCGAAATAACACATTGCCTTCAGCAGCTGTGCCTCTGCCTTGATAGCCTGTTTCTCCTGCAGATCGGCTGCGGTCTCGGTCGTAATCTTGTCGATACGCTCCAGGAGTACATCGCAGTTGGAGATACAGGTGTAATACGCCGGCCATACGGTTGCCGAGAGGTTGCTGATGTTCTTGTCCTGCCAGTTGTAGAGGTTCTGGGTTTCGACATCCTTTCCCGAGAGGTTGGTAGGGCAGAAGTCGTTGCCCAGGAGCGAAAACTCATACTCCTGATGCGGATAGCTCAGATAGCAGGAGGTGAGCAGAGAGCGCCCCGCATTGACATCGGTGATGGCATCGGGGTCTGAAAACTGGTCTGGTGGTGGCACATTGAGCGAGCAGGCTGCCAGAAGCAGGGTGCTGCCCGTGATGAGAAGTGCCTTCTTGATGATATTCTTGATATTCTTCATCTTTTCTGTCTCCTAGAATGTAAGATTCAAATTGAATGTATAAATTGGCTGTGTGGTGCCGGCAAGGGTTCCGCTCTCTGGGTCGCTCTCTTTATAAGAGGTCCACGTGAAGAGGTTGGATGCCTGGAAACCTACGGTGGCATACTGCATGAATGGCAGTATCTTGTGTAGGGTAGCGGCTGGCAGACGGTAGCGCATGCTCACCATAGAGAGGCGCAGGTAGTCGCTCTTGCCCACGGTGCGTGAGTTGGGATAGAGTGCTATGTTGTCTTCTGCGGTGGATGAGGTGTAGAATGGTGTCCAGTAGGTCTTGTTCTCATCGCCCTGCTTGAACCACATCTTTTCGGTCTGTCCGGCTACGGCATTCTTGTTCACATTGTCCTTGTCTCTCACATACGAGTAGTTGAAACGCTGGATTCCGCCATGAACGTAGTAGAAGTCCATATCGAAGTCGAACGACTTGTATGAGAAACTCAGGTTGAAGGTACCTGAATAAGGTGGTGTGAGATGGCCTAATGCCACTACATCGTCCTTGGTCAGTGCCTCGGTAGCCTGTTTCTCTGTGCCGTCTGGCTGCAGGAATACCGGATAACCGGTGAGCGGATTGATGCCCAGCGACGTAGGTCCGTAGAGCATATCGTATGATTTGCCTACCTCATAGTCTGGAACCAGTGCATCTTCGGTGGTGTAAATCTTGTCGGCATAATACAGGTTGAGCACCTTGTTGTCGTTGTAGGCCAGGTTGGCGCCGATGCTGAGTCGGCAATCGTAGGTATCGATGATCTTGGCACTCAGTCCCAGCTCTATACCTCTGTTCTCCAGCACACCGATGTTGCGCTTCAGCGTAGAGTAGCCTACCGATGTAGGGATTGGTACATCGAGCAGTGCCTGTTCGGTGCGGCGGTTGTAATAGTTTACATCCAGCGTAATGCGGTTAAAGAGGTCCATGCTCATACCCAGGTCTACTGACTTGTTCTGCTCTGGTTTCAGGTCCTTATTATATAAGGAGATGAGTTCCAGTACGCGCTGGTCTTCGTAGGTATTGGTGGAGTAGGAGAAGGTTCCTGTTGTGGTAGAAACCGAAACGCCGTTCAGATTGGCTGTGATACCATACGAGCCCTTGAAGTTGAGGCGTGAAATCACCTTGTTGTCCTTCAGGAAGGCATAGTTGGAAGGTGTCCATCCCAGACCTACTGCCCATGCCTTGTTCCATCGCTTGTCTGATGGCAGAACCGAAGAGGCATCTGCCTTGTAGGTAGCGTAGAGGTCGTAGGTGCTCAGCAGACTGTAGCCCAGCACGCCGCCGATACCCAACTGGCGGTTCTTGTCTCTTGGAGCGCTCATTTTCACTCGGCGTGAGCCGGTGAGCGACTGGTTGATGGCTGCCGCCGAGTTCAGGGTTCCTACGCCATAACCGGTAGTGCTCAGATTATCGATGTTGGTATCATAATAATCCATGTTGGCACTGAAGGTGAGGTCGTGAATCTCGTTGAACGTACGTGTATAGGTAGCACGCACGTTGGCAGAGATATTGGTGGTGGTATTCTTGGATTTCGAATAGATACCGCGCGCCACTTCTGGTACACCGCTATGGGTCTCAGAGTAGGCTGTAGAAGGCGTAAACTGGTGTGACTCATCCAGTACGAAGTCGATGCCGGCAACGGCTGCAACATCCAGTCCCGGAAGCAGGTTCAGGGTGATGTTACCGTTCACGCCAAACTCCTTGTCGGTAGATTCGGCGCTGTACTGGTTCATCAGGTCCTTGTAAGTCTGTCCCGGATACGACCAGAGTTTGCCTGTCTTCTGTTCATAAGGGTTCAGTTCGTAAATCAGCGAAGAAGGGTCGCTTGAGGTTCCGTTAGGCGTATTGGTCTTCGAATAAGAGCCGGTAACGCCCAGCATAGCATAACCTATCTTTCCCAGTTTCTGGTCTACATTCAGTCGGATGCCCATACGCTGCTTGTCATTTCCCTCGATACGTCCGCCCTGATTAGGAATAGTTGGCTGAGAGGAAATAGGTGGTTCGCTCATTGCCGCCTCGCAGACTCAGGTTGTGGCGCTGGTAGAAGCTGTTGCGCAGAAGTTCGTTGAACCAGTCGGTGTTGATATTTCTCAGAGAATCGAGCTTGTTCTGCCCGTCGGCAATCATGCTTGCCAGATTCGGATTGTCGGCAAAGTACTTGCGGTAGTAATCCTCGCTGTATCTGTAGCCCGGAGTCTCTACGTTACCGATGAGTCTCTCCAGTTCCAGTTTCTCGGCAGAGGTCATCATCTTGAGTCCTCTTCTTCCTCGTGTGGTTACACCCATATTGGTGCTGTAGTTGATGAGCGGAGCACCCGAATGGCCACGCTGTGATGTGATTTCTATCACACCGTTAGCCGCCTTCACACCATACAGTGCACAGGCTGTAGCATCCTTGAGCACCTTCATGCCCTTGATGTCAGATGGGTTCAGGTTATAGAATGTCTCGGCAGAGATAATCTGACCATCCATCACATACAGCGGCTCGTTGGTTGCATTGCCCTGTCGGAGCGAAGAGTTTCCGCGCAGACGGATCTTCGGAGCAGAACCCAAATCGCCCGTATTGGTAACGACAAGGCCCGGCACGGCACCCTGCAGTGCCAGTGCCATGTCAATCATCGGCTTAGCTTCTACGCGCTTCATATCCACATTCTCTACCACACCCGATTTGGCACGCAGGTCGATAGCGTTGATGTTGCTGCGCGCCACTACCACCACCTCGCCTACCGAGGTAGCAGAAGGTTCGAGCATCGGACTGATAGCCGACTGACCTTTATAAACAACTCGCTTGGTTTTAAAGCCGAGCATCGAAAATTTTACGTTAGCACCTCGCTTGATAGGCTGACTGAAGGAATAACGGCCTTCATCATCCGTAACGGTTACGATTTGTGTTCCCTCCACTTTTACGGTAACCCCCGGCAGCGGATTCTTATCCTGATCGTAAACGTATCCTATCAAACTTTCGTTTTGTGGTAAGATAACCTCTCGGTCCATCTCAGGGTTGTTCACAGCAGCCATGAGATTAGCTGACACCGAGCACAAAGCTAAGGCAGCCAATCCTATAGTAACGCTATGATTTACTTTTCTCGTCATAAGAAAATTCTCTCTCTGTCTTTCCATGAAACTCAATTTAGTAATAATACGGAATGTTTCTTTCGGTGGGCAAAGATACAATATTTTTTTTAATTAAACATTTTTTTTGTACCTTTTTTGTCGAATATAGGATAAAATACCTACTTTTTAGTATAAAATGTTGCCTTTTTGAGTTTTAGTCTTTCAATTTGCGTGTGTTTCCCAAACTTTTGCCTTCAGATTGTATGTTTTTGCCGTTAAGTAAGAATAAGGGATAATGCTTTAAAAATATTTAATTGATTCTTATGTAGAAAATAGATATATGCAGATAAACAACGAGTTTCCCACCTTGCTACCGCGAAATGCGGTAGCAAGGTGGGAAAGGGATGGTTTTGCTCCTAGAAATTAACTCCGAAATTGAGCTGGAGGGCTCCATTGCGGGATTTGTCGAAACTGTCGTGGCAGATGTTGGCAAGACCGATATCGTAGGTGAGATCGGCATAGAACATGTCGTAGCCGATGCCGCAGCCGATGCGGA
>CAVHWE010000074.1:0-10799 GCA_963639495.1 bacterium | reverse complement strand
CAGATGCCAGCCTCATCGTTCGCACAGACTGCGGGCGGTAACCGTCAGAATCCTCTTTTAACAAAGAGCAGTCTTCCATTCGGCGCTCCTGACTTCAGCAAGATTCAGGAGAGCGACTACCTGCCAGCCATCGAAGCGGCTATCAGGGAGCAGCGTGCCAACATCCAGAAGATTGTAAACAACAAGAAGAAGCCAAACTTCCAGAACACCATCCTCGCCTATGAGGAGAGCGGTGCGCTGCTCGAAAAGGTGACTAACATCTTCTTCGGTCTCACCAGTGCCCACAAGACTCCGGGCATCGCCGAAACAGAAAAGAAGGCTACCCCATTGCTGACCGAACTCGACAATGAGATTTCGTTCAACAAGAAACTCTTCGAGCGCATCAAGTATGTTTACGACAACGAATATAAGAAACTCAAGGGCGAAGACAAGCGCCTTACTGAGGTTATCTATAAGAGTTTTGTACGTTCAGGCGCCCTTCTTTCTGCCGAGAAGATGGAGCGCATGAAGCAGATCAACTCCCGCATCTCTGAGTTACAGCAGGAATGGGGCAACCTTCTTCCTGCCGCTACCAACAACGCCGTGGTTTGGGTAAACAGCAAGGAAGAGCTCGCCGGATTGAGCGATGCAGACATTGCACAATGCAAGAAAGATGCTGAGAGCCGCGGAGGCAAGGCGCCTTACTGCATCGTCATCATCAACACCACCCAGCAGCCTATCCTCACCAATCTCCAGAACCGCGAACTGCGCAAGAAGGTGTATATGGCAAGCATCCACCGTGCCGACGGAACCAATCCTGATTTCAACACCTTCCCTATCGTAACCGAGATTGCCAAGTTGCGTGCCGAGAAGGGCAAGCTGATGGGATATGACAACTATGCCGACTATTCGCTCGAAAAGACGATGGCTAAGAACAGCAAGAATGTGGATGATTTTCTGAAGCAGCTCATCAAGGAATATGCTCCTAAGGCTGATGCTGAAACCAAGGCGATAGAAGCGTATGCACAGAAGACTGAAGGCAAGGACTTCAAGCTGCAGCCATACGACCGCTTCTATTATTCTGCGAAGATGAAGAAGGAGATGCTCAACATTACCGATGATGAGATTAAGCCATACTTCAACATCGACAGCGTACAGGTGAATGGTGTGTTCTATGCCGCCCATCGTGTTTACGGACTGAACTTCAAGCAGCGCAAGGATATTCCTACTTATCACCCAGACATGAAGGTATTCGAGGTAAGCGATAAGAACGGCAAGCCAATCGCCCTTTTCTACAGCGATTACTTCCGCCGTCCTACCAAGCGTGGCGGTGCATGGATGAGCGCCTTTGCCAAGCAGAGCAAGCAGCGCGGCCAGTTGCCTATCATATATAATGTATGCAACAACGCCAAGGCACCGGAGGGTCAGCCATCTCTCATCACATGGGATGAGGTTACTACCCTGTTCCATGAGTTCGGTCATGCACTTCACGGAATCCTTTCCGACTGCAAGTACAATACCCTTTCAGGAACAGCCGTTGCCCGCGATTTCGTAGAGATGCCATCCCAGTTTAACGAATCGTTTGCTTCTATTCCTGAGATATTCGACCATTACGCCCGTCATACCGAGACCGGTGCTGCGATGCCAGCCGATCTGAAAGAGCGCATGCTGAAGAGCATCAGCTTCCAGACCGCTTATTCACTGGGCGAGAATCTAGCTGCAACCTGTCTTGACCTTGCCTGGCACAAGATTAGCGAAGAAGAGGTGCCTTCACCTTATATGGCAGGTGCCTTCGAGAAGGAAGAACTCCACAACATCGGTTTGCTCAATACCCAGATTCCTCCTCGCTACAGCACATCATACTTCAACCACGTATGGGGCGGCGGTTATGCTGCAGGCTATTACAGCTATCTCTGGACAGAGGTGCTGGCTGTGAACATCGCCGACTACTTTGCAAAGCATGGTGCCTTGGATCCAGCCGTTGGTCAGGCATTCCGCGATAAGATTCTGAGCCGTGGCAACACCAAGGACCAGATGGAAATGTTTACCGACTTTACAGGTATGGAGAAGCCAGATGCTTCCGGATTCCTGAAAGCAAGAGGTTTGTAATGCATAAAATTACGATATGAAACAGAGCAACTTTCATACAGCGATGTTGAAGATAAAGCGTACGGCACTACTGGCAGCAGGCCTTACGCTCTTTCAGATTAAAGGGTGTGTCATAAATTAATGACACACCCTCTCTCTTTATCCTTTAATAGCCTGAGGTGTCCAACTCTTCAGGAATCTGAGCACCTTTTCTTCGTTATATCCCTTACCTTCTTCCAGGAAGCTGGAATCCTGGATATGGAGAACCTTTCCGGTTTCATCGAGCACCACAAAGACCGGGAAGCCGAAACGCTGAGGATTGTTCAGGCGTTTCATCAACTGCTCTGCCTTCTTTACAGCTGCATCACCGGCAGATTTTCTGCGGTTGTAGTTCACATGAATATACTCGAAATGATCATTCACCATCTTGTTGACCGCAGCATTCTTCTCTACAAAATCAGCAAACTTCAAGCACCATGGGCACCAGTTACCGCCTACCTGACAGATAACAAACTTGCCATTCTTCTTGGCTTTAGCCAAAGCCTCATCAATCTGAGCCATCGGATCGATGCTTTCATTATACACCTTCTTGAGAGCAGTCTGCATCTGAGCAGGTTTCAATGCTCCAGCCTGGTCGAGCGATGTCTGTGCTCTACCGATGACAGCCGTCATCAGGAGCATAAAGAATAATACTTTCTTCATACCATTTTTCTGTTTATGTCTGTTACTTCAAATATATATATTTTAAAATGAACCCTCGAAACTAGAACTGATAATAGATGAACGGCTGCACACTCTCCTGGGAAACCTCTACCACCATCTGCAGACAAATGATGAAGAGCAGCAGTTTAGCCACCCAAGGCAGGAGGATGAACCGCGCCTGAAGACGGTGATACTGGCGCTCGGTAAAGAGATAGCTCAGCATGACACCTATGATGCAAAGCGTCCAGGCAGGACGGGCATGAAAGAAAGGCACCAGATAATCGATGCTGAAATCATTTGCCACCTTATCATACATCTTCCCCAGCACACCCAAATCCTTGGCACGGAAGAACGACCATGCAAAGCATATATATAAATAGGTGATGAGCCAGCTGAGGGAATTGCCCACCAGCGTACGTGGAATGCTAATGCCCAACTGACGGCTGAAGAACTTATGCTCCACAAGTCCGAAACCATGGAGAGCACCCCAGATTACGAACATCCAGGAAGAGCCATGCCATAAGCCTGCCACCAGCATGGTGAGGAAGTTGTTGAAATACATGCGCACCTTTCCCTTCCGGTTTCCGCCCAGCGGAATATACACATAATCGCGAAACCAGAAGGAAAGCGAGATGTGCCAGCGACGCCAGAACTCGGTAACCGAGAGCGAGCGGTAAGGGAAATAGAAGTTGTCGGGCAGATAGAAGCCCAGGATAGCTGCCACACCGATACTCATATCGCTGTATCCCGAGAAATCGAGGAAGATCTGGACAGGATAGCCGAAGAGCGCTGCCAGATTCTCGAAGCCCGAGAAGGTTTGCGGTGCATCAAACACCCAGTTATTGAACTGTGCAATATAATCGCTCAGCATATTCTTCTTGACCAGTCCCAGCATGATAAGGAAGAGGCCTGTCCAAAGCATTCTGCTGGAAGCCTGCTCGTTTCGTTTCAGTCTGGGAATCAGGTTGGCGGCACGGGTGATAGGACCCGCCATCAGCAGCGGAAAGAAGGTAAGATAGAAGCAATACTCCAGGAGCGTTACCTCCATGTCAAACTTGCGCTTATAGGTATCTACCGCATAGCTAATAGCCTGGAAGGTATAGAACGAGATACCAACAGGCAGAGCAATAGACTGCAGGGAGAAGTTGGTACTGAACATCTCGTTGACTACATCGCCAATGATGAAATTGGTATATTTGAAATAGCACAGCAGAGCCAGGTCTACAAGCACCACGAAGGTGAGCAGCGCCTTGCGTGCCTTTCCCTCATGCAGTCTCATTTCCTGGGTTACGGCATAATTGATGCAAGCCGTAAGCGGCAGCATCCACATCACCATTCCGTTCACCTTATAGGCAAAGAAAAGGCTGAAGCAGATGACATACATCATCATGGCTGTGCGCGAATAGCTCTTGAGCAGGGTATAAATGGCAAGGAAGAAGATGAAGAGCAGCGCAAACGGAATGCTGCCCATCATCAGCGGAGAATCTGCCTGATAAACAAACAGCCGTTCTATCCAATGCCACAAGGCACTTATTTCGAATGTTGAATAATTCATTTGTCTTTTCTGAAGATATTATTTATAGAACTCTTCTTATACGGAGTCTTTATGGTTTACATGTTTTACCGCTGGAGCCGTCTTTTCAGCAGCAGCCGGAGCCGTTTTTCCTGCAGTTTCAGGTTTCTTGGTTGCAGCAGGACTTTCTGTGGTTTCAGGCACAGTTCCCTCAACAGGCCTAGAAAGAGAATCCTTCTTCATAGCCGTGCTGTCAGTCCTGTGTTTGGTTCCAGGAGGCAAGATGGTAATCTGTCTGTATCTGCGGTCACGCTTATCCGGCATTTCCAAACGGAACGGATGCACACAATGACCGCTATTCATCCACTCTACAATCTTATCCATCCACATGGCAGATGAAGCCATAGTCGGATGCCGGCCGTCTTTCTGGCGTTCGAAGGTAAGTTTGTAACTAGGATAATAGCCTCGTGGTCCCATCACCTCACGCAGAAGTTTGTTGTACCCCTTATCCTCACACCAGTTTGGCGGACCGATCCATATCGTCGGTATATTACCAATCTTGCTCAGGATGGCACGGATGCGTTTTTCACATCCCTTCATATCAGCCGTATACAGTTCGTTGCTGCCCAGACATACAAAGACATGGGTAGGTTTGATACGTTGCATATAATGCTGCAGGGTATCGGTAGCAGCCCAATTTCTGGTACCCGAACTCACCCAGGTAATACAGGTGAGTTTGTGACCGTTCTTGTTGGCATAGTCAGCCAGTCGCAGACCGAGATATTCCGACATCGAGTCGCCGAAGATCAGCACTCGCTGCGCCGCCGTATCCACGGGTTCCTTTATCATGCTGTCAGCCTTTTCCTCTTCAGCAAGCTCTGCCTCACTTTTACCGGTGAGCGCATCCATTCCAATCTGTTTCAGCGGAATGTTTTCAGCCACTTGCTCTGGAATAAAGGCATAAGCCAGCAGTCCTCCAATGGCTATTGCCAGCAGGGCTATCATTTTCCAGGTTTCTTTCATTTTATATCTTTAATGAGTTTTGGTTATTCTTTTTCTTATACATTCGCCCGACATTACAGCTGAAAGGGAGTGAGCACATTGAGCAACTTTCCGAAATCGGCCTTCGAGATGCGCCTTCCTCTCAAACTGCGCACCTGCGGATAGTCTTCGAAATAGTTCTCCATCGTAGTATACCACTGATGAGAAACCACTTCCCTGACCGTCTTCAGCTGATTTTCGATGCGACGGGCAAAACTCGGATTCACTCTCGAGAGATAATGTCTTCCATCATTCATCTCGATGGCAAGCATCAGATAGATTTGCGGTCCCTTCTTCTCTTTCCTGCTTTTTACGGTTTCGCTTACCTTCCAACCCTTGGTGGATGTCGATACTCTGATATCCCAGCCATACTGGCTGTTGAGCTTATCCATCAGCCCCTTGAACACAACCCCATGAGCCGAGGTATCTTTCAGTCCCGTATAACCGATGATGTAATGTATCATCTCGTGGAGCAAGACACTCTTTGCCTGCCTGTCGGTCATATCATAATAAGTAGACATGGAGAGTTTGAAATCGTAGAGTTTGGTGCGTCCCCATCTGGAGGCCCGCTTATAGGCAAGTTGCCCCAAGCGAGTCTTGGCATGAGTAAGTCCGAGTTCAGGAACAGGCAGCTTTCCCCCGAAATATTCCTGGTCGAAACGCCTGAACCACTCCTCCATCCATTCTATTGTAACAATCATGTATGTATATTTATTCAACAATTATTCAGTTCTGTATATCAGATACTACAAAACGTTTGCAAAGATACAACTTTTTCTTTGTTTCTTTCAATATTTATCGAAAAATGCGTAACTTTGCACGCAAATTTACAACAAAAATGAACAAGACAGCACAGCATATCATAGATATTAAGAATGTGTCGAAAAGATTTGGCGAGAAAACAGCCCTCAACAATATCAATCTCTATGTGAGAAAGGGCGAATTTATGACCATTCTGGGTCCTTCGGGATGCGGAAAAACGACATTATTAAGACTTTTGGCAGGGTTTGAAACCGCCAGCGAAGGCATCATCACCATCGCCGGCAACGATATTACTAACCTTCCTCCTTACAAGCGAAATGTGAACACGGTATTCCAGAAATACGCTCTGTTCCCTCATCTCAACGTTTACGACAATATCGCCTTCGGTCTGAAACTCAAGAACACACCGAAGGAAGAGATTTTGCCGAAGGTAAAACGTGCCCTGAAGATGGTAAACATGAGTGATTATGAATATCGTGATGTCAACTCGCTTTCGGGCGGTCAGCAGCAGCGTATCGCCATCGCCCGTGCCATTGTCAACGAACCGGAAGTTCTTCTCCTGGACGAACCGCTTGCAGCACTCGACCTCAAGATGCGTAAAGACATGCAGCTGGAATTGAAGCAGATGCACGAACGCCTGGGCATTACCTTCGTATACGTTACCCACGACCAGGAAGAAGCCCTCACCCTGAGCAATACCATCGTGGTGATGAGCGAGGGAGAGATACAGCAGATAGGTACACCTACCGATATCTACAACGAACCAGCCAATGCTTTTGTTGCAGATTTTATCGGCGAGAGCAATATTCTCTGCGGAACGATGGTCCACGACTGTCTGGTGAATGTGGCAGGTACCGAACTGCCTTGTGTAGACAAGGGCTTCGGCTGCAACCAGGAAGTGGATGTCGTGATACGTCCTGAGGATATCGAAGTTTCCACCGATACCGCCCATGCCCAGTTTGTGGGCAAGATAACCTCTTCTATCTTCAAGGGAGTACACTACGAGATGCTGGCAGAAACCGAGAAGGGCTACGAATTTCTCATCCAGAACTACAAGCATTTCGAAGTAGGCCAGACGATAGGAATGAGCGTGATACCCGACAATATTCACATCATGAAGAAGGAGCGCATCACCAATACCTTCGATGCAAAGGTAAACGGCGACGGAACGATAGAATTCCTGGGCTGCGAATACCTGATGGAGATTCCGGCAGAAATGAAGGACAAGATTCAGACCGATGAAAACGGAAACGAAACCATCCGGGTGAACGTGCCTTTCAACAAGATAGAACTTTTCGACAACGAGAGCGAAGGAACCTTTACAGGCGACATCAGCTTCATTCTCTACAAGGGCGACCACTATCATCTCACCATCGATACCGACTGGGGCGAGAAGCTCTATGTAGATACACAGGATGTATGGGATTTAGGTGATCATGTGGCCATCACCATTCCTCAGGAGAATATTTCGTTTGAATAAAAATTATTAATTCCTAATTATCAATTATAAATTGAACATTATCAAGTTTATCTCTTCGCGACAAAGCTGGTCGATACCTTACGCCATCTTTGCAGCGATATTTGTGGTACTGCCATTGCTTCTCATCGTAGTGTTCGCATTTACCGATGAGAACGGAGCCCTGACGCTCTACAACTTCCAGAAGTTCCTGGCACACCCCGAAGCCATCAACACCTTTGTGTATTCGATAGGCATCGCCTTTCTCAACACCCTGCTCTGCATTCTGCTGGGCTATCCGGCCGCCTATATTCTGACACAAACCAGGATGAAGTATGCCAACACCATCGTCATGCTCTTCATTCTGCCGATGTGGGTAAACATCCTGGTGCGCACACTTGCCACCGTGGCCCTCTTCGATTTTGCCGACCTTCAGCTGGGTGAGGGCGCCCTCCTGTTCGGTATGGTCTACAACTTCATCCCATTCATGATTTACCCTATCTACAACACCCTGCAGAAGATGGACCGCAGCTATATCGAAGCAGCCGAAGACCTGGGAGCATCGCCTTGGCAGCAGTTCTTCAAGGTCATCCTGCCCCTCTCCATGCCGGGCGTAGCAAGTGGCATCCTGATGGTATTCATGCCAACCATCTCTACCTTCGCTATCTCCGAACTGCTGACGATGAATAACATCAAGCTCTTCGGTACCACCATCCAGGAGAACATCAACAATTCGATGTGGAACTACGGTGCAGCCCTCTCGCTCATCATGCTCTTCCTCATCGGCGCCTCCACCCTCATCGCAGGTGATGGCAGTAAACAGGAAGGAGGTATCAGATGATGCAGTCATTATTCTGTAAGGATATGATGAAGAAAGTATTCTGCCAAGGCTATCTCTGGTTGCTCCTGCTGCTACTCTACTCCCCTATCTTCATCATCATCATCTTCTCGTTTACCGAAGCCAAGGTGATGGGCAACTGGACGGGTTTCTCGCTACAACTCTACAAGAATCTCTTTGCCGAAGGCACGCACCATTCGCTCACAGCGGCACTGGTCAATACAGTAACCATCGCCCTGATTACCGCAACCGTATCCACGCTCTTCGGAACCCTGACAGCCATCGGCATCTACAACCTGCGCAACCGGTATGCACGTAATGCCATCCAGTTTGTCAACAACATTCCGATACTCAACGGCGACATCATCATCGGTATCTCGCTCTTCCTGCTCTTCATCACGCTGGGCATTCCGCAGGGCTATACTACCGTGGTACTCTCGCATATCACCTTCTGTCTGCCATACGTTATCCTGAGTGTGATGCCAAGACTGAAGCAGATGAATCCTAACCTCTATGAGGCGGCACTCGATCTGGGTGCCTCTCCGATGCAGGCACTTCGCAAGGTCATCATCCCTGAGATATTGCCGGGTATGATTTCCGGTTTCATGCTTGCCATCACGATGAGTATCGATGACTTCGCCGTCACCATCTTCACGATAGGTAACGAAGGTCTGGAAACCCTCTCCACATTCATCTATGCCGATGCCAGAAAGGGAGGACTGACTCCAGAACTTCGTCCGCTGAGTACCATCATCTTCGTACTGGTATTGGTGATGCTGATTATCATCAACAAACGTTCTGAGAAAAAAAAGAAGAAATGAGAATGAAGAATAAGATATTTTTAGGAGTCAGTGGAGTAAAAGGAGTTAAGGCCATCGTCTTTCTCCTTCTTAGCTTGCTGATGATTCTGCCGCTCTCTTCCTGTTACAACAAAGAGAACCGTGAGGAGATTCTGAAAGTTTACAACTGGGCTGATTATATAGATGAAGACGTTCTTGCCAACTTCCCGAAATGGTATGAACAGCAGACCGGCAAGAAGCTCCGAGTCATCTACCAGACCTTCGACATCAATGAGGTGATGCTTACCAAGATAGAACGAGGTCATGAAGACTACGATGTGGTATGCCCGTCAGAATATATCATCGAGCGCATGCTACGCAAAGACCTTCTCCTACCTATCGACACAGCCTTCGGCAAGACGCCCAACTATATCAGCAACGTATCACCATACATTGTTGAACAGATAGATGCCACCTCCAACAATGGCCGCATCGCCCACCATTATGCCGTGCCTTACATGTGGGGAACCTGTGGCATCCTATATAATAAGGTACACGTACCTATAAGAGATGCACAGACCTGGGGAACATTATGGGACAGAAAATATCAGGGCAAACTCCTGATGAAGGATTCCTACCGCGACTCCTATGGCACCGCCCTCATCTGGGCACACCGTAAAGACCTGGAAACAGGCAAGGTGACCGTACCACAGCTGATGAACGACTATTCACCCGCTGCCGTAGCCGCAGTAGAGAAAGAGTTGAAAGCTCTGAAGCCAAACATTGAAGGATGGGAAGCCGACTTCGGCAAGGAGACCATGACCAAAGGCAAAGCCTATCTCAACATGACCTGGAGCGGTGATGCCGTCTGGGCTATTGAAGAAGCCGGAAAAGTGGGTGTAGAACTGGGATATGAAGTACCGAAAGAAGGAAGCAATGTATGGTTCGACGGTTGGGTAATCCCTAAATATTCCCGCAATCCGAAGGCTGCCGCCTATTTCATCAACTATCTCTGTCAGGAAGACGTGGCACTCGCCAATATGGAGACTACAGGATATGTGAGTAGCGTGGCAGGCAAGAAGGTATTAGAAGCTATGAGCGATACTGAGGCTTATCCCCAACCTGTAAATCTGGCCTACTTCTTTGGCGAGGAAGGCAGGAATGCCCATCTCAACCCTATCATGTATCCAGACAGCAGCATAGTAGCCCGATGCGCCATGATTCATGATACCGGCGACCATACTCCCGAGGTATTGGATATGTGGTCGAAGGTGAAGGGCGACAATCTGGGCGGCGGCATCGTTATCTTCCTGCTAGCCGTAGTCCTTGCCCTCACGGTATTCGTTGCCATCAAGAAGTATGAACATTACAAGCACAGAAGACTGTCGAGGAAACACCGCAGAAGACATGTGGTAAAGGTAAAAGGGTAAAAAGGTAAAAAAGTAAAAGGGTAAAAGAGAGGGAGAAAACCTATTTTATAGGGGAAAATGAACATTTTTTGAAGGAAAAGAGAAAAAAGTGCCGAAAAAATTTGGTAATATCAAATAAAAGCATTACCTTTGCACTCGCTTTTGAGACATAAAGCTTTTGGGTAGTTACCAGAGTGGCCAAATGGGGCAGACTGTAAATCTGCTGGCTATG
>CAVHWE010000073.1:0-10953 GCA_963639495.1 bacterium | reverse complement strand
TGAACTCGAAGCGCTGGTTCTGAGTCTTGCCAGATACACCCTTGCGAACGAGGTTCACACCATGACCCATATCCTTTACATCATCTACTGATGCTACGGCGAATACGTGGGTCTCATCGTGAGCGAAGTATGGATCTGCCTTGATTTCGGCTGTTACATCCTCAAGCTTGGCACCTTCTTCCAACTCTACGTATACCATACGGCGGTGGATACCCTCACCCAATGGGATGGTTACAGAGAGCGCTTCCTTTACGCCCTTCTTGCTACGAACACAAACTGAGTGACCCATACTCATACCAGGACCGAAGTTGGTATATGTCAAACCCTTAGGAGCAAGGCTCTCCATCAGAACACGTACGATAGAATCAGAACCTGGGTCCCAACCAGCAGAGATAACGCTTACCTTGCCAGCCTTCTTGCAGTTCTCCATCTGCTTGGTACGATAGTCGAGGATGCTGGTGTGGATATCGAAGCTGTCTACGGTGTTGATACCGAGGGCAACGATCTTCTCTGCATACTCAGGGCAAGAGCGGGTAGGGGTTGCGAGGATAGCAACATCTACATCCTTCAACTTGGTGATGTCATCTACTACTTCATAGTTTGCCAACTCAGCTGGTTTGTCCTTGGCACCCTGGCGACGTACAATACCTGCAATCTCAAAGTCAGGAGCTGCTTCGAGTGCCTCAACAGTAAACTTACCGATGTTGCCGTATCCTACTACGGCTGCTCTAAATTTCTTCATTGTCTTATTTCTTTTATTTTGTTGTTTTAATTTCTTTTATTTCTTGCGGTTTAGTCATCCAACGGATATGTTTTCCGCTTTTCATTCTATTTCCGGTTGCAAAAGTATAGCTTTTTCTTGAAATACGTGACGTTTTAATAGAATTTTAACTCATAAAAGTTGCAAAAAGTAGTAAAATCATAGTTTTTAGGTATGAATAAGCGGAGATTTGTAAGGTATCTGCTGCAAGAGCCTTACAGTTTCGTTATTTTGTTGCGAAACATCATACATCCTCTTTCCGATACCTCCCGATGTGCTTTGAATTACGTCGGGACGTAGCTTTTGCTGCGTCCCGACGTCTCTGGCTCTGCGTCGGGACGTATTACATGCTACGTCGGGATGTAATTTCTGGCAAATCTTTGCACTTGTATAATTAGGTGAGAATGAAATATGCAGGTTAAATGTTGCCTTTCTTGAATTCATCTAATGTCATTTCTGCATTGAACCCCATAATTCCACTGTCATTCTTAACAATTTCTTTCAATGCTTTTACTGCTTTTGGAGTATTAACGTGCAATAGTGCATAAGCTGCCCATATTCTTACAGAAAGATTGTTATCTTCCAAAAGAGGTTCTAAAATTTCATATTTATGTTCTGCAGAAATGTACTTGATGGCATTTATTATATTTTTGTGGCTTTTGTTACCACGTTTGTTGTCACCATTTTGCGTACATTCCCCATGAATGATTGCATTTTCTTTAAAACAGATTAATGCTTCTTCTAAATTCTTGATTTTCATAACTATTGGTTTGCAATATCTAAAACTAAATTCCCTGTAAGGTAAGCTTCTGACGTATTTAATTCTATATTTTTATTTATTTCTTTAATGACTTTTCCGTCTAGCGGTAGCAGACTTTCGTATGAGAGACTTCCAATCTTTAAGTTATATCTGGATAGTATTTTTGTGATGTCTGAAACTATACGGCTTTCCTTCGCTTTTTTGTTAAAATATTCGCCATGTGGAATGTTTATGTTCCTGTATTCCTCCATAGAAGTATAGATGGAATTTTCATTCCACATTTCTGTTCTTATAAATATTTGTTGAAGCCTAGAGAGGGGAATATTTTCTTTATTTTGTTTTTCTATGACGGTGGACAAAAAATCCAAAGTCTCTTTATAACTAAGTTTCGAATATTTTTTATTAGTTTGGTATTTTACAAAGATAGAGAAGTTTCCTTTTTCAGTGATTTGGATATCTATAACAGGGATAGCCTCATTATCTTGTATATAGGCATGATACTCCATACTTTTTATAAAAGGATAAGACGATTGTCCTAATTGTTCTTTAATCTCTATTGAGTTTTTATGATTTCGTTTCTGCTTCGAATTGCACGAAATCATAAGTAATAACATCATAATGAAGATAATTTTGTTATACATATCGAGTATTTTTTTTATTTTAATGAAATATTTCTGTTCGTATTCACGAAATAGGTGTTTATGCAAACTTTCATATCTGCATAATTATTTGCCTGGCAGCTATAGTATGCTCCCAATATTATGCTATTTATTTTCATATTTAAAATTTTTAATGACGTATCCATAATGAAGTTTGAGCTCCTCTTAAAAAAAATCTTTTATATGTGCTCCACATCACACGCTTTAATATTAGAAGTTAAATTGTAATTTGGCTGCAAATATAAGGATTTTTTTTTGTAATCGACAAACTTTTTAAAAGAAAAAAATCGTAGACTTGAATTTGCGAGCTTTTTATCGATGTTAGAGTTACAGTGAACAGTGAATTCTTCACTTTTTATTAAAGTAGTAAAATCATAGTTTTTTAGATATGAATAAGCAGAGATTTGTAAAGTATCCGTAGCAAGAACCTTACAGTTTCGCTATTTTGTTGCGAAACATCATTCATCCTCTTTCCAATACCTCCCGATGCGCTTTGCACTATGTCGGGACGTAATTTCTGGAAGTCTATTACAATAATCCCGCCCTTCGCACGTTATTAATATATTAATTTAATTAGGAGAAAAAGAAAATGATAGAATATATTCATGGCGATCTGACAGAGTTGACACCTGCGCTGGCTATTGTTGAAACTGCGGGGGTGGGCTACGGACTCAATATATCGCTCAATACATATACTGCCATTCAGGGCAAACAGGAAGTGAAACTCTATGTTCACGAAGTGCTGGCGGCTGGTGGAAGAGATGACTCTTTCACCCTTTTCGGCTTTGCTACCAAACAGGAACGTGAACTCTACCGCCTCCTCATCACCGTTTCAGGAGTAGGCGGAAATACAGCCCGTATGATTCTCTCTTCACTCTCGCCACGCGAACTCTGTGAAATCATCTCTACAGGTAACGACAAGGTGCTGAAAACCGTGAAGGGTATCGGACTGAAGACAGCACAGCGAATCATCATCGACCTGAAAGATAAAATCGTGAGCCTCGGCATTGCTGACGAACTGCCAGCCAGCGGAGGCAATGTGGTGATGGTGAACAATGACGTAAAGGATGAGGCGGTAAGCGCCCTCACCATGCTCGGCTTCTCGCCGGCACCATCTGCCAAGGTAGTAGTAGATATCCTCAAGGCACAGCCTGATCTCCCCGTAGAACAGGTTGTGAAACTGGCATTGAAGCAAATCAAATAAGTTAGGAGTTTTTTATCGATGAAACAGAAGCAAAGATTCATATCTTTTCTATTGGCTTGGCTGATGGTGGCAACCTTCGGCTATGCGATAGCTTTGCCTCAACTTCAGGACGATAAAAAGAAAACCCATACCAGCACAGCCCAGCCCGTGCAGCTCGATGAAGATACCATTCCCGATTCGCTGCTGCATACCCGCTGGCAGATTCAGCGCACCCAACCTTACTCCCTGAGCGACCTCTATCAGAGTCCGCTCGACCTGAAACGTCCTGATAATCTGCAATATCAGGTAGTCTACAACGATACCCTCGACCGCTATATCATCGGCAACCGCATGGGCTCAACCTGGCTTTCGGCTCCTATCATGCTCACTCCGAAAGAGTATCTTGCATGGACCGAACAGCAGCAGCGCAACAGCTACTTCCGCAAGCAGAACGATGAAATCTTCCAGGCAAAAGGCAAGGAGAAGTTCGATTTCTCAGATATGCACTTCGACTTGGGACCTGCCGAGAAAATCTTCGGTCCTGGTGGCATCAGAGTGAAGACTCAGGGTTCTGCCGAACTCAAGTTCGGTATCAACAAGAAAAACATTGACAATCCTTCGTTGCCTATCCGCAACCGAAAGACGACGATGATGGATTTTGATGAGAAAATCAATCTCAACGTCAACGGAAAGGTGGGCGATAAGGTGAACATGAACCTGAATTACAACACCGATGCCACCTTCGATTTCGATGCACAGAACATGAAACTGAAGTACGACGGCAAGGAAGATGAAATCATCAAACTCGTTGAGGCGGGCAACGTCTCCTTCCCTTCCAACTCTTCGCTCATCAAAGGCGCCAGCAGTCTGTTTGGTGTTAGAACCGATATGCAGTTTGGCAAACTCAAGCTGCAGATGGTAGCTTCGCAGAAGAAGAGTGCATCGAAGAGCGTATCTACCAGGGGCGGTGTGCAGCTTACCCCTTTCGAACTGAATGTAGCCGATTATGAGGAGAACCGCCACTTCTTCCTCTCCCAGTATTTCAGAAGCCATTATGATGCCTGGATGCAGAAACTCCCTAATCTCACCACGGGCATCACCATTAACCGCGTGGAGGTGTGGGTTACCAACAAAACCGGCAATACCACCAATACCCGAAACATCGTAGCCCTGACCGACCTGGGCGAGAACCAGAAACTGAGCAACCCGATGTGGGCGGCGAGCGGACAGGTGCCTTCTAACCAGGCGAATACAGAGTATGCGGCGATGACAGGGCAGTATGCTGCTGCCCGTGACATCGACCAGGCTGCAACCACTCTTGATGGAGGCGGACTGGTTGGCGGAGCCGATTATGAGAAACTGGAGAGTGCCCGTCTGCTCAATTCTTCTGAGTATACAGTCAATACCGCCTTGGGTTATATCTCATTGAAAACCAGTCTGCAGACCGACCAGGTACTTGCCGTAGCCTATGAGTATACATCGGGAGGCGTTACCTATCAGGTGGGCGAGTTTGCATCCGATCTCAGCGATACCAAGCAGGCACTCTTCGTGAAATCGCTCAAGAATACCAGCAATAATCCGCGACAGGGCAACTGGGGGCTGATGATGAAGAACGTTTATTATCTGGCTTCTACCGTAGAGAAGGAGAAGTTCCGCCTGGATGTAAAATACCAGAGCGATACCACCGGCGTATATCTCAGTTATATCCCTGAGCAGCAGGTGAAGGAGCAGCCAATCATCCGTGTGCTGGGCGCCGACCGTCTGGATAACAACAACAAGGCACACAGCAATGGATATTTCGATTATGTAGAAGGCTATACCATTTCTAATGGACGCGTGTTCATTCCGAAGGTAGAGCCTTTCGGCAGTTATATGCGTGATTATCTGGTCAAGCGGGGCGTGGCTGCCGACAAGGCTGAAAAGTATGCCTTTACCGAACTTTATGACAGTACGAAGACCGTAGCCAAGCAGATAGCCGAAAAGAACAAGTATCAGATTGTGGGACAGTTCAAGGGCTCTGCAGCCAATGTCATCTCGCTCGATGCCTACAATGTGCCACAGGGCTCGGTGGTCGTTACGGCAGGCGGTATCACCCTGAAAGAGGGCACCGACTATTCGGTAGATTACAGTGCCGGTGAGGTGACCATCCTGAACCAGAGCATCATCGATGCCGGTACGGCTGTCAACGTTTCTCTGGAGAGTAATACCGATTTCGGACAAACCCGAAAAACGATGTTCGGACTGAACTGGGAGTATGATTTTACCAAGAACTTCCAGTTGAGCGGTACTATCCAGCACCTCTCCGAACAGGCGCTTACCACCAAGGTATCCATGGGCTCCGAACCGCTGAAGAACACCCTTTGGGGCATCAATCTCAACTGGCGCAAGGAGAGTCAGTGGCTCACCAATGTGCTTGACAAGATACCATTCCTGCACCTCACCCAGCCATCGCAGATATCCTTTACAGGAGAATTTGCCCAGCTTATTGCCGGTGAGGCAGGCGGCACACAGGACAATGCATCTTATATCGATGACTTCGAGGGTACGAAGACCACCATCGATGTAACTACTCCTACCTCCTGGTTTATATCCAGTGTGCCTTCGCTCAATTTCAAGGACGATTACAGCGATAAGACCGGTCTGAGCAGCGGTTTCCACCGTTCGCGCCTAGCCTGGTATACCATCGATCCGCTGTTCACCCGCCGTGGAAGTTCGCTCACTCCGGGACATATCAAGGGCGACCTCAAGCAGTTGAGTAACCATTATGTTCGCGAGGTCTATACCAAGGAGCTCTTCCCATTGCGCGACCAGAGCAGTTATCAGGGCGCTACCAATACCCTGAATGTACTCAATCTGGCTTACTATCCAAGCGAGCCGGGACCATACAACTTCAATGTAACAGATTTGCAGGCAGACGGAACCCTGCAGAATCCGCAGCGCAACTGGGGCGGAATGATGCGTAAGCTGGATACCAACGATTTCGAGCAGGCAAACATCGAATACATCGAGTTCTGGATGCTCGATCCGTTCATCTATTCCCGCGAAGAGGCTGATGCTGCCGATTATGGTGGCGATTTCTACATCAACCTGGGCGAGGTGAGCGAGGATATCCTGCGTGATGGCAAGAAATTCTATGAGAGTGGCATGCCGGTAGATGGCAGCAAGAGCTACACCTATACACAGTGGGGTAAGATTCCTACCCAGAGCACCGTGACCTATGCCTTTGCTACTACCAGTGGCAGCAGAGCCTTGCAGGATGTGGGTTTCAACGGACTGACTGATGCCGAGGAGCAGGAATTCTACAAGAGTGCTTATCTCGACCAGATTCAGGGCAAGGTGAACCAGGCGGTATTCGACAGCATCTTTGCCGATCCGGCACGTGATGACTACCACTATTTCCGCGGTTCCGACTGGGATGAGATGCGCGCTCCTATCTTGCAGCGATATAAGTATATCAACAATCCTCAGGGCAACTCGCCTGACAGCGACAGCCGTTCTGAGAGCTATGATACTTCTTATAAGTCAACGCCGGATGTCGAGGATATCAACCAGGATTATACCCTCAACGAATATGAGAAATACTTCCAGTATCGTGTCAGCATCCGTCCGGAAGATCTCGTGGTGGGTAACAATCATATTGTAGATAAGCGTGAATACAGCCAGACCTGGCGTGATAATACCAAGTCTACCGTTACCTGGTATCAGTTCCGCATACCTATCGATGAGTTTGAGAGCCGTCAGGGCAACATCAACGATTTCTCCAGCATCCGCTTCATGCGTATGTTCCTCACCGGTTTCAAGAAACCTATCGTGCTGCGTTTCGGTACCTTCGACCTCGTGATGGGCAAGTGGCGTACTTATGACCAGCCGCTTAGTGCAGCCAGTGGCGGAACCCTCGACGCAAGCAGCGTGAGTCTGGAAGAGAACGGCGAGAAGACACCGGTCAACTATGTATTGCCTCCGGGTATCAAGCGCGAACAGGATCCTAGTCAGCCTCAGTTGGTTGAGGCGAACGAGCAGGCGTTGAGTCTGGTGGTCAAGAATATGAGCACAGGCGAGGCAAAGGCGGTTTACAAGAATTCTACCCTTGATCTGCGCCAGTACAAGCGCATCCAGATGTTTGCCCATGCCAATGCATTGGAGCAGAATACCACCCGTCTGCAGGATGGTGATCTCTCAGTCTTCATCCGTCTGGGTAGCGATTACAAGAACAATTACTACGAGTATGAAATCCCGCTGAAACTCACCGAGCCACGCTCCAACTACAACCGCTATGTGCTTGCCGACTGTAAGGCGGTATGGCCTGAGGAGAATATGCTCGATGTGCCACTGAGCGTCTTTACGGCATTGAAGAAAAACCGCAACAAGGCGAAGGCACAGGGTGTGGCTTCTTATCTCGCTCCTTATTCCATGATGGATGCAGAACATCCGCAGAACAAGATTACCATCGTGGGTAATCCGAGTCTCGGTGAGGTGAAGACCATGATGCTGGGTGTGAGAAACAATTCTGCCGAAATCAAGAGTGGTGAGGTATGGATAAACGAACTCCGACTCAAGGAACACAATAATTCGGGTGGTTGGGCTGCCAATGCCAACCTCAACGTACAACTCTCCGATTGGGGTAGCGTGAATGCCACCGGCAGATACATCAGCGAGGGATTCGGCGGTCTGGAAGATGGCGTGGCAAGTCGCACCACCGATAATTACGGTACCTACAGTGTGACCACATCGCTCGAAATGGGTAAGTTCTTCCCTGACAAGGCGAAGGTGAGCATACCTTTATATTATAGTATTACCAAGGAGAAGACCACTCCTAAGTATAATCCGCTGGATACCGATATGGAATTGAAGGATGCCCTCGATGCCGCCGGCTCCAAGCACGAGCGCGATTCTATCGAGAATATCGCTGCCACCAAGATTACGCAGACCAACTTCTCTATCTCGAATGCCCGGGTGGGTATCGCTACCAAGCGTCATCCGATGCCATACGATCCTGCCAACTTCTCATTCACCTACAGTCATCAGCATCAGTATACTACGGGTGAAACGACGATGTATGAGCGCAAGGACAACTGGCGCGGAGCCTTGGATTATTCGTGGAGCCCGGTTTATAAGGCATGGGAACCATTCAAGAGACTGAAGAACAAGAGCAAGTGGCTCGACATACTGAAACGTTTCGGACTGAACTGGCTGCCGCAGAACATAGCCTTCAATACCGAGATGACGCGCGACTACTACGAGTTGCAGGAGCGCGATATGGAAACCCTGATGAGTGGAGCTGCCGGAGTAGACTCCAAGTTGCCGCTCACTTTCAGTGAACAGTTCCTTTGGAACCGTGAGTTCTCCATCAACTGGGATCTGACCAAGAACCTGCACATGAACTTCCAGAGTGCTACCCATGCACAGATAGAGGAACCATATACACCGGTCAACAAGGATCTTTATGCCGACCAGTATCATGCCTGGAAGGACTCCGTATGGACCAGCATCCGCCACTGGGGTGCACCGCTCGACTACAGTCAGAATTTCCAGGCATCCTACAAGGTGCCTCTCAATCTGCTGCCTGTCTTCGATTGGGTGAACAGCGATGCCTCTTACAATGCCAACTATTCTTGGGAGCGCGGTACAGAGGATGAGGAGGGTAACTCGTATGGTAACACCATCAATACCCAGCGCGAACTGACATTGAACGGAAACTTCAACCTGGTGAAACTCTACAACCATGTGCCTTTCCTGAAGAAGGTAAACGATAAGTTTGACCGTACCCAGAGTAGGGCACAGATGCAGCGCAAGAAGCAGGAAAAAAAGAAAAAGAAGCAGGAAGCAAAGGAACAGGCGGCTGATCCGAAGAAGGCGCTGCCTAAGAACAAGCGTGCCTTCGAACGGGAAATCACCCTCCTGCCTGATACCACATTCAAGATACGCCACGGCAAGAATACCAAGCGACTGATTGTGAATGCCAAGACGGAAGACGGCAAGGTGTTCCCGCTTAAATATAAAAAGGTGGATAATAACCAGATCAGAATCATCTCAAAGGTAGATACCGCCATGAAGGTGAAACTCTCTGTCCTGGCTAAGGAACCGCTTGATGATAAGAAATGGTATAAGGGATTGCAGTTGGCTAGTCGCCTGGCAATGATGGTGCGCAATGTGAGCATCAACTATCGCAGCAGCTATCAGCTCACCCTGCCGGGCTTCTTGCCTAGTGTGGGTGATGCCTTCGGACAGAAGAAGGTGGGACAGATGGCACCGGGTCTTGACTTCGCCTTCGGTATGGTTGGCGACGATTATATCGAGAAGGCTAGAAACAACGACTGGCTGCTCTGCAACGACAGTATCGCAACACCAGCCACTACCAGCAGAACGGATAATCTTACGTTGCGTGCCACCCTGGAGCCTGTCAAGGATTTCAAGATTGATCTCTCAGCCACACGTACCAAGACCACGCAGAAGAGCATACAGTATATGTATGAAGGAACGCCAACCACCCAGAGTGGAGCCTTCCAGATGACTACCATCTCGCTGGGTTCGGCTTTCGAGGGAATGGGCAATGCCAATTCGGGTTATCGCAGCAAGACCTTCGAGAAGTTTGTCAACTCGCTGGCTGGTTTCCGAGATAGGGTAGAGGCGCAGTATGCAGGTACCGTTTATCCGGCTGGTTCGGCTCTGGCTGGCGGCAAGTTTGATGCTTCCCGCACGCCGGTCAACCAGTATAGCAGCGATGTCATGATTCCTGCCTTCCTCAAGGCTTATACCTCGATGGGTGGCAATTCACTCTCGGTATTCCCAGCTTTGAGCCGGATGTTGCCAAACTGGACTATCCGTTATAGTGGACTGGGACGTCTGCCTTGGTTCAACGAGCACTTCAAGAGTATCAACATCAACCACTCTTACAAGAGTGTCTTTGCAGTTGGCAGCTACAACAGTTACAGCACCTTCCAGGAGTATATGAACGGTCTCGGTTTCGTGAGTGATGCCACTACGGGCAATCCGTCGCCAAGCAGCATGTTCAACATTTCGCAGGTAAGTATCAACGAGTCGTTCTCGCCATTGTTGGGTATGGATGTCACATTCAACAATAATATGACGGTGAAGGCAGAATATCGCCAGACCCGTGTGTTGAACCTCAGTATGACGAGTGTGCAGCTGAACGAGGCATTGAGTAAGGACTGGGTAATTGGTATGGGTTACCGCATCAACAATTTCGATGTTTTCGGCTGGGGCGCCAAGGCCTCCCGTTCCAAGTCGAAGGGCGGCAACAAGAATGCAGCCAACAAGAATGCGACAACCACCAAGACGGTTCAGAATGGTACCAACCATGATCTGAATCTACGTCTTGACTTCAGTTTCCGCAAGCAGGCAGCCATCGTTCGTGATATTGCCTCAATGGTAAGCAGTGCCAGCAGCGGCAACAATGCTCTGAAACTGAGCTTCTCTGCCGATTATACCTTCAGCAAACTCCTTACCATGAGTTTCTATTATGACCGTCAGACCAACACCCCGCTCCTGTCGAGCAGCAGTTATCCTACCACCACACAGGATTTCGGCCTGAGCATCAAGTTCTCGCTGACGAGATAAAAAGAAAATTCAC
>CAVHWE010000072.1:0-10964 GCA_963639495.1 bacterium | reverse complement strand
ATAATTTAAAATAAAGAAGAAACTTATGTTGAAGCATTTCCCATTCAGAAACCTCTTGCCAGCTATGGTTGTCCTTGCCTTTGCAATGACCATAGCAGGATGCTCTACGCAGAAAAATACGGCGAAGAGCAGATGGTGGCATGCCTTCAACGCCCGATACAACACCTATTATAATGGTACCGTAGCCTATATAGAAGGCTCGCTCGAAAAGGAAAACGGAAATAAGGATAATTACTCTGAAATGATTCCTTATTATACTGTAGGCAACAAGAACAGCCGCGAACTGGGCAAGCCGAACTACGACCTCGCCATCGAGAAATGCGAGAAAGCCATTCACCAGCACAGCATCAAGCGCCGCCCGGTATGGGACAAGAAACGCCGCAAGACTGCTAAAGACCTGGAATGGCTGCAGCGCCGTGAATATAATCCGTTCCTTTGGAAGGCATGGATGCTGATGGGCCGTTCCCAGTTTTTTGAAGGCGATTTCCAGTCGGCAGCAGCCACCTTTGCCTATATGAGCCGCCTCTACGCTACCCAACCCGGCATTTACGGCAAGGCACGTGCCTGGCTCGCCAAGAGTTATCTGGAATCAGGTTGGATATACGATGCAGAAGATGTCATCCGTAATATCGAGCGCGATTCCATCCACTGGCGTGCCCAGAAGGAATGGGACAAGACCTATGCCCTCTACTATCTGAAGACCGGACGCTATCAGGAAGCCATTCCGTATCTCCGCAAAGCCATCGGCTATGAGATGCGACGCAAGCAGAAAGCACGTCTTTGGTATCTGATGGGACAGGTAGAAGCACAGCAGGGACATACCCAGAATGCCTACCGCGCTTTCAAGCATGTCATCCGTCTCAATCCGCCTTACGAACTGGAGTTCAATGCCCGCATCTCCATGACCGAGGTTCTGGCAACCAACAACTCCCGGAAGATGGTATCCAAATTGAAACGAATGGCTGCGAGCGACAAGAACCAGGAATATCTCGACCAGGTTTATTATGCCATCGGCAACATACATCTCAACCAGGGCGATACCCTTCAGGCTATTGCTGCATACGAAAAGGGAGCTGCAAAATCAAGCCGCAACGGAGTTGAGAAAGGTGTATTGCTGCTGCATCTGGGCAATGTATACTGGCAATGCCACCGATATGGCGATGCCAAAAGATGCTATGATGCAGCCATCGGACTCCTGGACCAGGACCGCAAAGACTACAAACAGCTCTCCGACCGTTCGAAGGTACTCGACGAACTGGTGCCTTATACCGACGCCATCCATCTGCAGGACTCCCTGCAGTCACTCGCCCACATGAGCGAAACAGAGCGGAATGTAGCCATTGACAAGGTGATAGATGCCCTGAGAAAGCAAGAAAAGGAAGAAAAGAGAAGACTTGCCGACCAGGAATTGGCAGAAAAACAAGACAACCAAAGTGCCGGCGGAAATAACGGCAATGGTAATAACAGCAGAAATAACAGGAATCAGGGAAACAGCAATGCCTCATCCAACTTCGGAAACGGAGCCCAGGGCAACGGCGGTTTCGGCAACAGCAGTACCTGGTATTTCTATTCCCAATCTGCCGTAGCCCAAGGCAAACAGCAGTTTGAACGTCTCTGGGGCAAGAGAAAGAACATCGACAACTGGCAACGGAGCAACCAGACCGTAGTTGCCGATGCCAAAGGTGTAGAAGAAATGACCGATGAACAGCGCGATTCACTCCTCAACGAGGCACAGAAGAAAGACCTTGAGAAGGAAAAGGAGAAGAACCTGAGTGCAGAAGAAGATCCGCATCAGCGTGCCTACTATCTCGCTCAGATTCCGCTCACCGAAGAGAAGATGGCAGAAAGCAATCAGATTCTGGATGACGGACTGCTGCATGCCGGCATCATCCTGAAAGATAAGCTCGATGATCTGGACGAAAGCGAACGCATGCTGCAGCGACTGGTGAAGAAGAACTCATCATACGAACATCTCGATGATGCCTACTATCACCTCTACCTGCTCTACAACATCCGGAAGCAGCCAGCCATCGCCAGCCGCTATCTCGACCTGTTGAAAGCGAATTATCCGGAGAGCCAATGGACCGCCCTGCTCACCTCTCCTTATTATGAGGAAGATGCGAAGATGGGCATTCATCTCGAAGATTCGCTCTATGCTGCCACCTACGATGCCTTCAAGGCTAACCTATATAATAAGGTGGTACACAACCGAGCTATCTCTGACAAGCGCTATCCGGAAGGAGCCAACCGCGACAAGTTCCTCTTTATCGGCGGACTCACCCAGCTCCACGAGGGTAATATCCAGGCATGTCTCGACGATATGCAGCAGGTGGTAGAGAAATATCCGAACAGCCGACTCAGTGAGATGGCAGGAATGATTCTCAACGGAGTGAAAGCCGGCAGACAGCTCAAAGGCGGCACATTCGACCTGAGCAATGTATGGTCGCGCCGCAACGCCGTACTCAATGATGATGCCAAGACTAAAGCCAAGGTATTCAGCATCGAGCGCAACGAGCCGTTCGTCTTCATGCTCGCCTACGTACCCGATTCTGTGAACGAGAACCAGTTGCTCTTCGAGATGGCGAAATACAATTTCACCTCCTATCTCGTGCGCAATTTCGACCTCGTCATCGATGAACAGAACGGTCTGCACCGCATGCAGGTAAAGGGATTCCGCAATTACGACGAAGCACGCCAGTATGCCAACGACATCTACCAGCACCAGGCTATCACCCAGCTCCTGTCAAAGGGAGCCCGCGGTATCGTCATCAGCGAACCAAACCTCCTGCTGCTGGGCACCAGTCTGAGCTACGACGATTATACCCTCTTCTATACCCAGCATCTGGCACCGCTGAAAATCAGCAAGGACCCACTGCTTGAAGAACCGGCGGAAATCATCCAGCAGGAAAAGACGGATGATACTGAAGAAAATGATGAAGAAGAAGAAACCGGAACTTCTGAAAGCGGAACTACAGGCGTAATCGAAACCGGAACTACCGGAACTTTCGATAATGGAACGACAAATAACGGAACTTTCAGCAACGGAACTTCCGAAACCGGAACCACCGGAACCCAGGGAACCGATGTGGATATAAAGGAAGAAAAAGTGCCAAAGACAACTTTCGACAACGACGACAGTCTGGATTTGGACAGCGAAGAATATGATTTAGACGGATTTTAGTGAATAGTTATCATGTTTAAAAAGACAGAAACAGAACTTATCCTTCAACTCAGAAAAGGATCTATGAAGGCATTCGATGAAATCTACGAGCTATATGCCCGCAGACTCTTTGCCTTTTGCCTGAAATATACCAAGTCGAAGGAGAATGCCGAAGAGATCATGGAAGATACCTTCGTGTGGCTCTGGAACAACCGAAGCACTCTGGAAGAGGCAGACAGCGTAAAGCCGCTGCTCTTCCTCAGAGCCAAGCATTATCTCATCAACGCCTACAGGAAGGTCATCAATTCGCCCGTGTACGAAGACTACATGGACTATCTTGACCATCACAACAGTACCACTGCTGACAGTCAGTTGGAGTATGATGATTTCGTCAGACAGCTCAACCAGATGCTTGCCAAGCTGCCCAAGACGCAGCAGGAAATCATCCGACTCTCCAAGTTGGAGATGCTCAACAATCAGGAGATTGCCGAGAGACTCAACTATAGTGAACAGACCGTTAAGAACCAGCTATCCATGGGGTTGAAGCAGCTCCGACAGCTTATCAGCAACCGCACCAACCTGATGTGGCTCTTGTTTTTAGTATAATTTAACGGTACATTCTCTACCGAACCATGTATAACCTAAAAAAGGATTGTTTTATGTTAGACGACATCAAGAATAGTACAGACTTAGCTAATCTGAAGGAACGGATCAACAACTGTTCAGATGAAGAATTAGCAGCAGTCATGGAAGAGGAATGGCTGCACGGCATCATCCCGGATAGCGGTATCTCTGACGAAGATTTGGCACGTATCAAGGCCGAAATCCATGAACAGATAGGAACCCGTAAGCAATTCACCCTGAAGCGCGTCCTCAAGTGGACCCAGATAGCAGCAGCTATTGCCCTGCCTATCTGCATGGTGATTATGGGAATGATGTATAAGGAAAACAGGCAATATGCCGCGATTCCGATGACAGAAATCACTACACAGGAGGGCGAACAGGTGAGCATCACCCTACCCGACAAGAGTGTGGTAGCGCTCAATTCGCTCTCCAGCATCAAATATGCACCACAGGATTTCTGCAAGGACAATCGCGAGATTGAATTTGAAGGCGAGGCTCACTACAAGGTAGCCAAAGACGCCCGGCATCCGTTCATCATCCACATGCAGGGAATGGAAATCAAGGTGTTGGGTACCGAGTTTAACGTCATCAACCGAAAGAAAGAACAGACTGCAGAAGTTGCGCTGCTCAACGGTAGCGTGATGCTCACTTCTCTTGCCAACGGCAGCACCTATACGATGAAGCCAAACGAAATCGTGGTGGTGAACAAACAGACCGGAAAGATGGATATCCGCGAAACATCGCATATCGAGGATGCCTGTGCATGGCAGAAGAAGCAGCTGGTATTCCGTGATGCATCGCTGGGCAGAGTCATCAGAAGTCTGGAGAAGAATTACGGAGTAGAGATTGCTGTGGAAATGGATACCATCGAACCTTTCACAGGAACCCTGCCGAACAACAGCCTTACCGAGGCGCTGCAGATTGTCTCTGAAGCCTATCAGGTGAAGTTCAGCAAGACACCAGCCGGAAAGTATATTTTGAGATAATAAAAAAGTAAGCCTTTGAGCTATCATTACTGATACGCTCAAAGGCTTTTTTTATTTAGGTCTTAAGATGAGCCAAATCACTTTGGCATGACGTTTAACACATGAGAATCTCGTTTATTTTCCATAATCATTGTACATCATGATCAGGCATGCGGCACTCCAGCTGAAGTGAGAAGCCTGCATAGGCTTGCCGGTATGCGTGTCATAATTCTCATAGATTGGGGTACCTGCCGAAATGCCCTGCAAGTTGCGGAACACCTGGTCGGTATAGGCATCTGCCTTCTTATTCTCACCATAGTTGCGATAACCCTTGATGCCATAATAGGTCTGGTCGAGCCAGATTGGACCGCGCCAGTAACCCTGCGAATTGTACTTCGGATTATCGGCAGCTATCGTCGGGAATGGGATGAAGGTAGAGAACTTCTTCTTATTGTCTAACAACTTTCTTGCCTTGGCAAACTGCTTAGGCGTTGCTATGTTCGCCCAGAAAGGAATATATCCCTCACAACCTGCCTCACGCACAAATGTTCTGTCGCCATCCAGACGGCGGTCGTAGAAGAAGCCATCCTTCTGGTCAAAGAAATAATCGGCAACCAGTCCACGATAGTCAGGCAAGTCGAAAGGCTCGCCCAGCAACCCGGCAAACTTCTTGAGCAAGGTATACTCCAGCGAGAGATAAGCATTCAGGTCAACGCTCTCCTGGTCAGTACTCCATGCATCCTTGCCGTTCTGCAACATCTTGGTGCCGTCGAAACGGATGGCATTATCCATACCGCTCTCCCAGGCAGCAGCCTCAAGGGTTCCATCAACCGAGCCGAACTCACAGATATGGTTCTTGTCGTGATCTCTTTTCTCATACCACCACTTGTGATATTTCAGGAGTTTCGGATACATCTCCTTCACGAAAGCCAGATCCTGGGTATGCTCATAAATCTCGTTCACCGCCCAGGCAGCCAGCGGAGGCTTGCTGTCGCGGTAGTTGTTCTCCGAAGCATCCGGATAGATGCAATCGATAATCATACCGTCTGGCTGCTGGTAGTCGAACATCACGCGGATGTTGTCCTTCGCCAACTCAGGGAAGAAGGAAGCCATACCGGCAGAGAAACGCCAGCAGTCCCATGCCCAGCAACCTACGAAATAGCCTACAGCATGACTAGGCACGATGCCGTCATGATACAGGGCACCTCGCTTGGCACGCCAGTTGGAAAGCAGCGTGACGATGGATTTCGCAGCCACCCGGTTATATTCTGCAGGCATATCATCACGTATCACCTTCTTCAGATAACCGTTCCAGCGGTCATCATTTGCCTGGAGAGCGACTGATGGATTGGCAAGCAGACTGGCTGTATGCACATGCTGAACCGAAGCCTCGGTATCCTGCTCTACCAGCGAAATGGCGATGGTGAGCTGCTCAACACCACTTGGCACGGTAGCCAGATAGTTGTGGGCGGCATCAGTCACCTGAACCTCCTGAGGGAAGTCGATGATGACACGTTCACCATAGAAGTCTCCGATGGTTACACGGTTCTTGCAACGTGATACATTGGCACGGGTACTGATGCTGTCGGCAGTAAACGTGAACGGAACCTTGGATGGATTGGTAACGGTGAGGAGCGCCGTACGGGCATCCACAAACTGCAGACTTTCATGGATATCGGCACCATCCTTCTTCAGGCTCATTCTGATTTCGCCCGGATAATAGCTCTGTTCCTGCATGGTACCATCAATGAGAGATACCAGCGAACGGGCATACCAGTTGCGGTAATAGATGCTGAAAGGTCCGCAGAAACCTGCGGTAGGCTTCTCCTTCTCAGAGAGGGTGAAACCCATCCACGAACCCATATCCGTGAAGCATCCGTTCTGACGACGGGGAGCACCTGGTGTCAGCTGGATGTCAAGAATATCCTTATACTCCTGACGGGTGGTCTGTGCCATGCCGTCCATAGACAGCATGGCAAGCCCCATAGTCAATATAGCTATAGACTTAGTCTTCATATCGTTTATTTTAAATTCTTAATAGTAAAGCTATAGCTCCACTCCTTTGGTGTGATGGTATATTCCGGATGCACCATAGCGCCCCAGGTATTATCACCACCAACACCCATCTGCAAATGGTCGATGTTCACCCATACCATGTCCTTCTTGTCAACACAGCCGCCATGACGGTGCTCGATGGTAGAAGGAACATAGAGGAGATCATCCTGTGGGAAGTTCCAGGCACTTACGCTCAATGGCTCAGCACCTTCCACCCTGATACCGGCTCCAGCCTTCGAAGCGAGGGTGAACCAGCGTACATCACACTTATTGGCAGTTTCCTGTGCTCTTACGTATGGATGATACTGCTCCCATACGCTGGCAGAATACTTACCGATGAGGTAACCGCTCTTGCGGTCGGCATAGTTCTCCTGCGGACCTCGACCCAACCAGGTCATCTGGTCGTAGTCGCCCTTCAGAATCATGCGCATACCGAGACGAGGCATCTCCGGCAGAGCCTTGTTGCCAGGAATGAAGTGCATGTTCACCTCTACATTTCCGTTGGCAAGCATCTGATAGGTAATCTGCATCTGAGATTCCTGCTCAGGCATATCGAAGTCTGCGATGACGGTAGCCTTCTGGTTGTCTGCCTGGGTCTTGATGCCCTTCAGTACCATCTTCTTTCCAGCCTCACGCCAGGTAGCGCAGCGCTCCTGAGTGCCGTTAGCCACATCGTTGTCGGTAATACCGCGCCAGAAGTTAGGCTGCAAACCAGCCAGCAGCATTTCCTTGCCGTCATATTTCAGGGATGTCATCTCGCCGGTCTTCTTAGAGAAGCTGATGCTGAAATCATTGGTCTTTCCCTGGATGGTGACGGCATCTTCTGTCTCGGTCTTCTCTATCTGTCCGCTTACCTGTTCCTGAGCCTTTTCCTGTCGTACAGGCAACTGCATCTGCTCGATGGCTACCTCGTGACCTGCAGGAACGGCTCCGGTAGCCTGCTTGCTGAAGGCGCGCAGGGTGAGTAAGTATTCCTTGCTGTCGGATGCAGGAAGTGTACCCATCGGTATCTCCATCTCCTTAGTCTGATGAGGCAGGAGGGTCGGGAAGTTCATCTTGCCGCTTCTGATGGTTTCGCCGTTTGCTTCTACTGCCCATACGAGTTGATAATTGTCAAGCGTGGTATAGTCGAATCGGTTGGTTACCTTGATGCGGTTCTGCATGAAGGCTACTGGCTCGAAGGCGATGTTCTGGTAAACCTTCTTCACCTCCCAGATATGTGGATGCAGCGAGCGGTCGGCTGCTACAAGTCCGTTGGCACAGAAGTTGGAATCGTTTACTACACCTACGAATCCCATATCGCCACCATAAGCCCAGTATTTGTGTCCCTTGTCATCGGTCTTGGCGATGGTCTGGTCTACCCAGTCCCAGATGAAACCACCCTGCAACTGGTCGTATTTGTAAATCAGATCCCAGTAATCCTTGAGATTACCCTCGCTGTTACCCATGGCATGGGCGTATTCGCAGAGAATCAGCGGACGCTCATCACGCTGGTTGACATGGCGGCGCAAAGACCAGATGCGGGCATACATCGGACAGTAGATATCCGACTTGGCGTTGTAACCGCCGCCCTCATACTGTACCGGACGGGTTGGATCCATCGCCTTGCTCATATCGTAGAGTTTCTCGAAACTCTTGCCATATCCGCTCTCGTTACCCATAGACCAGATGATGATGGCGGTATGGTTGCGGTCGCGCTTGATCATGCGGTACATGCGGTCGTGGAAAGCAGGATACCAGTCTTCTCTGTCTGCCAGCTGTTTGTATTCTGTATCCAAAATACCATGACACTCGATGTTCGCCTCGCCTACCATGTAGAGACCATACTTATCGCAGAGCTGATACCACTCCGAATAGTTTGGATAGTGAGAGGTACGCACGGCATTGATGTTGAACTGCTTCATCATCTTCACATCCTTCACCATCTCACCGATGCTGAGGGTTCTGCCGTGTACGGCATTGTGCTCCTGTCGGTTCACCCCCTTAATGGTGATGGCAACACCGTTCACCAGAAGCTGTCCGTTCTTCATTTCGATGGTACGGAAGCCGAAAGGCTGAGCCACACTCTCCTCTACTCTACCATTCCTGTCGGTAGTATTGATGACGAGTGTGTAGAGATAAGGACGCTCGGCGCTCCAAGGCTGCACATTCTTCAGCAGTTTTTCGAAATGAATCAAGGTATCAGCAGGTGAGGTGATGCTCTGGATTTGTTTGAAGAGAGATTTGCCTGTTGCCGAAAGCACTTTCACCTCAACCTTCTGACCCTTCTGTGGATTGAGCATATTCACATCGAGTGTGAAATTGCCATCCTTATATTGATCGATTAGTTTATTTCCCAATACGTAGTCGTTCATTCTGCTCTTAGGACGAGCCTGGATGAACACATTGCGCTCTATGCCGCTATACTTCCAGTAGTCCTGGTCTTCCAGATAACTGCCGTCGCTGAAGCGGAACACCTTCATGGCAAGGCGGTTCTTGCCCTTCTTCAGGAACTTGGAGATATTGAAGTGGGCTGGCAGACGGCTATCTTCACTATAACCCACCATCTTGCCGTTGATCCAGAGATAGAAGGCAGATTCTACACCTTCGAAATCCATGATTACATCCATGCCCTTCCAGTTTTCAGGCACGGTAAATTCGTGTACATAATGTCCTACAGGGTTGTAATCCTGTGGTACGAAAGGAGGATTTGCCTTGAAAGGATAGGTAACATCGGTATAGATTGGCGCATCGAAGCCCTGCAACTCCCAGCTGCCAGGCACATTGATGTTCTGCCAATCGCTTACGTTATAAGATGTCTTGAAGAAATCGGTCAAGGCAAGACTCGGATTCTTCACCAGTTTGAATTTCCATACACCATCCAGCGAACGGCGGCGCTCATTCTGGGTATTCAACTGAAAACGGCGGGCGTCGTCCATCTTCAACTGTGCCAAGGCTCCGTTCTCACTTGTAAAAGGCAAGTAATGAGCGGTCATCGGCATGCGGTTGATATGGGTCACGGTGGCGTCCTGCCAAGGGTCTGAAGCTGCTGGCTGCTTGCCATCCTGAGCCGCAAGGGCTACTGAGGTATGGGCACAGCACAGGCTCAGACATATCATGAATGAACTGAAAATATGTCTCATACGGGTTTGGTTTAAAACTGCTTTTAGTTATTTCTACAAAGAACAGAAGAAGGTAACCAGGAAGGGTACAGAAAAGTCGACACAGAAGCCATGGAAGATGGAAACGATGATGAAACTCTCGCCCGAATATCGGGTGATGATTGGCAACGTTGTATCCATGGTTGTGGCTCCACCTACGCTGATAGGTGCCAGTTTGCCGAAGTATTTTGCCAGCAGCGGAGCACACAGCAGGGTGAGAATCTCGCGGCAGATGTTGGCAAGAAGGGCGATGGTGCCCAGTTCGGCGCCCCGGTATTCGGTGATGAAGATACTAGAAAGAGAGTAATATCCGAATCCTGAACCGATTGCCAGACAATCGGTAAGCTGGCGGTGGCTCAAGATGAGAGATACGGCAGCACATCCTGCCAATGTACCCAGAATGGTCATCACAGGGAGCATCATCAGGCGTGGATTCACCTTCTTGAAACTTTTCAGCACAGAGGTATCACAACCGATGCTGATACCTACGCAGAACATCAGGCAGCAGAGTGCGTAATAGCTCACGTCGCTATCCAGGAAACCTGCCGGAATCACATCACACAAACCAACGATGATACCCAGAACAAAGAAGCTTACAATAATCAAACTGCCTTTCATGCCTTGCCTCCTTTCCCGGTTTCAGCGTGAGCCGACGATTTAGCCTGCTTTGCTGTAACATACTTCCACAATGCCCAAGCAAAGAGTGCACTACCCAGACTGCCTCCCAAGGTCAGGGCTATCGCCTCAAGTCCCAGGGTCTGAAGACCGCTGATGATACGAGGGTTAGAACCTACCTCGATACCGAGCAGGAACAGGAGTACCCATATCAGCGCCGTGATGATACGGCCGATAAAACTCATTTTTTTGTTGCGGAGCAGATAGCCGGTACCTATTCCGCATAGCATAATCATTACTATCTTGAGCATTGTTTCTTGTTTTTCTTCTTTATTTTATTGTTCGTTTTTATGAATTACTTTACCATAAAAAACGGATTCCCGGTCGTATTATTGCTAAATAGAC
>CAVHWE010000071.1:0-10977 GCA_963639495.1 bacterium | reverse complement strand
TAAGGGACTATTTGATTAATTAATTAACGTGTCCAATTTTTATTGGACACTAATGTTTAAAAATATGAATATAGAAAGAAGAGATAGAGGGAAAAGTCTCCCGTTGGGCCCCCGTTAAATCCGATTCCATCGGATTTCCGCCCCAGTAACCATTACTGCAGGATACCCAGCGCCTTGTTCAGCCCGACCTGAGTCAGCTTCACGTCGATTTCTGCATCAATCTTCTGGCTCTGTGCTTTCTGCCAGGCTGTCTGTGCAGCCATCACGTCAGTAACCTCCATTACGCCTTCCTTGAAACCGAGGGTGGCGCATCTCAGGTTCTCATCGGCACTGGCAATATTCTTCATCGCCATGTTGAGCTTCTTCTGCGCTTCCTTTACCTTAAACTGGCTTTGGGTAATCTGAAGATGAATCTTCTCTCGCGTATCATCCAGGTTCATCTGCGCGATATTGCTGGCAGCCTTGGCGGCTCTCACCTTGTAGGCTCCGTCAAACCAGTTCCATACCGGAACATGAACCATTACGCCTACGTTCCAGACTCCGGTAAACTTCTTCTGGAAACCATTGAATACGTTCGGGTTCGAAATCATGTAGCCGCCTGTCAGCATGACGTGAGGCAGATTGACGGCGCGAACCATATTGGTAGCTTCTTTAGAGATGTCGAGTGCATTCTGCAGCATGCGGAGTTCCGGACGGGTGTTCATCGCCGAATCCTGTGCTGCCACTCTCTGCTGCTCTGTGTCAACAGGAGTTCCTGATAAAGCCAGGGTTTCCTTATCTTCATCGGCAAGAGTGATTTCCTTGTTCATCGGAATGCCGCAGAGCTGGCAGAGCAGCATCTTCGACAGGGCGAGTCCGTCTTCTGCCTGGGTAATCTGCATCTCAGCCTCGTTCACCTTCACGTCCACCTTCAGTCCGTCTGCCTTGGTGGCAACTCCCTGCTGAATCATCTTATGAACATCCTCGTTCAGTTTCTTCACTAGGTCGCGGTAACTGATGGCGAGTTTCTGCTTCTGCTTCAGCGAAACGGCGAGCCAGTAAGCCTGGTCTATGCTGTAGAGCGTGCTCTGGGTCTGCTGGTCGAGATCATTCTCTGCAATCTGTTCTCCGATGTCGGCAATCTTGTTGGCTGCAATGATGGCTCCACCCATATAGATAGGTTGGCGAACCATCACGCTTCCTGCCCAGATGTTGCGTGTGTCGGTGCGGAAAGCATCTACCAGTTTCTCTCCCAGCGCATTGCCTTGCTGCTGCAGAGGTCCCAGTTTCTCATTCATCAGTCCGCCTATCTGCTGCGCCATCTCCGGGGTAATCATCCCCTGACTTACGAGTTGGCTCATCAGATTGCTGGCTCCTCCCGATATTCCTCCGGTAACGGTAGAACCGATATTGCTGAATGTTGACTTCTGTCCGTCGTTCAGCAGCGAAATCTCCCTGCTGAACCATTCGTAACCGCCTAAAGCATCTACTTTAGGAAGATATTTGGTACGTGCCGATTTCTTCAGATTATACGCCACGTCCTTCTTGAGCTTCGAGGCATTGAGCTGCTTGTTATTGCGCAGCGCCATGGCACGGCAACTGTCAAGGCTCAATGCTTGTGCCTGAGCCCCGGCAGGAATCAATGCTCCCATCAGCATGATAAGAGTTATATATTTTTTCATCCTTTGTTTATAATATTATATAATATCGGATGCAAAATTATGGAATTATTCTTAAATGACAAAGAAATTTTGATTATCAAATCTTTAAGAATCAAAAAATATATTGCATTGTGGAAAAATAGAACATGCCTTTTAGTTTTCCATAATCCCTTAATCGTCTGTTTCTTAGAAATTCACCCGTTCTGTCTCGCCCCAGGTAGGGTCTACGGTAATGCCGATTCCGCCGCCCGTACTGTCGTCTCCTCCGCCAAATCCGTTAGCGATGGAAATCTCGGTATAGGCTGTTTGGTTCTGATGCATTTTCAGATCGGCTTTTTCAAAACTCTTTACCACTTTTGCATCGGCATCCAGGAAGCTGATGTTCATCTTGATGTTCTTCTCTTCTTCATGCGGGAAGGTGTAGACGGTAAAGTCTCTGCCGCCATCTTTCATACTGAAATTTTCGGTCTGCCGACTGTTCACGCAGCCGAATCCGGTGGTTGCATCCAGGGTGCTGCTGCCGCCGGTGTAATAGAACTTGATGCTCCTGATTTCTTCGGGAATGGTTTCGTCGGTAATATGTAACTTGAAGGCGCCAACTGCTCGCCTCAGGTTGATGTCGGAGGTGGCTCCGTCTGCCGTTACGCTCAACCTGCCGTAATAATAGAAGGTGTCGGTAAGCTTGTTACTCGCAAATTTTACTTTCTCGGGTGCGCTGACAGAGCAGTTTCCCTTTCCGTTATGGGCAATCACCACCAGTCGGTATTCTCCTTCGTCCAGACTTACATAGGCTGTTCCGAAGCCGTTGTCTGTTGAAAGCTGATTCACCGTCTCCAGTTTCTCCTCTCCGTCAAAGATGGCAAGCGTCAGTCTGGAGCACACATCGCCCAGCGCCATCTGCTTGTCGCCAGCTTTGGTTGTCAACAGACTTGTGCCTTCAATTTTCTGCACATGGATAGTTACATTGGCGTTTGCCTCACGTGATTTTCCGGTTGTTTCGTCAATCGAAAACTTTTCGCATGAAGTAAGCGTCGCTACGAGCATCAGCAACAGGGATGCCAGTAACCGATAGGACTTCTTACTCATAATAGTTCTTATTTACTAGTTGCTCTATGCGTTATCTCGGAGTTTCCTTGGGCATAAAGATGTGGCAAATATACGTTTTTTCTCTTTTCGATGCAAGTAAAATCTAATAAATCTTTATATTTTTTGTCATTTATCTGTTTTTTCGTAATTTTGCATCGGTTTTTCTGTACTTACAGAGCCGATTTTGCATTATATATATATAATAAGGTATAGAAGATATTGGTATGGATAAGAAGATAAAAGCATTGTTTTTCGATATTGACGGCACCCTGGTGAGTTTCAAGACCCACAAGATTCCGCAGAGTACGGTAGATGCCTTGGAGCAGGCTAAGAAGAATGGGGTAGAGGTGTATATTTCTACCGGTCGTCCGCAGCTCCTCATTACTAACCTCGGTCAGATAGAACATCTCATCGACGGTTACATCACCACCAATGGAGCCCGCTGTTTTGTAGGCGATAAGGTGGTGAGCCAACACGCCATCCTTCCTGAAGATGTAAAGAAGATTATCGAGGCAGCCGACCGTGATGATTATCCGGCAATCGTCGTAGGAGAGCATCATCTCGCTATCCATCATTATACTGACGAGGTTTATGAAATCTTTGCCAAGGGACTGGGAGTGGATTGTGAAATCTTCCTGACCGATGTGAATGAACTGGGAGATGAGCGGGTTCTGCAGGTTACTCCTTTCTGTTCGGTAGAACAGGAGGCAGTCCTGATGCCTACGCTTAGCAACTGTACGTCGGGCAGGTGGCATCCTGCCTTTACGGATATTACGGCAGCCGATGCGGATAAGGGCAAGGGCTTGCATGCGATGGCTGATTATCTGGGTTTGAACATAGATGAAACCATGGCTTTCGGCGATGGCGGCAATGATATTTCCATCGTCCGGGAGGCAGGCACCGGTGTTGCGATGGGCAATGCGGGAGATAATCTCAAGCAGATAGCCGATTTCATTACGACTCATGTGGATGAAGATGGTGTTAAGAATGCGCTCCTCCATTTTGGCGTGATTTAAATTCCCGGCGTTATTGACTTTTTTTTCATAACTCCCTATATATAATAAGGTGTAATCCTGATGAAGCCTTTTTGATAGGCGAGTTTCATTTTAATAAAATAATAAAGGTAAACGTGTCATTTGTTGTAGCGAATGGTGTGTTTGCCTTTCTGTTTTTAAACCTCCCTTTTGTACCTAATTTCTTCTCGTTATTTACTTTTTGTGGGAATAAATATCAAAAACGCTTACGAAAAGTAATAAAATATGCGAAAAATATGCATAAAGTACCATAAAGTTGGTATTTTGTATCAAATTGTTTACTAAAAATTTGTTTAATTAGCAAAAAGTATGTATCTTTGCACCCGATATTTGTAAGTTGTTTAATTTTTAAGAGAGAGAATTATGGTAAAAAGATTAACCATGCTCATGGGGGGGCTTGTTCTTTCAACAGGAATGGCTCTCGCTCAAACTACTGTTACAGGTAAGGTTGTTTCTCAGGAAGATGGTGAACCAGTAATTGGCGCATCTGTAAGAATTGTAGGAACTAAGACTGGAACAGCGACTGATGTCGATGGTAATTTTACGCTTCCTAATGCCAGCAAGGATGCTGTCTTGGAAATCAGTTACCTCGGCATGCAGACTAAAACAATGAAAGCATCTGCTAAAATGAAGATCATTTTGGCTTCTGATGCAAGAAATCTTGACGAGGTAGTTGTTACTGCCTTGGGTATGAAACGTTCAGAGAAAACTTTGGGTTATGCTGCCAGTACAGCCAACGCTTCTGAGTTGACTGTGGCTAAGTCTGGTTCCTTGATGAGTGGTCTTCAGGGTAAGATGGCTGGTGTGCAGATTTCTGGTGGTGGTGTTACAGGTACCTCTCAGAAAGTCGTAATTCGTGGTATTTCTTCTGTTTCTAGCAACAACCCATTGTATATTGTTGATGGTGTGCCTATCAACAATGACCGTTTGGGTGATAACTCTGTTGACTTTGGTAGTGGTGCAGGCGACATCAACCCAGAGGATATTGAATCGGTAACTGTATTGAAGGGTGCTTCTGCTACCGCTCTTTATGGTTCTCGTGCAGCCAATGGTGTTATCATGATTACTACAAAGAAGCCACAGGGTGACAAGAAGGCTTCTATCACTTACGATGGTTCTTTGACATTTACTGATGTGCTCCGTGTACCAATGACTCAGAATCTCTTTGGTCAAGGTTGGGGTTCCTGGTCTAATGAGGAGAACGGTTCTTGGGGACCTCGCCTCGATGGTCGTGAGCACTGGTATGGTTCTACCGGTCTTTCTAACGGCGAGACTTTAACCAAGCCTTTTTCTTATGTTAAGAACAATATCCGTGACTTCTATCAGGTAGGTAAGGAATGGAACAACAACGTATCTCTCCGCTATGGTGATGAGAAAGTAGGTATTGTTGCATCTTACGGTAATGTAAGTTCTAATGGTATTACTCCTAATGATGGTGATACATATCATCGTAATACCTTCTCACTCCGTGGTTACGCCAATATCGACAGATTCCATCTGGACATGTCCCTGAACTATGTTCGCAAGGATATGCGCCGTTCTCGTGATATGTATATGGAGTTGCTTCAGGGTGCTTCTGATGTTCGTTTCACAGATATGAAGGATTACAACCTTGAGCGTAACAATGTAGATAACTACTATACATTGTATGCTACCAACCCATATTATATGGTAGATAACTACTATTCTACTTACCAGGACGACCGTATTTATGGTAAGCTGGAGTTGTCATACGATATTACCAAGGATATCAAGGTAATTGGCCGTTTCGGTGGTGATTATACCAATTATAAGACCGAGCGCATCGAACCACGTATTCTTTATACCGAGGGTTCTTATCAGGCAAATGGTAATGGTACAACAGTAGGTAACCAGGGTTACTATTCTAAGTATCGTTCTCAGCGTGGACAGATTGATGCCAGCCTCTTATTGACCGGTAATCATACTTTCGGTGATTTCTCGGTAGGTGCAACCTTGGGTTGGAACTTGAACCAGAGAAACTATGATACTGTAGGTGGTTATAATGAGCAGTTGGAAATTCCTGGATGGAATTCCTTGGATAATACAATTTCCAATTCTCTTACTGATGCAACCTCATGGAAAAGAAGATTGATTGGACTTTTGGGACAGGTAGAGCTTGGTTATAAGGATTGGGCCTTCCTGAACCTTTCTGCCCGTAATGACTGGTCTTCTACACTTCCTGTTGGTAATAACAGTTTCTTCTATGGCGGTGCCAATGTATCTGTACTTCTGAACCAGGCTATTCCTGCATTGAAGAATATCAAGCAGATCGACTTGTTGAAGGTTCGTGCAGCTATAGGTCAGACTGGTAATGATGCTGATGTATATATGACTAATTCATATTATCGTCCATTCCAGTCTTATTATACATATTTGCCAATTTCTGGTGTGTTAGGTCTGACAGAGTATAACCGTTTGCCAAATACAAACTTGAAACCAGAGATTACAACTGAGTATGAACTTGGTTTGAGCGGTACATTCTTCGGTAACCGTTTGAGCTTCGATGTGGCTTACTATGATCGTACAACCAAGAATCAGATTATCTCTGCTACTTTGGCGCCTGAGACAGGTTATACTACGAACACCCGTAATGTGGGTAAGCTTCAGAACAAGGGTATTGAGGCGATGGTTAATTTTACTCCTATCCGTACCAAGGATTGGGAATGGAGCGTAGGGGCTACATACTCAAAGAACTGGAGTAAGGTGAAGGAACTTTGGGATGGTCTTGATGAATATACCATTCCTGTAGGTACTACAAGTACTGGTTTGTATTCTTCTATGCGTGGTGTATCTTACGTATTGAAGGTTGGTGAGCCTATCGGTATCTTCAAGTTGCCTGCAACAGAGAAGGTGACAGATAAGAATAGTCAGTATTATGGCTATAAGGTGGTAGACAACAATGGTTTCTTAAAGTCAAGTTCTACGGAATATGATTATCTCGGTTCTTCTCAGCCTGATTTCGTAATGGGCTTCACCACACACTTAAAGTGGAAAAACTTGACCCTTGCAGCTACTGGCGACTGGCATAAGGGTGGATTAATGTATTCTGAGACATCTTATATCACTCACTTCAATGGTAACTCTACAGAGACAGTATTCAATGAGCGTGATGCGTTTATCTATCCTCATTCTGTAAAGGTTGTTGGTGGACAGTATGTTGAGAATAATATCCCTGTTAGTTCAGAGAAGATGAATTATGCTCAGGGTAACTATAGTTACAACCCGGAGGTGCGTCGTGATTTCGTTGTAAGCCGTTCTTACTTCAAACTCCGTGAGTTGGCTTTGACATACGATTTCCCTAAGACAATCACAAGCGCATTGAAGATGCAGAAGTTGTCTTTGAGTCTCGTTGGCCACAACTTGTTGCTTATCACTCCTAAGCATCAGAATTATATCGATCCTGAGTCTTCTAACTTTGGTAATGATATCAGCTCTGAGTTTGGTGAGACAATGGGTTCTGTTTCAACTCGCAACTATGGTATTAACTTGAAGGTTGTATTTTAATTAAAGGAGATTTCTTATATGAAAAGATATAAATTTTTAAGCGCAGCATTGCTGGGAGCCCTCTTGACAATGGGTACTGTTACTTCTTGTAGCGATTCCGGTTATTTGGATATCAACTACAATCCTGATTACCCAACAACAGCTACTTATAAGCAGCTGTTCCCTTCTGCAGAGGCTTCAACAGTTGCAGTTTTAGGACTTTACGGACAATTAACTGGAAATTTCTGGTGTCAGTATGCCACACAGGGTAATAGTACAAACCAGTATAATACATTGGCTAACTATGCGGTAACGACAAGCAGCTCTTATCCTCCAGTTAAGGCTTTGTGGGATAATACTTATGCCAATGCTTTGAAGGATTTGAAATTGTCTGTAGCTTCAGCAGAAGGTGCAAAGGTATGGAATTATTGGATGGTTTCCAAAATATTGATGGCCTATAACTATTTGGTGTTGACCGATTCTTATGGAGACATTCCGTTTAGCGAGTCTTTGGATATTGATAACAATCCAAATCCAATATTTGAGGATAGTAAGACTGTTGTGTATCCTGGTATTATTAACATGCTTGATGAGGCTATTGCTAAATATAATGATGCATTAGAGTCAGAGAAGTCTTATCCTATAGGTGGTACTTTAGACTGTTTCTTGGGTGGAAGTATGGCTAAATGGGTCAGCTTTGCCAAGAGCTTGAAACTGAAAATGTATCTGAAGGATTTCGATGCTCATAAAGAGGATATTAAAAACTTGTTGGCTGAGGGCGATTTGCTGGAAGAGGATTGCGCTTGGACTGCATGGGTTGATGCTACTAATAAGTCTAACCCATTGTATGAATTTAATATCCGTCAGTTGAATACCACAGAGAATATGCGTGCTTGTCATACTTTTGTTGAGTATCTTCTCGCAAAGAAAGATCCACGCATAGTTTATCTTTATAATCAGACTGCTGCATCTAAAAAAGCGCATCCGGACTATAATACACCAGAGTTGTTGATAGCACATATGGATGAGTGCTATGAGGGCCTTCCTTGTGGAACGAAGCCTAGTACTCAGTCTGTAATTACTATCTCTCAGTCTTCACGTGTTAAGCAGGCTTATGATGATCCTGTATACTTGATGAATGAGGCAGAATGTGAATTGATGATTGCTGAGGCTTATGCTCGTTTAGGTAATACAGATAAAGCAGAGGAGTATTATAATAAAGGTGTGCTTGCTGGTTTTAGCCGTTGGGGACTTGATGGCTCAAGTTTTGTAAATGGTGTATATGCATTTGATAAAACAGATATGCTCAAGAGTATAGCACGTCAATATTGGCTCACTTATGCTGGCGCTAATTCTTATGATGGCTGGATTACTCGTAATCGTTTAGGATATCCTGAAGTTCAGGGTGCTGTTACTGTACGAGTTAGTAACAAGCCAATGGAGCGTACTTTGTCTGATGGTTATCAACTAGGTAACTTGGTAGATCCAGGTGCTTCAAACTTGGCGACAGGTGCTTATCCTATGCGCTTAATTTATCCTACTTCGACTTCTTTGTATAATACCGCTGCTATGAAGTATATCAAGGAGAATGGTAACGACATCACCAAAAAGTTGTGGTGGGAAAAGTAAATTCTAGTTTTTATTAAATAGACTGAAATATGAAAAAAATATTCTTTTTATTAGCTCTTGTTGTTATGATGTTCTCGGCTTGTTCCGAAGGTACGGATTTCGACATAGATTATACACCGATAGCTCCAATAGGAGGTCAGTATGCTTTGAATATTGAGAAAGGTTACGATCCTAGTAAGACTGATGCGGAATATTGGGACTCTAACCCTTCCGATGTTGAAGAGATATGCAAGGTTTCCGATGGAGTTTTTGGTTTCTTGAGTAATACAACAGATTACGATAAGGATAAAGCTTGGATTCGCATTGGTAATTACAGTACAGCTACTGAATGGGCAATAAATGCCAAGGTGTCTATCAATATGAGTGATTATATTTTTAGTGGTACAGATGTGGATAATTTTATTGGAAACTCTGCAACTTCTAAAGGTAAGATTACTGTGTCTGGTAAGTGTGGACATAATACTTACAAGACTGCGACTGGTACTATTACCGATGAAATTACTATTGTTTATTCTCGTGCAGATCAGCCTGGTTATCATTATAGGGCTAAAGGCTTTAAGTATACAGGTTGGGATGAGGATTTAGAATAAATAAGTAGAATAAAGATATAAGGCAAAGTGATTTGCCTCGTTGTTGACCAAGTCAACACTTATATCTCTCTCGTCTTGGGGACTGGCGGTGGCCAGTCCCCTTTTTGAATTTATAAGAGAGATTTCTTGGTTAATGAGGGTGTGTCATAAGTCTGGATAATAGTTAGTGTATAACAGTTGACTACCGCATGCACAACAGGTGTTGTGCATGCGCATATCAGCTGTTATGCAAGCGCACAACAGCTGTTGTGCGACCGAAGATACTGACTGTCTCAACAACATATCCTGTCTCTTTCAACAACATATCCTATCTCTTTCTGCAACATATCCTATCTCTTTCAGCAACATATCCTATCTCTTCCAACAAATAGAAGAGGGTGAATCATAAACTTATGACACACCATTTTATTTGTAGATGAAGTAGCTGCCTCCATCGCTCTGGCAATACTTCTTCAGAAGTTCGATGATGAATTCGGCATTCTCGCGGACGTGCTGTTCGTCTCCGTCATATCCGTTGATGAGAACCACCAGATGGGTGGTGTCAATACTCATTTTGGTTCGCTCGTTGTCGCTGGTCGGGGTTCCTACACCGCCTGTCTTGTCTCTGTAAACAGGCAGACCTTCAATATTAATCATGCCTCTGCCGATGCCTTCGTATGGTTCGCCGGCTTTGCCTACGCCCAGGGTCAGGGTGTCGCCTTCAAACTTGTCTGCATCAAATCCGCCGATGCTGTAGCCGTATGCAATGCTCGCCAGGTTCACCAGGTCCACCAGCGTATCTCTCTGGTAGAGTTCCTTGCCCTGCAGCATTCTGCGGATAAGGGCTTCTGATGCAGGACGGTAGCGAGATGGATCCTTGCCGCAGGCACGGTACACCTTTCGGGTGGCAGCAATTCCACTCATCTCTTTCAGCGATTCCGTGGTCAGCGTCTGTCTGTATTTTTCACCGAGGGCATTGATTTCATCCCAAAGTTCCTGACAATAAGGGGTGTTTACCACATTGGCTTCCACGCATGCTCCCACAAAGGTGGGACATACCGATTCGATTTCTTCTGATACAATAATTTTCATGATGAATTTCCGTTTTCTGTTAAACCTTACTGATTGGTAGGGCAAAAGTACGAAGAAATATTGGAATAGCCAAAAGTTCAGTCTATTTATATATATAATAAGGTGTGAAAAAGGCTTAAATGTTTACAACTGTTAAATATTCGGCTAAAAAGCAACTTTTTTGCGAAAAGATTTGGTGGAATGAAAAATAGTTAGTACTTTTGCACTCGCTTTTGAGAAATCAAGCATTACTCAAAGCAATAAAGAAAGAGTTCTTTGAAAGATTTTACATAAACAGACAAGTAGTACAAGAAGCGGTTAACTTCTTAGAAATAAGAAAGTTGACTGGGTAAAAGAAACGAACCGTCAAGCAATTGACAAGTCAGGTTTACTAAGCTTCAATAAACGAAAAGGATATTCGTCCTAAGTACAGACAACAAACAC
>CAVHWE010000070.1:0-11120 GCA_963639495.1 bacterium | reverse complement strand
CTATAAGATGGGAAATATCAATTCCTATTCTGGTGCTACCATCTGCAACACTGGCTATCGTGACGAAGATTATACCGACCGTTCTTTCATCACCCGCAGTTCTCTGCTTGGCAATCCGGATATCATCCTGATTTGCGGTGCTACGAATGACAACTGGGCTGATGCCCCGCTCGGCAACTATCAGTATAGCGACTGGAAACGCGCAGATTTGTATTGTTTCCGCCCAGCCATGGCCAAGCTGCTTTCAGATATACGACAGCATTATCCAAATGTAGAGGTATATTTCATCTTAAACTCTGAACTCAAGGATGTAATCAATGAGTCGGTAAAAAAAATCTGCAAGACCTATCTGGTTCCTGTCATTGCCCTTCATGATATTGACAAGAAAAACGGTCACCCTACTATCAAGGGAATGAAGAGTATTGCTGACCAGGTTCTGAAGGTTGTAAAAAAGTAATAAATAATCAGATTTAAACAGATAAATGATAGATTCAATACAAAACATTTTAGTTCAGGTTAGCGATTTCCTTTGGTCGTATATCATCATCACCGTCTTGATATGCTGTGCCCTGTTTTTCACTTGGCGTACCCGTTTCGTCCAGTTCCGCCTTATCAGAGAGATGATCAGGCTGCTGATTCATCCCGACAAGGTACAACCGGAAGAAATAGGACACGATGAACTGTCGATGGAGGTGAAAGTGGATGGCGAAATGAAACACATCTCTTCCTTCCAGGCATTCGTGGTAGCATTGGCTAGCCGTATTGGAACCGGTAACCTTGCCGGTGTGGCTACTGCTATCAGCATCGGTGGTCCGGGAGCCGTATTCTGGATGTGGATGCTGGCTTTACTGGGCTCTGCATCCGCTTTCATAGAATCAACTCTCGCCCAACTTTACAAGCGGAAAGGCAAAACATCGTTCTATGGCGGACCGGCCTATTATATGAAGTATGGTTTGGGAAAGGGATGGATGGGTATTCTTTTTGCCGTGCTGATGATCATTACCTTCGGTTTTGCCTATAATTCAGTGCAGAGCAATACTATCTGTCTGGCATGGCAGAAGGCTTTTGGCATCGAGCCTGCCACCATGGGAATTGCCCTCACTGTGCTCACCCTGCTCATCATCTTCGGTGGCATCCATAGAGTGGCTAAGTTCTCTTCTACCGTGGTTCCTGTGATGGCTGTCATTTATCTTCTGATAGCTGTAGGTGTTGTTGTTTGGAATATCACCAGTCTGCCAAAGGTTCTGCTTACCATTGTTGAGAATGCTTTCGGATTCAATCAGGCTGCTGGCGGAGTTCTTGGCGTTACTGTGATACAGGGTATCAAGCGAGGTCTGTTCAGTAATGAGGCAGGTGAAGGTAGTGCACCGAATGCTGCTGCGGTAGCTACAGTCAGTCATCCTGTAAAACAGGGATTGATACAGGCTTTGGGTGTTTTTACAGATACGCTGGTGGTATGTTCCTGCACTGCATTCATTATCCTGGTGAGCGGTGTGGATCTTACGGCTTCAAATGGAATTCAACTCACCCAGGATGCCCTGACCCACGAAATCGGAAGCATCGGCAATCCGTTTGTTGCGGTAATGATATGGCTGTTTGCCTTTAGCAGCATCATCGGCAATTATTATTATGGAGAAACCAACGTGAGATATATCAGGGACTCCAAGCTGGGTGTATTTGTCTATCGTCTTGCTGTAGCAGCAATGGTGATGGTCGGAGCGGTAGTATCTCTGGATTTTGCATGGAGTTTTGCAGATATCACGATGGCTCTTCTCACCCTCTGCAATCTTGCAGCCATCGTCCTGCTTTCCCGCCAGGCCGTCTTCCTGTTGAAAGACTATCGCCAACAGAAGAAGGAAGGTAAGAATCCTGTATTCACCAAGAACAAGATGCCAGAGATTGCTGATAAACTGGAGGCATGGTAAATAACAATGATGGATTTTCATTTCGCGAAGATCTATCCTTCATACAAGTCATCAACAAAATTCCCCGATACGAATCCTGCAGGAATACTGAGGATTCATATCGGGGATTTTTTATGCACTAAACTATTTTATTTCTTATAGTAATCGTATAAGAAAGCATCAAGATAAGCACCACGCATGTTGGTCTTATAGAAATTGCCATCCTTATCTAGGATGAGACAGGCTGGAATACCATTGATGCCATACTCGCCCATCACCATACCGCCAAAACCTTCAGGATTGCGAACCTGTGTCCAGGTCATTCCTTCCTTGGCCATTGCCTTTTTCCAGTCGGCATCTCTCTCATCTACGGAAATACTGATGATGTTGAAATCCTTGTATTTCTCGTGTACCTTCTTGAGATGTGGAATCTCCTGACGGCATGGACGACACCAGGATGCCCAGAACTCCAACATGGTATATTCACCCTTCTTGATAAGTGAAGAAAGCTTCACCTGCTTGCCTTCCGGAGTGACAACGGTACCATCGATGTAATGGTTGCCGATAGCTGTATGCTTTGCCATCTCTGCCTGCATCTGCAGCATCGGATATTGTGCAGAAGAACTCCAGTCGTTCTTCAACCAGCCCATCATCTCGTCAATCTGCTGAGAGGTGTATGGGGTCGGTAAAGAAGAAAAACTCTCGAGAAGCAAGTCGAAGGCTACCAGAGAAGTGGTATGTTGCTGGATAAACAGACTGGTCTGATGGCGCATTTCCTCCTGCAACTTGATGGCTTCCTTGGCAAGGGCTACACGCTGTGCCAAATCGGTAGTCTGGTTGATACTATCATCCATCTTATGCATCTTGTCCTGAATAGGTGACATCAGTTCAAGATAAGCCTGATAAATATCCTGAGTGGTAGAACCCTTTACAACAGGCTCTATCATACTCATATCACGCTCTGCAGGAAAACCGGTAAGATCTACATCGTAGGTCATCGGCTTATTCTCTACATAGACTCTTGTTGAGAATATTTTCTGATAGTCAGGCTCAGCTGTACCAGGCTTGTTCATATCAATAACCATCTGATACTGCTCAGGCTGGTTAACTACCCCCTTGAGGGTGAACTCACCATTCTTGATTGTAACACTATCCAGATTGGTAACACCTTCCAATCCATACTTCTGCAACATGACAGAACAGCCGTCCACGTTACCTTTAACCTTGCCTTTCATCTCAAAATTCTGCGCACTGGCAGCCATTGCAAGTACAAGACCGGCAAGTGTCATCATGCAAGTTTTCATTTTCATCTTATTCATTTTTCTCGATTTTATTTATTATATAATGTTTATTGATTCACATATTCCGGATTCTGAACCAGAAGATTATTGGCTCCCATAGATGCCTTTGGTATAGGAAGAAGATATCGGCGGAAGCTAGGAAGTTCAGCTTTCTCATCTTCTGTCCAACTCTCGAAACCACCCTGACGGTCATAACGGCAAAGATCGAACCATTCTTCCAGATTTTCGTTACTCATATCACACAACTTATGCTTGAGAATTTCACCCAGAAGATCACTATCGGCAATAGCGTTCACATCGTCCTCAGAATATCCAGCACGTTCGATGACTGTAGCCAAGAGCGTACGAGCCTTAGCATACTGACCCTGACGAGCCTCTGCTTCGGCAGCGATATAATAGACTTCGGCAAGGCGCATGAAGTAATAAGAGTCAGCATAGAACATTTCAGGAGTCAACTTGTTATATTTTCTAATACCGTTCATGACATCTCCCTTATAGGCCCATGTATATAGCGCATCGTATGAAGCTGCATCATCTTCACCTGGAGGGAATGGGAAATCACTGCCATCACCACCAGGAATAACTACGCCTCCATCACCGCCTGGGATGACTACTCCACCATCGCCGCCTGGAATAACAACACCACCATCGCCAGAAGCACTACCATCAGAAGAACCATCAGGATCAGGAACAACAACGTCCCCACCATCTCCCGGGTTTGGAATAACAATATCTCCACCTGTTTCATCATCTGGAACTAAATCATCTGCCACCTTCTTGAGGAGTGAACCTGGAGAAAACATATACCAGTTTGAATCCATCAACTCACTTGGATTGGCTGTATAAGGAGCAAAGAGCATCTCCTGAGAATTAAACTGTTCGTCGAAGATCTTGGCATAATCGCTTTCCAAACCATAACCAGCTGCTTCAGCCTCACTGATCACTTCCTCTGCCAGTCTTGCAGCTTCAGCATAATTATCCTGAGCCATATACATTTTGGCTTTCAAAGCCTTGGCGAAAACAGAACTCATGTGATAATGATCTGCCGGATGCTGTTCACAATGGGCGATGGCATAGTCGAGATCATCAGATATCAACTTGTAAGTTTCAGCCACAGTAGAACGCTTGCGTGGTTGGTTATCTCTTACCAGTTCGTCCTGGAAGATGCAGACACCGTATGGTGAATCCTGCTTCCAATATTCTCCGAAGCACTTCAGGAGAGTAAGGTAAGCCAAGGCACGCTGGCAACGAGCCTCTGCAATCATCTCTGTACGTTTCTCCTCGCTCAGTCCTGGTATATTCTTGTTGATATGTACCAGGAAGGTATTGGCCGTATTAATCACATTGTAGTAGGCGGTATAAGCCAACTCCACATTACTGTTATTGGTTTCGATGTTCTCGTCAGCATACTCATCCGCCCCCATCACCATCGCCTGAGTCTGGGTATGAGCCATAGACGACATTCCATAGCGCAGGTAAGATACACCCGTGCTGCGCCATGAGGCATAGACACCATTGAGCGCAGTCTGTGCAGTTGAGACATCAGTAATATAATTGTCATCAGTAACCACATGTTCTGGTTCGATGCCGTCGAGGCTACCTATCAGGTCACACGATGTAAGAGTCAGTGCTGTGGCTGAAAGGAGCGTAAGAAATTGAAATCTTATATGTTTCATAATCTACAGTCTTTGTATGAGTTAGAATTGTAATTTCAGACCGATGGAGAAAGAACGGCTCATTGGATAAACGTCCTTGTTCTCTGTTGTCTTTAAGAAGGCATTTGTTGCCGACATGTCTGGATCCAAACCTGGCCAGTTAGTAATGGTAAACAGGTTGGTGGCTGTGAAGAACACAGATGCTCCGCTGATGTGCAGGCGCTCCAGAAGAGATGGCTCGAAATTATAGGAGAGCGTGATATTTCTCAGACGGAAGTATGAGTTGGAATATACATAGCGGTCGTTGGTATTTGTATTGTCCATGCTTGCAGGCAACCATACCAACTGAGCATACTTGGCATCCGTACGATCCGGTGTCCAGGTGTTGCCGTACATTTCTCTCAGAATACTCTGACCCAGACTACCGGCTGCAGATTCCTGCATAGTACTGTAGTATGCATGACCTCCAAACTGATACTGGAAGAGCATTGACAGGGTGAGGTTCTTATAAGATAAGGTATGAGACCAACCTCCGAACACCTTTGGCTCCGGATTGGCGATAGCCGTACGGTCTGCCTCGGTAATATACCCGTTGCCATCTGTATCCACAAACATATAGTCGCCTACGTGAGCACCATCCTGATAGAAATCATATCCGTTTGCCTGTGCCTGAGAATTCAGTTCATCAATCTGTTTCTGACTCTGGAAAATACCAGCCACCTTGTAACCCTTCACGGTTCCCATCGCATGACCTTCCATGTAGAGATCCTGGTGCATCATGTCGAGTGTAGAACCATTGAGCTTGGTTATCTTATTCTTGTTGGATGAGATACTGAGCATCGTATTGTAGGTGAAATCCTTGGTACGAACCACATCTCCTCCGATAGAGAACTCGAAACCATTATTGGTCAGGTCGAGAATATTGCTGTAGAATGTACCGATACCAAACTCCAAGGCGATAGGAGCTGGAGCCAAGGCGCCATCTGTCTTACGGTGATAGATATCAAAGCTACCGTTCAGTCTGCCATTGAAGAACGAGAAGTCAACACCGGCATTGTACTCTGTAGTCATCTCCCACTTGATATTCTTGTTAGGATAAGTAGTGGCTAAGGTAATGGCACTCTGTCCACCATAGATATTGGAGTTGAAATACTGGATGTAAGAGAAGTCGGATACATTGGTAGAACCTGTCTTACCCCAGCTCAGACGGAGTTTCAGATCATCAATATCTCTTACAGATTCCAGGAAAGGCTCTTGATTGATGCGCCAGGCCAGAGAAACTGCAGGGAAAGTACCGCGCTTGTTACCCGGTCCAAATTTTGATGACTCATCGGAACGAAGACTGAAATCAAGCAGATAACGTGAGAGGAAATCATAGCTCAAACGGCCATAGAGGGAATTGAGTCCACTCTTGGAATAAGTCTCCATAGGCTTGTTGACGGTAGTTGCAGAACTGGCATTGTTGAGCACATCGTCATTAGGGAATCCGCTGTAAGCCTGGTCGTGTTCCTTGCTCCAGTATCTGTCAGCACTATAACCAGCCATCACGTCGAAGCGATGGTCGTCAGTAATCTTGAATTTATAGTCAGCACGGAAGTTGATAGACGTATTCGTGTTGCGATAGTTAGCCTCTGCGAGCGTAGAAGTTGGTTCTGTCTCATACTGTTCCGGCAAGGAAACTTTCGGAGAGAAATAGCTGTTGCTGAAGATGAAACGGGATATGTTGGCATCAGCATGGAGGGTAAGACCTTCAATAGGCTTGATGTCAATATAGGCATTTCCGGAGAACTGGTCGTTCTCATACTGGGTCTTTCTCTGGAGTTTTCCCACCGGACTTGCATCCATATAGCTACTTGTATATTCGCCAAACTTATCTACTCGATTCAGGTTACCGTCTGCATCGCGTACGGTCAGGTCTGGGCGAGTCTTCCATGAGTCGTTGTCATAACCCAATGCAGGATCGTTGCTTCCGCTCTTGCGAGAAGAGTAGGTATAGTCGAGTACACCACCCACGGTGATATACTTATTGATTTCAGAATCCAAAGAGAGTCTGGCACCATATCTCTCCATACGGTCGTTGATGAGCAGACCTTCCTGGTTCATACCGTTGAAGGAGAATGAATAGTTGGTCCTGTTGCTGCCACCTCTGATGGCTACATTATACTGGTGGGTAGGCGCATTCTTGTTAATCACCTCCTTAGCCCAGTTGGTATTCGCAGAACCGAAAAGGCTCTCATTGAGTCCATTATATGTATAGGCACCCGTCTCGGCATTATATCCGATGTTACCAAATTGGCTCAGATAGTCGGTTCCGCCATACAATTCTACCATCGAACTGCCGTCGTTCATGCCGTCTACCGTATTGCGCAGGATCTCGTCCTGCACATTCTTGTATTCAGAAATGTTCAATGGCTTATAGTTTTTGATAGGATTACTGAACGAGAATGTGTAGCCGAAATCTACCTTGGTCTTCTCATTGCGCTTTCCGTTCTTGGTCTTGACAATAACGACACCATTGGCTCCACGTGATCCGTAGATGGCTGTAGCTGCGGCATCTTTCAGCACGTCAATGCTTTCGATGTCGTTAGGAGAAATATTGATAAGCGGATTGATACCGGTATCCTCCATGAAGGTAGGAACGCCATCAATAACATAAAGAGGCTGGTTGTTGTTGCCCTTACCCGATTTAGGATAAGGAGATGTAATACCACGGATGTTTAACTTGAGAGATGAACCTGGCTCACCATTGGCAGTAGTAGCCAATACACCCTTTACTGTACCCTGAAGAAGACCATCGAGGGTTGGTGTGGTAGCAGCCAACTTGCTTATCTGTTCCTGACTCACCGTAGAGATGGCGGTAGTTACATTCCTACGGCTCTTGCTGCCGTAACCGATGACAACGAGATCATCCAGCGCAACATGATCCAGCTCCAGCATCATGTTCTGCTCTTTTACACCACGAAATTCAATACTCTTCGATTTGTAGCCGATGCTGGAAAATACAATTTTAGGATGCGCCATAGATGGAAATTCCAGTATGTAGTTACCATCAGCATCTGTGATAACGCCATAGCTTGTGCCTTCAATCTGCACTGTGACACCTACCAGAGGATTTCCCTCAGAATCAATCACTCTTCCTTTTACAAAGGTATGACCTTTTTCTTGCACATTTTCAATACCAGCCGCAAAACTAGTTTGAAATGGGGGGGGCAGCCTGCACAAAGCTGGCTGAAGTTGCTGCCAAGAAAAGCAACAAGCTTTTTTTCTTCTTCATAATAACTGAATGTTAGTTAAACTTCATGTTCATGGCACAAAAGTATAAAAAATATCTAAAACTGTAGCACATTGTTAAACAATTAACTTATTTTTCACACATATTCCTGCATTTTTCCATTTTTCCTTACATTTCTCCGGTTTTTAAGTCATTTTCTCTAAAAAAATGCTATCAGTAAGCGTTCAAATCAAACAAAGTGTATTCTGTCCTCCATAATACATTATTTAAAGAGGATTCCATAGCTTTTGTGTTATGGAATCCTCCCCTACTCTCCTTAGAGTTTCATTTCTTCATATTCCAGTCCGAAGACATCCGCTACGGCCTTGAATACCACCTTTCCATTTACGATATTCAAACCCCTATACAAGGCTTTATCCTCCTTACATGCCTTTCGCCAACCCTTATCAGCAAGCGCCAATGCATATTTCAGCGTAGCATTGGTCAAGGCTGTAGTAGAAGTATTTGGCACAGCACCAGGAATATTAGCTACTGCATAATGAACGATTCCATCGACCATATATGTCGGATCAGAATGTGTGGTTGGATGCGATGTCTCGAAACAGCCACCCTGATCGATTGCTACATCAACAAGTACTGTTCCTGGCTCCATCAATTTCAACATATCTTTCGTGATAAGATGCGGTGCTTTATCACCGGGTACGAGCACACTACCCACAACGATATCCACATCTGTCAATTCTCTACGGATATTATGCTCGTTGGAATAGAGCGTGTGTACATTGATAGGCAGCTCCATCTCTAACTGACGAAGACGAGGCAAACTGATATCTGTAATCCATACATCAGCTCCCATACCTGCAGCCATTCTAGCTGCAGCTTCTCCTACGGTTCCGCCGCCCAATACCAAAACCTTGACGCGGTTCACACCAGGTACACCACTCATCAGTTTCCCTTTTCCTCCCTTTGTTTTCTGTAGATAAAAAGCACCGTTAACAATGGCCATTCTTCCAGCTACTTCACTCATCGGAATGAGTAAAGGCAAAAGGTGGTTATCTGTCTCCACAGTTTCATAAGCCAGACAGACAGCACCACTCTTGAGCATGGCATCGGTAAGTTCCTTGTCACAGGCAAAATGGAAATAAGTGAATACAAGTTGGTCCTGATGGATAAGTGGATATTCCTCGGCGATAGGCTCTTTCACCTTTACTATCATTTCCGCCTCACGATATACACTTTGAATGTCGGGTAAGATTATGGCTCCTACCTTTTCATACGCTTCATCAGCAAATCCGCTGTTCTCTCCAGCCGTATGCTGAACCATCACTTCGTGACCATGTCGAATGAATTCAGCTACTCCTGCAGGTGTCATTCCAACACGGTTCTCATTATTCTTAATCTCTTTTGGAATACCAATTTTCATGATGTTATAGTTTTAAAGGTTCGACATCAGTTTAACTCTGTAAAGATACTGAAAATTTCAATAGGTTGTATGCACTTAGAGGAAAAATTAACATATCTTATATAAACTGTTCCTGTTGTATATACGTATTTTAGTTTATTAGGCAATTAGACTAAACTAACATTCTAACTTTATATATGATAGATATTCTACAAAAAGAATAATCAAAATGCTGAATTATAAAGTGTTAACATGTTAGGTTTGAAATATACATGTTTATCTCGCCAATCATTAGATTATTATAATTGCTGGCAGTTAGTATTTTAGTTTAAACGTAGTTTTGTATTTTCGTTTATCATAACATACGGCTTTACGTATATTAGTTTATTTGTTCTTTTGTTTATATAGCTATACATAAATATGTTTATTCGTATCTCTGTATAATCATTTATTAGTATAATAGTCTATACAAATATATGTTTAAAGGAATATTCATATATAAGTATAATCAATTTGTCCGTCAATTAGAATATTCATATTTTCGTTTAGTAATACATTCGAAGTGATGCTTATTCTTCATGAAGATTGTTAGAAAAGTATAAAAAAGAGGATATTTACAAAGAAATAAGAAGATAAATTCTTTTATATCAACTATTTTGGCTATTTTTGCAACCAATATTAGAACTAAAGAATATTAGATAATCCAGAAATAAGACTTTTAGTCTTTCCGAACGAAAGAATATAAGTCAATCCGTTTATTCTAATTGCCAGCAATTCTAATATATGTAAATTGTATTAAACAATAATGTGAAATAAGGAAAAAAGAAATATGAAACATGAACTACAGGAAATTGTTGCAGTAGTGAACAACAAGGGTGGAGTAGGCAAGACGGCTACTGTGCAGTCTCTGGCTTCTGGCATAGTCCGGTTGAATCACAATCTCAGGGTTCTGGTAATAGACTTAGACCCACAATGCAACCTCTCTTCGCTTTTCGGAGTGAGAGATAACGAATATGATAACATATACAACGCCATGTGCAAACAGAGTGGTGTGCCAGTCTACAAATGTAAAAATGGAGTATATGCAGTTCCAGGATCTGCTCAGATGGAAAATATAGAACAACACCTTCCAGGAGGCCCTTCACTGAGAGAACAGATGAAGAGCTACACGGTATTACTGGGATGCTTGCAAGACAACGATTGCCATGACATGACAGGAGAAGGACTGAAAAACGTATTTGATGATTTCGACTACATTTTCATCGACTGTCCTCCAGCACTTTCCAAGAACACTTATAATGCTTTGGTTGCAGCGAGCAAGATTTTGATTCCAGTACAGATGGAAGCATTATCTGTCAAGGGAGTAAGTGAAGTACTCAGCGTAATGGATGAAGTGAAAGAGTTCCACATGAACGATAATTTGGAATTACTTGGACTCCTGCCAGTTATGGTAGATGAACGAACCAAGATTACCAAGCAGTTGAGCAAACTTTTAGGCGAAAAACATGGCGACTTAATTCTGCCTTGCCGTATCCGACGCTCTGTAAAGTTCCTGGAAGCTCAGGCACACGGACAAAGCATATTCGAATATGCACCTTACTCAAGTACAGGTATCGATTACGAAAT
>CAVHWE010000069.1:0-11166 GCA_963639495.1 bacterium | reverse complement strand
AATGACCACACTGGTCATGCTGGATTCAAAATATGCCCATTTTTAAAGTGGGCTCAGTCTTTTATAAACTGTCTGAAAATAAAACAGGTGATAAATCTTCTCCCGAAGACCTATCACCTTCAAAAAACAGTAATTAACTCAAAATTTATAATCTATATCATTACTACCTTGTTAATATGGTTGCAAAGATACTACATTGAAGTTTTTTTTCCAAGTCGCTTTCATCGAATAAAATAAATTTATCGGCAAAAGTAGTATATTTAACGTATTTTTGCATAAATAACCCGGTAGTCTCTTTGCTGTAGCTTATTCTGTTATTGCTTTTTGATATTGTTCCATCAGCCATGCCTTCTGTTCAGGAATGGTCATGTTGCTGTTGTCGAGCGTGATGGCATCATCAGCCTTTCTCAGTGGAGAAGTCTCGCGGTGGGTATCGATATAGTCGCGTTCCTCTACATTCTTCAGAATCGCATCGAAGTCGGCTGGCATTCCTTTCTCCTTCAGTTCATCGAAACGGCGCTGTGCTCTCACCTGTGAACTGGCTGTAACGAAAATCTTCAGTTCGGCATTCGGGAACACGGTGGTACCTATATCGCGACCATCCATCACGATGCCCTTGTCTTCGCCCATCTTCTGCTGCTGTTCTACCAGCGCCTCTCTGACGAAAGGAACGGCGGCAATCGGACTAACATGGCTGGAAACCTCTAACGAACGGATCTCCTTTTCTACCAGTTCGCCGTTCAGATAGCAGTCTGGGCGACCGGTTGTTGCATTAAACTTAAACGAGATGCTGATGTTCTTCATCTCCTTTTGCAGTTCTTCAGTCTTTACAGCTCCATCTGCTTCGAAGAGCTGATGACGCAGCGCATAGAGAGTTACCGAGCGGTACATGGCGCCCGTATCTACATAAACATAACCTATTTCCTTGGCAAGATCCTTTGCCATCGTACTCTTACCGCAAGAAGAGTATCCGTCTATTGCTATTGTTATTTTCTTCATAATTTCGAACTAACTTTAATGTATAATTTATAATGTAGAATTTATAATCTGTAACTTACGTTCAGCATAAGGCTGCTGCTGCTGACGTGATATTTGCCATAGGCAACGTTCAGATGGAAGCGCTCCAGGTTGATACCGCCACCTACCGAGAAACCCGCTCCATGACTGCTTTCTTCATCTTCAGAGGTGCTGATTTTCATCTCGTTGGCTCTGCGGAAGTTGTAGCCGGCACCTATCCACAGGCTTTCTGAAAGCAGAATGTCGGCACCTACTACGGCATGATCGCGAAGACTGCTGTCCCAATGGTTCAGGTTGACCAGTGTGGCTGATATCCTGAACGGTGCGTTGGCGAAGCGTTTCGTAACACCCAACTGCAGGTCGATAGGCATCTTCTCGTATTCATTATCGTAGGCTTTCAACTGTCCACCCAGGTTCTTTGCCACGCAAGAAGCCGACCATTCCGTTTCCGGGTCGTAATAGTTGATACCCAAATCCACTCCCACTGCGATAGAATTGTAATCGCCAATATACGAAGTGATGAATTTGGCGGCAATACCACCCGCAAATTTCTCACCGAGCATATAAGAGAAGTAACCCGCAATGGCAATATCCTTTGCCGAGAATTCACCCATCTGGATGTTGTTCTCATCCGTCTCTTTCATCTTGCCGTAGTCAACAAGCTGAGCCGAAACAGCCCACGAAGCCTTGTCGTTGACAGTACGGTTGAAACTAGCCGAGGCTGTGTTCACCCCCGACATATAGTTCATATAATTGAGATTGACCGTCTTGTCGCTTACAGATGACAGGAGAGCCGGATTATGGAATATGAGTGCCTCATCATCTTCTATCAAGGTGATGTTGTCGCCACCCAGAGCAGCTGCATGAGCACTCACCGGCAAGCGAAGGAAATTATACCCCGTTTGGCTCTCTTGAGCATCAATAATTGTCGCAAAAAGCGTCAATATTGCGGAAATTACATATTTTTTCATTTAAATTTTCTAATTCTTTGGCAAAGATACTGCTTTTTTCAATAATAAGAAGTAATTTTGCAATGTTTTCGTAGGAAATAACGATTTTAAACGGATTTTATTGTGGAAATTAAGAAATCAAATAGCGCACAACTGGAAGATAAGCGGGTTACATTTTTCCTGCTAGGATTGTTGCTGGCTTTTACTTTCATCTTCGTAGGACTCCAATATCAGAGAGGTCCGCAGGGAGATGATGACTTGTCTGAATCGATGGAAGATCTCTCACAGGATCTGGAAATGTCGGCTCGTCCCGACCAGAAAGATATGGTGAGTGCGGAGGCTGTTTCGGCTCCTGCCTCTAAGTCGATTACTCAGGAAGTGAAGGCTGCCGAGCAACAGACTCAGAAGGCACCGCAGAAAATCAGTTCTACAACCAGCGAACTGGTTATCGGCGACGGCTCGGGTGTAGTGGATGGAGCTGAGGTGAAGGAAGCGGTTCCTGAAACTCCCATTGAGAATCCGGGAGCTGAGGCTCCTATCAAACTGACGGTCGTACAGAAGATACCGCAGTTTCCTGGTGGCTGGTCTGCCTTTATGCAGTGGCTTACCAAGAACCTGAAGTACCCTGTAGCTGCCCAGAAGAGCAAGATTCAGGGTACCGTAGTGGTATCTTTCATCGTGAACAAGGACGGGAGTGTGGCAAATATCAAGGTAAGCACTTCGGTAGATCCATTGCTCGACAACGAGGCTTTGAGAGTGATGAAGATGATGCCGAAGTGGAAGCCGGGCATCGATAAAGGCAAGGTCTGTCGCACGATGATTGCCATCCCGGTAGTGTTCCAGTTATAAATTATGAATTATTCATTGTAAATTATACATTATAAATTATACATTATTATGAAGACAGCAGATGAAATTTTAAGCATGGTAAATGAGTTTTTGGCAAATTTGCCTTACGAAAGAAAGCCAAAGTCTCTTTATGAGCCTATCAGATACGTACTTTCTATGGGTGGTAAGCGCATCCGTCCTACGCTCATGCTCCTGGGCTACAATCTTTTCAAGGACAATCCTGAGAAGATTCTGATGAATGCCGTAGCCCTGGAAACTTATCATAACTATACTTTGCTGCATGATGACCTGATGGACAATGCTGATTTGCGTCGCGGTCATGAAACGGTTCATAAGAAGTGGGATGCCAATACGGCAATTCTTTCGGGCGACAGCATGCTCGTTCTGGCTTATGAGCGTATGGCTCAATGTGATGAAAAACATCTTGCCAAGGTGTTGAAACTCTTTACGACCACTGCCCTGGAGATTGGTGAAGGTCAGCAGTTTGATATGGAGTTTGAAAACCGCAACGATGTGAAGGAGGAGGAATATATCGAGATGATCCGCCTCAAGACCAGCGTTCTCCTGGCTTGTGCCTTGAAGATGGGAGCTATCCTTGCCGATGCTTCTGATGAGGATGCTGAGAACCTGTATAAGTTTGGCGAGCAGATTGGATTGGCGTTCCAGTTGCAGGATGATTACCTCGATGTTTACGGCGATACCAAGGTGTTCGGTAAGGAGATTGGTGGCGATATCACATCTAACAAGAAGACGTATATGCTCATCAATGCCTTCAACCATGCCAACGACGCTCAGCGTGCAGAACTCCAGAAATGGGTTGATGCCAAGGAGTTCGACCGCAAGGAGAAGGTGGCTGCCGTTACCCGTCTTTACAACGAGATAGGTATCGACAAAATGGCGCAGGATAAGATTGCTTATTATTTCGAGCAGAGCAAGAAGTATCTCGATGCCGTGAATGTTCCTGCTGAGCGTAAGGAGGAACTGGCTAAGTATGCTCAGAAAATGATGAAGCGACAGTACTAGTTGATAGTTAATAGTTTATAGTTGACAGTTGATAGGGCAATGTTCAAAGTAATAGATACACATACGCATTTCGATGCGGAGGAGTTTGATGAGGATAGGGCGGAGGCTTTCGCTCGTGCCAGGGAAGCGGGGGTAGGCAAGGTGTTCTTGCCTGCCATCGATGTGAAGACTACACATGCGGTACTGGCATTGGCTAAGGAATATCCGGGCTATGCTTATCCGATGATTGGTCTGCATCCTGAAGAGGTGAAGGCTGACTGGAAGGAACAGCTGGCTGAACTCCGGAAGATACTGGAGGAACATCGTATGATAGGCAATGCCAATCCTGCGGGTGAATCGGGTAATGCCAATCCTGCAGGCGAATCGGGTAATGCCAATCCTGCAGACGGTTTTCCTCAGTTTTCTGATTTTATCGCCATCGGAGAGGTAGGACTTGATTATTACTGGAGCCGTGAGTTCGAAAATGAGCAGCTCGAGGCTTTCGAGGAACAGGTAAAATGGTCGGTAGAAACCCAGCTCCCGCTGATGATTCATTGCCGCAAGGCGCAGAACGAGATGGTGCATCTGCTCCGAAAGTATGAGAAAGAACTGCCGGGTGGCGTCTTCCATTGCTTTACGGGCAATCAGAAGGAAGCCGAAGAACTGCTCTCCTTCGATAAGTTTGTATTGGGCGTCGGTGGCGTATCTACTTTCAAGAGCAGCCATCTCAGAGAAGACCTCCCTGCTGTAGTTCCTCTGGATCGCATCGTTCTGGAGACCGACAGTCCGTATATGGCTCCCGTTCCTTATCGCGGCAAGCGTAACGAGAGTGCTTTCGTGGTAGAAGTGATGAAGACGCTCGCCAAGGCTTATGGCATAAGCGAAGAGGAGTTTGCCCGACAGACCAACCTCAATGCAGAGCGGGTTTTCCCGCTATCTGTGTCCCAGGTATAGCACGTAAGTGTTCTAAACTCCTTAAATAAACATAAAAAAACAATGAAAGTTATGGTATTTCGGAGGAAAAGCAATAATTTTGCACTTCGAAATTGTTGCAGCAGCATGTTGCGGCGATTAAGAAGAGTTCTTCGGAATATGGAAAGGTGCTCGAGTGGCTGAAGAGGCACGCCTGGAAAGCGTGTAACCGGCAAAACCGGTTCGGGGGTTCGAATCCCCCTCTTTCCGCTTTTATATATATAATAAGGTATATGAAGAAAAATACAGCTATTGCACGTTTTGCAATATTGGTTTTCACTTGGATGTGTTCTCTGCCTATGATGGCTCAAGAGGAGAACATGGGATTTCATCAAGCTCTTAAGACAAAGTTTATAGAGGGTAATGCGGGATTTATGTCTCTCGTTGCCATCGCCCTTATTGTGGGTATGGCTTTCTGTATCGAGCGCATCATCTATCTGAGTCTCTCTGAAATCAACGCCAAGAAGTTGATGCAGGATATCGACCAGAAGGTGTCGGCGGGAGATGTGGAAGGGGCTAAGACGCTCTGCCGGAATACCCGCGGACCGGTGGCTTCTATCTGCTACCAGGGTTTGATGCATATCAGCGAGAGTCTTGATGACATTGAGCGCTCGGTGAGCGGATATGGTACCGTTCAGGCGGCTAACCTGGAGAAAGGCTGCTCTTGGATCAAACTCTTTATCGCTATGGCGCCATCGCTCGGATTCCTCGGAACCGTGATTGGTATGGTCATGTCGTTCGACCAGATTCAGCAGGCGGGCGATATCAGTCCTACTATCGTTGCTTCGGGTATGAAAGTGGCGCTCATCACTACTATCTTCGGTATCATCGTAGCCCTCATCCTTCAGATTTTCTACAACTACATCGTTTCTAAGGTGGAGCACCTGACAAGTCAGATGGAGGAGTCGGCGGTTACTTTAATGGATATTATTGCCAAGAATAAATAAACGAAGAGAGAAATGGTTAAATTTCAATTTTCAAAGCAGAAGACGAAGTCAGCCGAAAAGATATCGCAGCAGGTGTTCTATATCATGATAGCACTGGCTGTGCTGGTTTTCGGTCTGTTCTTTTTGGTAGGCTACGATCTGCCTTTCGAAGAGAACCCCGACTTTAACGCGCCTCTCTTTACCGATGTGCTCATCCTGCTGATGTGGCTCTTTCTGATAGGAGGGGTAGGGCTGGCAGTCTTTTCGATGATCAGAGATTATCGCAGCAGCAAGTCGGAGGCTGTAGTGAATGGCATTCCCGTGCGCCGCATCTTCCGCATCACATGGATCGGAACTTTGGCAGTTTTGCTGCTTACCTTCTTTTTGGGCGGTTCTGCTCCGATGCTCATCAATGGCGAGAATTATGCCGACTGGCTCTGGCTCAAGCTTTCAGATATGTTTGTCATCACATCGCTCCTGATGCTGGTGGCAGGAATCGGTGCCGTCTGTTTCGGTGCCACACGTTATATTCGGAAGAAAAACTAAGAGAGTGCTCTTGCCTCTCTATTCTATAAATAAGGATTAAATATGCTGATTAGAAGGAAGCAACACGAAACCCCGGGACTGAATACCACATCTACAGCCGACATCTCGTTCATGCTGTTGATATTCTTCCTTGTCACCACATCGATGGATGTGGATAAGGGACTGTTGCGCCAACTCCCTTCACCTGAACCGCAGAAGAAGGAACAGCAGCAGACTGTGGTAGACAAGGCTAATCTGATGGCGCTGCGCCTGACAGCTGGCGATACGCTTTTGGTCAACGGTAAGCCGATGCAGGTGAGCCAGCTCAAGGAAGAAACCATCCGCTTTGTACACCGCCTGGGCAAGAAACATCTCATCTCTATTGAGAGTGACCGCGATGCCGACTATAATCTCTATTTCCAGATGCAGAATCAGCTGATGGAAGCATATAGCCAGCTACGCAACGAAACTGCCCAGAAGAAATATCACAGGGATTATGCCCTCTTGAACAATGACCAGAAAGAACAGGTGCGCAACATCTGTCCGCAGCGCATCACAGAGTCGTATGCCAACGCGATGACTCAAGCCGACCAGCGTGTTGATGCCAATGCAGAAGAAAAGCAGGGGGAAGAGAAAACGATAGAAACAGCTACTGAACAGCAGAAAGGAGGTAAACAATGATGAATTTTCATAAGAAATCGCATGAAGTGCCAGGGTTGAATACATCTTCTCTGCCAGACCTCATTTTCTCCGTACTGTTCTTCTTTATGATTGTTACCCACATGCGCCAGGTTACCTTGAAGGTAGACTGCCGTTTGCCACAAGGTAAGGAACTCACCCGCCTGACCAAGAAATCGGCGGTGAGCCATATTTATATAGGTAAGCCAACCAAAGAGATGCAGGCTAAGTATGGTACCGGTACCCAGATTCAGTTGAATGATAAGTTTGCTTCGGCTCCCGAAGTGATGGATTACATTTCGGCAGAAAAGAAGCGTATGTCGCCGGAAGACCAGAAGCTGATGACCGTATCAATCAAAGCAGATCAGGAAACCAAGATGGGTGTGATAACCGACGTAAAGCAGGCTTTGCGCCAGGCAAAAGCACTAAAAATCAGTTATTCTGCCACAGAAAAAGGAAAATAATATTAATTTATCATGTTTTTCTCTTAAAAAATTGCTTTTATTAATTTTTTGTATTATCTTTGCAACCAAATTATTAGTATTATGTCAAAACAAATTTTAGATTCATTAGATAGGCAGATTCTGAAGCTGATTTCTCAGGATGCCCGTATTCCATTTTTGGAAGTGGCACGCGCTTGCAATGTGAGCGGTGCTGCCATTCATCAGCGTGTTGCTAAACTTACAAATCTTGGTATCATCAAGGGTTCACAATTCATCATTGACCCAGAAAAGATAGGTTACGAAACTTGTGCTTATATGGGACTCTATCTGAAGGAGCCTGAGAAGTTTGACCAGGTTGTAGAGGAGTTGAAGAAGATTCCTGAGGTTGTGGAGTGTCACTATACTACAGGTGGTTTTGATATGTTTATCAAGATTTACGCGCTGAACAACCACCATCTCCTGGAAATCATCCATGACAAGTTGCAGCCACTGGGATTGTCTCGCAGCGAGACCATCATCTCTTTCAATGCATCTATCAACCGTCAGCTTTCCATGCAGGACCTCAAGAGCTTCAATGATGATGACGAGGAAACTGATGAGGAGGCTGCAGCAGAGAAATAAAATATTAAAAGAAAAAAAGCAGTAGCTCCCAGCGGGATTACTGCTTTCTATAAAGGGTGAGGAATGTGAACGGTAAGCCGTTTTCATTCCTCATTTCTTTTTCTGTCACTTCCCATTCTGCCGGATTGATTTCCGGAAAGAAGGTATCGGCATGTTCTGGTTCCTTTTCTACGATTGTGAGATAAAGCTTGTCTGCAAAAGGCAAAGCCTGTTCATATATGCTGGCTCCTCCGATGATGAAACATTCATCTGATGCTTCTTTGCTTCCAACCGTTTTTTTGCTTGCTGCCGCTTCTTTGTTTCCAACCTCTTCTTTCCTTGCTGCCAGCGCTTCTTCCAGAGAGGTGTATACTTCGCACCCTGTTATCTGCTCTTTTGTCTTCGAGATAACAATATTGCGGCGGTTGGGCAAGGCTCCGTTCGGCAGCGACTCAAATGTCTTCCTGCCCATGATGATCGTATGTCCGGTTGTGAGCATACGAAATCGGGTCATGTCCGATGGGATGGCGTAGAGCAACCGGTTCTTGTACCCGATAGCTCTATGCACTTTTGATATACAGGCGATGATGCTGAGCATTTTTTATTTTAATGTTGAATGTTGAGTGTTGAATGTTGAATTATTCATTCTTGCTGTAAACTGTTAACTATAAACTGTTAACTGTAAACTGTTCTTCCGGAACATGGCTACTCTTGATTTTCCACTCCTGCGGATAGAGGTTGTTGGCACGGTTGCCAATGTTCTTTTCCCATCCTATCGGAACCTGTCTGTATGTTACCAGAACATAACCCTTAGGCGTATCGGCAGGCAGATTCACAGCCTCCTTGCGAAGGTAGCGGATGGCATCTTCGTAGGATAACTCCACCTGAGGGAAGTTTTCTTTGTTGAGCATCGTAGAGAGAGCTAGAGCCTGGTCGGGGATGAGACCCTTTCCCTTGTCTGTTCCCAGTTTCACACCTGCATGCAGCACCTTCAGGTTCTTTTCAGCCTGGTCGTAGATGTCTTTCCATCTGCCCGGAATGGCGTAAACCGTCTCGTTGCTCTCTGCTGGCACCCATTCTGTATCAGTCTTCAGCCAGCCGTTCGGAATCTCCAGTCCCTTTCCTTTAGCCACCTTCTTGTCTTTCTTCTTCTTATCCTTCCTGTTCTCCTTGGCTGAAGAGCTAGCTTCCCATTCGCCCTCTTTCTTCAGAATCGCCATAAACAGACCTTCGCCTCGCGAAACACCAGGAATGAATCTGTAAACCGGGAAGTCGGTGCCCGTGAGGTTGCGGGTGATGTTCCATGCATCTTCTACACCCTCCAGTGCCATCACTTCAGCACCCAGTTCTTCGCATATCCAGGCTACGTTCTCCTCATCTTCGTGCGCATTGAAGGTGCAGGTAGAGTAAATCAGAATACCGCCTGGCTTCAGACAGTTCCAGATATCCGATACGATTTCGCGCTGCAGTTGCCAGCAGTTGTTCACATTCTGGGTACTCCATTCGCCGATAGCCCCTTCATCTTTGCGGAACATTCCTTCGCCGGAGCAGGGAACATCGGTGAGAATCACATCAAACTGCAACTTCGATTTCTTGTAATCGCGGGGATAGTTGTTGGTAACAATCATATCCGGATGACCGAACTTCTGTACGTTCTCGGCTAGAATCTGCGAGCGGGTGCGCATCGGTTCGTTGCTGAAGAGCAGACTCCCTTCCGGCAAGGCAGCTCTTACGGCAGTCGACTTTCCGCCAGGAGCGGCACAGAGATCCAGCATCATCACCGGTTCTTTTACGTACTGTCGGATAGCCATATCAACAAACATGGATGAGGCTTCCTGTACATAATATAAGCCGGCATGCAGCAGCGGATCGAAGGTGAATCCGGGACGCGTAGAGAGATAACGTCCGGTTTCCGGACACCAAGGAATCGGTTCGCCTGCAGCATCCTTGCATTTAAAAGGATTGATGCGGATACTGGTTGGCGCCTCCTCTTCAAGGATAGCATGCTCCAGACGCTGATACAGCTTTTCGCCCATCAGCGCCTGCGTATATGTTCTGAAATCTTCAGGTAATGTCTTCATTCTGTTTCTTTTTCTTTAATTTGTTTGCAAAAATAAGAAATTTTTCGTTTCTTTGCAACTAAATTGCGAAGAGATGCGTCTAAGAAGCAGAAATTTTTCAAAATAACAAGGTAAAACAATAAAAAATAATGATATGAAGAAAGCAATATTGGCATTAGCGCTCGTTATGAGCATCGGAGCCACCCAAGTGTCTTTGGCGTCTTCTGCTCCAAAACATCGTTATCATCCAACTACCCAACAGGTAGATTCAAAGGCTGCTCCTGCATCTGCCGCACAGCCATCTGCTTCGAAGGATAAAGACGACGAGGCGTTGGAGGCTTATTCTGATACAACCAGTACAGATTCGGCTAACTATGATGATTATGATGAGAATGATAATAGATCTGTTCATTCTAGATACAGTTTAGACAACTATGATGATCCGTTCGATTTCATCGGTTCGGTATTTGGTGGCGGAGCGCTGGCTGTTATGATCATTTTCTGTATCATCTTCGGTCTGCTGTTTGTCTTTGCTCCGCTGATCATCGTATTTCTGGTTATCAGATATCTGATTCGCCGCCACAACGACCGGATGAAACTGGCGGAGATGGCGATGGAGAAGGGCATCAATGTTCCGGAAAGCGACCGTCCGATAGACAAGCAGAGCGATGAATATCTCGTGAAACGGGGATTGAGAAATGCCTTCCTGGGAGCCGGCTTGTGCGCCATGTTTGCCTGGTGGGATGTTGATTTCCTGGCTGGCATCGGAGCCCTGGTCTTCTTCTATGGCATCGGTCAGACCGTTATCGGCTCGCTTCCTGCCATCAAGGACTGGTGGAAGAACCGTCACGGCGACCAGGGCACGGGCTATAATGGTACTCCGGTCTAGCAGCCGACATTCAATATATCATGGCTTCTCAATAGGAGGGGAAGTCACAAGGAAAAGAACAACAATTATTAGTTAATATATATAAGGTGGAAAAGTTATCCGATATCTCTCTCGTCACGAAGGTGGTGATGCTTCATGACCGCAAGTCGTTCGACCTGCTGGTCAGGAAGTATCAGTCACCCATTCGTGGGTTCTTCCTGCGGCAGACGCTGGGGGATGCGCAGCTGAGTGACGACTTGGCGCAGGATACCTTTG
>CAVHWE010000068.1:0-11317 GCA_963639495.1 bacterium | reverse complement strand
TATCGTGGATTACAAAAATATGAAATTCAGGATGTGTAACGGCTGCGACCGTGGTCTGTGCGCTAAGGGCGTAGGACGACAGGACAGACAGCTCAACACATACGACTGGCTTGCCGATGTACCTGGCAATGCCGAAAGTACTGACCTCGTGGAGGTACAGTTCAAGAATACCCGTAAGGGATATTATCACAATGTGAATAACCTCGACCTCAAGAAGGGCGATGTAGTGGCTGTAGAGGCTAACCCTGGTCACGACATCGGTGTGGTTACGCTGACCGGAAGACTGGTAAAACTCCAGATTAAGAAGGCAAACCTCAAGTCGCAGGATGATATCAAGCGTATCTACCGTATCGCCAAGCAGGTGGATCTTGACAAATGCAAGGAGGCTAAGAGCCGTGAACACGGCACCATGATCCAGAGCCGACAGATTGCCAAAGATCTCGGACTGAAGATGAAAATAGGTGATGTAGAATATCAGGGAGACGGCAACAAGGCTATCTTCTATTACATCGCTGACGAACGTGTGGACTTCCGCCAGCTCATCAAGGTTCTCGCAGATACCTTCCATGTACGCATCGAGATGAAGCAGATCGGTGCGCGACAGGAAGCAGGCCGTATCGGTGGAACGGGTCCTTGCGGCAGAGAGCTCTGCTGCGCTACCTGGATGAAGAACTTCATCAGCGTAAGCACCAATGCAGCACGCTACCAGGACATCTCTCTGAATCCGCAGAAACTTGCCGGTATGTGCGCAAAACTGAAGTGCTGTCTCAACTACGAGGTAGACAGTTATGTAGAGGCTAGCAGGAAGTTACCTCCAAAGGATGCCGTACTGCAGACTGCCGACGGTGATTTCCATCAGTTCAAGGTAGATATCCTGGCTGGTCTTATCACCTACTCTTCTGACAAGAACCTGGCTTCCAACCTCGAAACCATCAGCATCGAGCGTGCCAAGGCTATCATCGAAATGAACCGTCAGGGCGAGAAGCCATTGAGTCTGCTGGAAAACGGTAAGGCAAAGCCTGCAGCCAAGCCAATCGACCTGCTTGCCGAAGCCGATTTGAGCCGCTTTGACAAGGCTAAGAAAAAGAAGAAGAAGAACAATAAAAACAAGGGACCTCGTCAGCAGGAGGGCGATAACAAGCCGCAGAATAACGAGAACCGTGCGCAGAATGGAGAGAGGAAGCCTCAAAAGAATGAAGGCAAGCCAAACAACCAGCGCCGCGACAACCGTAATCAGGGCAATCATCCTAAGGGTGACAACCGCCAGCCAAGAAACGACAGACGTCCTAACAAGGGCAATAAGCCACAGAATGGCAACAAGCCACAAGGTAATAACGCCCAGCAGGGTGGAAACAAGCCACAGGCTAACAATGCCCCACAGGGCGGTAACGCCCCACAAGAATAAAGAATAGGAGCTAGAAAAAGATGAAAAAGATAGTTTATTTCATCGTTTTGACAGCGATCGTTCAGATTCTCTCTGCCTGCAGCGGTTCGACCGTATACGATGAGTATGCCCATACACCGATTGCAGGATGGGAGAAGAACGACACCCTATCATTCGAAGTATCACCTCTACTCGAGGCGGGGCATTATAGGCAAAGCTTAGGCCTTCGCATTACAGGTGCCTATCCGTTCATGGGACTTACGCTCATCGTAGAACAGACGGTTTATCACCGAAACAAAAAGATACCTGGCGAATGCAAGAAAGATACGGTCAACTGCCAGCTGATTGACAACAACGGTGTGAGCAAAGGACAAGGTATCAGCTACTATCAGTATAACTTCCCCATCAACATCTATCAGATGCATCAGGGCGATTCTATACACGTAGCCATCAGACATGATATGAAAAGAGAAATCCTCCCCGGTGTCAGCGACATCGGCATCAAGATTTCCAAGATACAATAAAAAAAGAGTGAGCAGATTCATCAACAATCTGTTCACTCTTTTTTTTAACTTCTCACTAAGTTCCTTCCCGCATCAATTCGCAAGAAGATGAATAGAAGGATGGTAAATCCCCATAACGAACTACCACCATAACTGAAGAACGGCAGCGGAATACCGATAACCGGTGTTAAACCCAACACCATTCCCACATTAATAAATAGGTGGAAAAGGAATACCGACAGGACACAATATCCGTAGATACGCCCGAACTTATAAGGTTGCCGCTCAGCCAGATGCATCAACCGCAATATCAAAGCCAGGAAAAGCAGCAGCACACCAGCCGAACCGAGGAAACCTTCCTCCTCGCCTACCGTACAGAAGATAAAGTCTGTATCCTGCTCTGGCACGAACTTCAGTTTGGTCTGCGTACCATTCAGGAAACCTTTTCCCTGAAGTCCACCAGAACCAATGGCAATCTCACTCTGATGCACATTATATCCCGCACCAGCCAAATCTTCATCCAGTCCCAACAATACATTGATACGCACTCGCTGATGAGGTTCCATCACATGATTCAACACATAATCGGCTGAATAGAAAAAAGCGATACTTCCCAACGAGAAGATCGAAATGAGGAAGTAATTCCGGAACCGGGTTCTCAGACCCTGATACACCAGGAATCCAATCATCATGGCACACAGGAAGAGCTGGACCCACACAATATCGAACGGAATGACATAGGTGGAAAAGAGCACGAAGAGCAGCGTAATGCCTACCGAATAAGCCAAGAGAAGCAGTGCCTGTTTCTTATCGCCCGTATAAGAGTTAACCATGCCCGCGGTAAAAATCTGTACCAGCAAAAGCACGACAAACTTACCCACAGAAGTATAGGTATCCCACATCATTACATTCTCATACTTCACACCCAAGACAAAGTAAGCCACCATCGACACTCCGGTAAAGAGAATGGCACCCGGCATTCCTTCGCGGTAAAGCATGAGGAAGAATGAAAGATAAACCAAGGCTGAACCCGTTTCGCGCTGACCTACGATACAGAGCATCGGCAGAACGATGATGCCTACTGCTGCCATGAAATGCTTCAGGTTCTGCATACTGAAACCATAGCTTGACATAAACTTGGCTACCGCCAGTGCCGTAGCAAACTTACCGAACTCAGCCGGTTGAAGTCGGAGCGGTCCCAGCACCAGCCAGGAGTGGGAACCCTTGATGCTATGCGGATTGAATATCGTAGCAAAGAGCAAGAGTATCAGGATGCCATAGATGACATACGAGAAGGTATCGTAAAACCGGTCATCAAGCAGCAGGATTACCAATCCCAGTGCTATGGATGTGCCAATCCATATAATCTGCATACCCGAACGGGCACCCAGACTGAATATCTCATTGTCACCATAGTTGTAGCTGGCTCCACAGACGCTCACCCATCCGAAGATGAGGAGTGCCAGATAAATGCCTATCGTCCACCAGTCAAGTGAAGCAAGCACACTAGGTTGTTTATTATCGCTCATAATCTATAAACTATCAACTATAAACTATTAACTGAAAACTATCTACTGCTTAATCCGTAGGCGATTCTGCGGGCCTGCATCTCTGCTGCCCTACGCTCTGAATCAGGAGATAACTTACCCTTCAGATACTGTTCCATCATCAGACCGCCGATAGGGACACCATAATCAGCACCCCAACCACCATTCTCAACATACACGGCAATGGCAATCTTCGGGTTGTTCATCGGAGCAAAGCCCATGAATACAGAGTGGTCGTGGCCACGGTTCTGCGCCGTACCCGTCTTGCCGCAAGCTTCGAAATCGTAGCGGCCGAGCAGCTTACAGGTTCCCTTCAGCGCCGAACTTCTCATACCGGCTACCACATAGTCGTAAGCCCGTCGGGAAGCCTTGGTATAATGGCGTCGGGTATAGAGCGTATCAAGCGGTTCACCCTTCACCTTTCTCACTACATGAGGCACATAATAGTATCCCCTGTTGGCAATGGTAGCACCCAGGTTAGCTATCTGCAACGGCGTGAGGTTAACCTCACCCTGTCCGATAGAAATACTGATAATCGTCAGTCCGTTCCATGAACCTTTATAAGCCTTATCATAGAACTGTGCATTCGGAATCAGACCGCGTTTCTCGCCTGGCAAGTCAAGTCCCAACTTATAGCCGAAGCCCATGCTCACCATATAATCTTTCCATACGGTCATCGCATTCTGTACGCTGCCATACTTCTTGCGGTTACCTATCATATAGTAAAGACCCCAACAGAAGTAACCGTTACAGGAGGTACTGATGGCATCAACCAGCGCAATAGGCGACGGGTGACCATGACAGCCTACATGCAGACCCTTATAAGAGAAACCGTGATTACACGGGAATGCTGTTCCCGGTGTGATGATACCTTCGGTAAGATAGGTCAGCGCCTGGGTAGTCTTAAAGGTAGAACCCGGAGGATACTGACCCTGAATACTACGGTTCAGGAGCGGTTTCCAAGGATTATGCGAGAGCCACTTGTGCATCTTACCGCGGTTTCTGCCTACCAGACGTCTCGGATCGTAAGAAGGAGAAGAAACCATAGCCAGCACATCGCCCGTTTTAGGATCGATGGCTACGATACTGCCGATTTTACCCTGCAGCAGACGTTCGCCCAAGGCTTGCAACTTGACATCCAATCCCAGCGTCAAGTCCTTTCCAGCCACAGGTTTCCGGTCGAGTTTACCATTCTGATAGCTACCCTGTATTCTTCCGTGGGCATCTCTCAGCATAATCTTCACACCCTTCTCACCACGCAGCTGCTTCTCATAAAACTTCTCGATACCCAGTTTTCCGATATAGTCACCAGCCTGGTAGTAGTCATCATCTTCAATATCGCTTGGCGAAACCTCACCCACATCACCCAGCACATGGGCTGCATAAGGGTAAGTATATTCTCTGACGGTACGTTTCTGGACATAGAAACCGGGGAATCGGAACATCTTCTCCTGGAACACACTGAAATCTCTGTCGCTCAGCTGTCCCATAAAAAGCTGTTGGGTATAGCGCGAATAGCCCGGGTTCTTAGAACGGTCCTTGATATCGTTCATTCGCTTGATAAAAAACTCTTTCGTGATACCCAGCGAATTACAGAAATCCATCGTATCAAGCCTGCCGCTCTCTTCGTTCATCACCACCATCAGGTCGTAAGACGGCTGATTATACACCAGCAGCTTACCATTACGGTCGTAAATGGCACCACGGGCGGGAAACTCAATACGCTTCAAGAAGGCATTACTGTCGGCATTCTTCTTGTAGTCGTCGCTCATAATCTGAAGCGTAAACAGACGAATCATGTAAATGACCACAATAGCTATGGCCACTCCACCGATAACGAATCTACGTTTTTCAAGATTGTAATCCAACATACCTTATTATATATAGCAAACTAAAAATCGTGTTCTTTTCTCTCTCATCACTTATCCGGAATCTTACTTTCTGAAACTTTCTGTCGCCATCACCAATATATAAGTGATAACCGTACTTCCGCCTATACATTCCAACCAGTGAACCCAATTAAAGAAATTGAATGTTTCGAGTGTAAAGAACAATAGATTATAAACGAGAATGATGAAGAATACGTACCAGCAATATGCACCTACGCCGATAGAACGCATGGACGGTTCCAGATCGTCGGCGCTGTCACGCGGTACGAAAAGTTCAAACAAATAAGGTTGTAGCAGTCCTACGGCAGTCATCGAAGCTGCTGCAACACCTGGCGTATTGGCAAATACGTCCACACAAAGCCCCATCATAAAGCACCACAATAACACCGCCCATTTAGGATGGTTGCGGCGGAAATGCAGTACCATAATGATATACAGCAAGGGGGTGGCACAATTGAATAGATGAATATGATTAAACACCAATCCCTGCACCAGCACGAGCACCACAAAGGTAGCTAGTCTTTTCACTAAATCTATACTCATTGCTTTTTATATCCTCTTACTATACGTCATTATTGATTATTGTCTCCATTTGATCCGATGCTATCCTCTGCTGCACGCATAATCTCCAAACGCTCTTTCATGGCGGTATCATCAATTACACACACATCACGCAGACGGGCAAAATCGGTAGAGAGGCGAAGTTGTACGCGATACGACAGACCATCGGCAGAGTTGAACACGTGCAATATTCTGCCCACTCTCACTCCAGGAGGGAATACAGCAGAATAGCCACTCGTTACCACATAGTCACCCAATTTGAAGTGAGCATGACGTGGCACCTCTTCCAGATAGGCAAGGTCAGACACACCACCCTTCCAGCGCAGATAGCCAAAATAGCCTCTATTCTGAATCATACAACTGATGTTCGACTTCGTGTTCAATACCGGAATCACGATAGCGTAATGTTCTGCCACCAGATACACGATACCCACCACACCAGTACCGCTGATGACACCCATATCCTTGTGGATGCCATCCGCACTACCCTTGTCAATTGTCATCAGGTTGCCGGGTTTATCGATACTATTCGCCACCACCTTAGCCGGAATCAGACGATAGTTTCTCAGCAATGCAAACTGATCACGATGGTAGATGCTGCTATCCTTGGTCACACTCACGAGACTGTCGGAAAGTTTCTGCACCTCCTGTTCGAGATACGCATTGCGCTGTGTCAGTTCCTGGTTCACCTTGGTAAGCGAGAAGAATGTTTCCACATTCGCATCCCATTCATACAACTTACCCGTTACGGCATTGGCCGAGGAGAACCAGGCACTGCCCTGATAGCTGTTATACTGAAACAACAGCACCATACTCACCACCTCAAGAATCAGGAAGACAAACCAATGGTTGTATTTCGCTAAAAACTCTAAAAGGTTGCGCATACTTTATTCTTAATATTAGAATAAGTTCTGATTATCTCATCAAGAATGAGAATCGGTCTACATTCTTCAACGCAATACCAGCACCCTTTGCAACACTGTGCAATGGATCTTCTGCGATGTGGAATGGGATATTGATCTTATCCTGCAAACGCTTGTCGAGACCACGGAGCAAAGCACCACCACCAGAGAGCCAGATACCATTCTTCACGATATCGGCATAAAGCTCAGGAGGTGTGTTCTCCAATGCTGAGAGTACTGCGTTCTCTATCTTAGCCACTGTCTTATCCAGGCAGTGAGCAATCTCCTGGTAGCATACAGGCACCTCCATAGGCAACGCTGTAATACGGTTAGGACCATGTACGATGAAATCTTCTGGAGCCTCATCACCCAGATCGGTCAGAGCTGAACCCACATGAATCTTGATACGCTCAGCCATACGCTCAGAAACCTTCACGTTGTGCTGACGGCTCATATATTCCTGGATATCGGCAGTAAGGTCGTCACCGGCTGTACGGATTGAGTTGTTCGATACGATACCACCCAATGAGATGACAGCGATTTCGGTAGAACCACCACCTATATCAACAATCATATTACCCTCTGGAGCCTCAACATCGATACCGATACCGATAGCGGCAGCCATTGGCTCAAAAATCAAATATACATCACGTCCGTCTGCATGCTCGGCAGAGTCGCGCACTGCACGAAGCTCAACCTCGGTAGAACCAGAAGGTACACCGATAACCATACGGAGTGAAGGAGAGAAGAGACGGCTACCTGTATGAACCATCTTAATCAATCCACGCATCATCTGCTCACAGGCAGTAAAGTCGGCAATCACGCCATCACGCAATGGTCTGATAGTACGGATATTATCATGAGTCTTCTCGTACATCATCTTAGCCTTCTCGCCCACAGCAATCATCTTGTCGGTACGGCGGTCAAGGGCTACAACAGAAGGTTCATCCACTACAATCTTATCATCACTGATAATGATGGTATTGGCTGTACCCAAGTCCATTGCGATTTCCTGAATAAATGAAAAAAATCCCATTTTGTTTCTAAAATCTATATTATTTTAAGCTTAAAATTTTCTTTTTTATTTAAGGAGTTAAGGAGTTAAAGGAGCATAGAAGCCACGGCAACAGTCTGTCATATACCGGGGATAGAATCCCCGCAGACACTTGTCCTGACTTCTTCCACTTCTTAACTCCTTAACTACTTTATTTTTCCGAGAGTTTACTTAGCAAACCATGCATGGATTGCAGTATCGTAGTGAGAGCTTACACCGAATGCACGCTCTGCAAACATCTTGCGGTCTTCGATATCAGTCTCAGCACCCTTCTTCTTCAGGATATCGAGCAATACGCCGTATTCTGCCTTGCTAGGAACGATAACCACGTCCTTGAAGTTTTTGGCACCTGCACGAATCAAAGAGATACCGCCAATATCGATTTTCTCGATGATATCAGCATCGCTAGCACCGCTAGCTACAGTCTGCTCGAAAGGATACAAGTCTACGATGACGAGATCGATTGAAGGGATTTCGTATTCCTTCATCTGCTCCTGGTCACCCTCGTTGTCACGGCGAGCCAAGATACCTCCAAATATTTTAGGATGAAGAGTCTTTACGCGACCACCCAAGATAGATGGATAGGTAGTGACCTCCTCAACTTTCTCGCATTCATAACCCAAAGATTCGATAAACTTCTGGGTACCACCAGTACTCAGGAACTTTACACCCTCTTCATTCAACTTGGCGAGCAATTCGTCCAAGCCATCCTTGTGGAAGACAGACACCAACGCTGTCTTGATTTTCTTTGTTTCAGCCATTGAACTTATAAATTATAATTTATGATGGTGCAAAGGTACGAAGATTATTTTGATTACACAACATTTCCCCCCATAAAATAGCATTATTTAAAGGATATTTAAAAGATAATTGAGAGAAATCAAGAAATAAGCAACTCAAGTTTGGCATGTAAGCCCCACACGCCCTGAAAGGAGCCTGGGCCTTCAGCCCGTACTCAAACCGCCTTCTTCTGTCATTCTGTCCGGAAATATCTCTTATTTCTATATTTTATCTACCCGAAACAAGACAGATTGTCAGTAAACCATTGATTTTCAACGAATAGGCATAAGTTTCGCTAAAGGATGGGAGGAACGCACCGGGAAGTTTCCAAAGAGAAGTTTCCGGCGCTCATCCAAATAACAGAAATATGAATATATAATATAAGAAAGGAGATATTAATATGACATTCGACAAATTTACAATCAAGGCGCAGGAGGCGGTACAGGAAGCCGTAAACATTGCGCAGCGAAATGGTCAGCAAACCATCGAACCGGTGCATCTGCTTAGCGGTATTCTTGAAAAGGCTACCGATGTGACCAACTACATCTTCCAGAAGTTGGGCATGAACGGACAGCAAATCGCCATGCTCTTGCGTCAGGAGATGCAACATCTGCCTCGTGTGCAGGGCGGCGGTCAGCCGTACCTCAGCAACGAGACTAACCAGATACTGATGAATGCCGAAGATACCGCCAAGAAAATGGGCGACGAGTTCGTTAGCGTAGAGCCTATTCTGTTGGCTATCGTTCAGGGCAACTCTACTGCTGCACGTATTCTGAAGGATGCTGGTGCAAATGCTAAAGATATGCTCGCTGCCATTCAGGCACTGAGACAGGGACAGAACGTAAAATCACAAAGCGCTGATGACAACTATCAGAGTTTGGAGAAATATGCGAAAAACCTTGTAGAACAGGCAAGAAGCGGCAAGCTGGACCCAGTTATCGGACGTGATGAGGAAATAAGAAGAGTGCTCCAGATTCTGTCACGAAGAACCAAGAACAACCCTATTCTGATAGGTGAGCCTGGTACAGGTAAGACTGCCATCGTAGAAGGTCTTGCCGAGCGTATCGTGCGTGGCGATGTACCAGAGAATCTGAAGAACAAGCAACTCTATTCTCTCGATATGGGTGCGCTGGTAGCCGGTGCCAAATATAAGGGTGAGTTCGAGGAGCGTCTGAAGAGCGTCATCAAAGAGGTAACCAACGCCAACGGTCAGATTATCCTCTTCATCGATGAGATTCACACCCTGGTAGGTGCAGGCGGTGGCGAGGGTGCCATGGATGCAGCCAACATTCTGAAGCCAGCCCTGGCTCGTGGTGAACTGAGAGCCATCGGTGCTACTACCCTCAACGAGTATCAGAAGTACTTCGAGAAGGATAAGGCGCTGGAACGCCGTTTCCAGACCGTCATGGTCAATGAGCCTGACGAGGTAGACGCCATCAGTATCCTCCGTGGTATCAAGGAGCGCTACGAGAACCATCATAAGGTACGTATTCAGGATGATGCCTGCATCGCAGCCGTCAAATTATCAGAGAGATACATCTCTGACAGATTCCTCCCTGACAAGGCTATCGACCTGATGGATGAGGCAGCAGCCAAACTGAGAATGGAGCGTGACTCTGTACCAGAAGAACTGGATGAGATTACCCGCCACTTGAAGCAGTTGGAGATTGAGCGTGAGGCCATCAAGCGCGAGAATGACCAGCCTAAGATTCAGCAGTTGGATAAGGAAATTGCAGAATTGAAGGATCAGGAACATGACTTCCGTGCTAAATGGGAAGGCGAAAAAGCGCTCGTCAACAAGATTCAGCAGGATAAGCAGGAGATAGAAAACCTGAAGTTTGAGGCTGAACGCATGGAGCGCGAAGGCAATTACGAACGCGTAGCTGAAATCCGCTATTCTAAACTGAAGGCGCTCGAGGATGACATCAAGAAGATTCAGGAGCAGCTGAAGAGTACACAGGGTGGCGCAGCGATGGTCAGAGAGGAAGTTACTGCTGATGATATCGCTGAGGTTGTAAGCCGCTGGACCGGAATACCAGTAAGCCGTATGATGCAGAGCGAGCGTGAGAAACTGCTCCATCTGGAGGAAGAACTCCACAAGAGAGTCATCGGACAGGACGAGGCTATCACCGCTGTAAGTGATGCCGTTCGCCGCAGCCGTGCCGGTTTGCAGGATCCTAAGCGTCCTATCGCCAGCTTCATCTTCCTCGGTACTACCGGTGTAGGTAAGACGGAACTTGCCAAGGCGCTGGCTGAGTATCTGTTCAATGACGAGTCGATGATGACCCGAATTGATATGAGTGAATATCAGGAGAAGTTTAGCGTAACCCGTCTGATCGGTGCGCCTCCAGGGTATGTAGGCTACGATGAAGGTGGTCAGTTGACCGAGGCTGTACGCCGCAAACCATACAGTGTGGTTCTCTTCGATGAGATTGAGAAGGCGCATCCTGATGTATTCAATACCCTGTTGCAGGTATTGGACGATGGCCGTCTGACTGACAACAAGGGGCGTGTAGTCAACTTCAAGAACACCATCATCATCATGACTTCCAACGCAAGCCGTGAGATGTTGCACAAGACCTTCCGTCCTGAATTCCTGAACCGTATTGATGATATCATTACCTTCAAGCCGTTGACCCAGGAGCAGATTGCCGAGGTTGTAGAACTTCAGATGAAGCGAGTAAAGAAGATGTTGGA
>CAVHWE010000067.1:0-11331 GCA_963639495.1 bacterium | reverse complement strand
AAGCAAGTGAACTATGACAATGTACCATTGTCTCTTATAGTCTTGTGAGGACAGACACGGATAACTAATTAGGAATCGAGCAAAAAGCTATTAAAAGAAAGAGTTCTGTGTCGTTTTTTTTGTAACAGAAAAGTCAAAAATGCCTTCTTCTGCTACAGGGGTAGGTATGCCTATATGCTTGTTGGGGGGTGTTTTGCTTATTTTAACACAAAAAAACTCTCAAAAATTTGGTGATGTCTTAGGAATCATGAGCCGAGGAGCGGAAAAGAAAGTGGCAAAGAAACCGTCTTTTCCTTATCTGCGATGCTTGCAAAGAACAAAGGACAGCCCCCAATCAAAAGGACTGTCCTATTTTATAAAACCTTATTCTATGGAGTAAACAAGAGCAGATACTCCATTTTTCTTCTTCGCTCGATGGAAGGCACTATCTTTCCGTTCCACCTTTTGAAGTCCACATAGTCACGATAGATGTTTCTGTTGCCACTTCGCATCTTGGCATACATCCGGCTTTTCATCACCTTTCCACACCCCACATTGTAGGCAAGTGCAGCCAAGAGCAGCGAGTCACGACCGAAACCACGGAACATGGCGCAGAGCTTTCTGAGGTCAGAGCGCAGCAAGGCATCGGCTTGCCGTTCCGTCATTCTTGGAGAAAACTTCTCGCCAGGCAACAGCTTGTGTCCATATCCGACATAAGGATGGTGCTTCGGTCCGTGCAGACCCTCGTACTTCTTGATGCAGGCGACAGCCAACTCAAAACGTGACACATGACGAACTCGTTTTATCGCCCCTTGCGTCTGGGCAGACAAGCTGCCCGACACAAGAAGCAAGGCTAACAATATCATCAACCTCATACGCTACCGAGTTTGTTGGCACTTCTCGCAAACTCTTCCTCCTCATCAGTATCGTTGAAACTGAACTCCATTTCGTATGACTTGCCGAAGTTGTCCTCTACCACCACTGTCAGCGTCTGTGTCTCCGTACTTGCCGATGTATAGTAAAGACGGAACTTCTCGTTCTCCAACAGATAGCGGTCGTTTGGCTGGAACACCGTTCCGTTCTCCATTCTCAGCGAGCCTTTTCCGTCATGCTGAAAATAGCGGATGGTATAGATGGTGCCGTCAAACTTGCCCTCCGCCTTCAACTCGCAGCGGATTTCAACGGTCTGTCCACGCACAATGTCCTTTGGCACAGGCATCGTCTCCACCTTGAAAGGATACGACTGCTGAATGTCCAGCTCATCGCTGCACGATGAAAGGATTACCGACAAGGCACACACGAAAAGGAATGCCAATACGCTCACTGATTTCTTGATTTTATTGTTCTTCTTCATTGTCTTGATGTTTTTGAATGATTGTTACTTTCTTGTCTTATGGCTCATCAGGTACTCGTTCAAGTCCTTGTAACCTGTGTATAGATGCGAATGGTCAATGACCTTATCGCCATATCGCTTTTGCAATTCTACACAGGCATTCTCGCCAGCTTCGTCATTGTCCAAGTGACAGTACACTTGTGCATAGCCATCTAAAAGATGATGCACCTTTTGCATATTCGCCACCGAGTTGAGGACAATATGATCCTCACCACGACCTATGCCGAGAATTACGGCAGAGAGGAAATCCATAAAACCCTCGTACAGATGGCAGACGTTGCTGTTCCTGCCAATGAGTGTGATGTCCTTTGGCGACACGCAACCTTTGAAGAAGCGGTTGCGTATCTCGTAGCCACCGCTGTTGTTCTTGAATCCGACAGCAAAGAACTGTTTGCCATTGTATCGGTATTCCACCTGACAGCAGAAACGGCTCGCCACGTCAGCCGATATGCCACGCTCACGCAAGTATTGCCGAAGTGCAGGATGGCTCAATGGCTTTTCCACAATATCACTAAAGGGATTGCCTTTCGCCTTCACAGCCTTTTCCGCTATTCTTTGATAATGCGGAAACGATGTCGGGAAGCTGCCACCAAGCGTTTCAGATATGAACTTGGCTTGTGCCACAAACTCATTGCTGTTGATGAACTCCCCTGCGAGGTTGAAGATGTCACCACCTCTGGCGATGCCATAATCATACCAGACATTCTTGTCCGGTGATACCCGAAGCGAAGGATTGCGGTCATTGCGGTATGGCGCATGATACCAAAGTCCCGAAGCCTTGTGCTTGACAGGCTCAATGCCGAGAATATAGAGAAAGTCCACGATAGGCACTTGCTTGATTTCATTGATGTCCATAGGCTCACTGTTTTAGTTGATGATGAACTTCATGCCGATGCCAAACTGCGTGTGGAAATGTCCCGTGCTGTTGCCCCAAACAAGCCTTTCCTTAACGGAAGCGGTCAAAGCAACCATATCCGACAGGTATATTTCCGTTTCCAATGCCACGGCACCGCCATAGATAAACGCTCCCTTGTTCTGCAAGGTCGCTCCGTCCGACATGGTTCTCTTGCCCCAGTTTACGGACTCATAGCCAGCCAGTGCCGTACCTCCGATATAGAACAGCACCGTCTTACTGTTGTCGGAAAGGAAGTTGTAGGAATAACCGAACTCGCCCGTCATTTGTGCTATTGGAACGGAAGTTTCACGGTAAGGCAGATTTACTTGCAGATATTCCGCCCCATACGTCCACTTGTCACCACCCTTGGTATAGCTTGAAAGTCCGAAACCTGCGTAATAGCCAGCCTTGCAGGACTTCTTGCCGTTATACACTCCGTCAGCCATGCCGACCTTCACCTCAATGCCTTTCATCTGAGGAAGACATCTTTGGGCGAATGCCTGCCCTGCGGTGAGGGCAAGCATCGCCATGATTGCAATGTTTCTTCTTTTCATCCGTTACTTCACGCTAAGTTCGTTGATTGTCAAAGCTCGCACCAAGTCGCTGTTCTCCACGACAAACGACTGATGGCGACCGCCTTCCTTCTCGTTCATCTCCACGACAAGTTCCTTGTCGTCTGGAATGGTAAACTTCGGCAAGCAGAACACCGTCTGCTCCGTTTTCTTGCCAGCCACACGCACCACATAGTTGTAGGCACGGACAGGAAGAAGCACCTGCTCCTGAATGGCGGTTCTTTTTGCCACCTTCTTGTCCACCACCTTGAACGTGATATAGTCCACGTCAAACGGCACGTTGCTCTGGTTCTTGATTTCCGTGTGGAAATACAGCAAGTCGCTGTGTACATAGATGCCCTTCAAAAGGTACTGGATTCCGAAACGCTTGCTGCCGATGTGCTTCACCTTGCGCTTGTTCTCCTTGTGGATGGACTTCATGATGAGGTGTACCAGCATGGGACTTTCCTTGCCCAACTCCTTGAGATAAATCTCCTGCGCATTGTTCGGGCGGTTCACCGCCTCACCGTCATGGATGAAGTCCGCCATCTCGATATTGAGCATGAGCGGTTCCTTGGCATACTTCACATTGAATGTGTAGAATGAACCATCCTCCGTGATAACGCTCATATTGGTCTCTTTCTTGAAATTCTTCACGGCTGCTTTCACACGGATAACATTCTCCGCACCGTCCGCCTTGCCAGCTATCAAATCCTCTGATCCCAAGTCAACGTACTTGACAGAGGCAGGAAAGAGAATATGAACCGTCTTGTCGTAAGTCACTTCCAAACCATGAGGTGGAATCATGCGGTCGAAGGTCAGCTTCTTGGTCAAGCCATGATAGAGGTTGCTGTTCTCTTCCTTCTGTGGATACACCTCCTTAGTCAAGGTCAGTTTCTCTTCCTGGTCGGAAGAAACAGTGCTTACTTGCTCGGTCTTTACAGACTTCTGCGCTTTTTTCTTGCCTGTCTTCTGCGCTGAAGCAGTGCAGGCTACGCCCAGCATAAGGGCGAACATGATTGTTGTCTTTTTCATTTTGGTTTGCTTTTAATTAAACTTTTGGATTAAGTGGTATAAATGTTGTTGCCTTTCGGCTAATCTTCCTTTTGGTAAAGCATGACCCTGTAGCCAGCCTTCAGGTATATCTTGACAGTACGCATCTTCTTGGAGATATACTGTGACACGCCTTGTATGACACCTTTTCCCAAGTCGGAGGCAAGTTGTGCACCGGCATTGGAGGAAATGTTGATGCTGCTGTTCAGCGAGCTTCCCATGTTGGCACCGACTTCCTTGGCTGCGTCAACCTCCATCGACTTCGGGATGAAGATGCCCTCCTGACCGTCATTGTCATAGACGGCAAGCTCTATCGGGATAATCATGCCGTTGTGCTCAATGGACTTCAAGGCTATGGCAAGCCTTTCGCCTTGCAATCGTGCCACTCCGACAATGACAGAATTTCGTGGTATCTCCCTATTGCCGACACGCATGGCTTCCAGCAGTCTCAACCTTACAGCCTGTCCGTCCGTTATGGTTTGGTTACCATGGATGCAGGCAGAAATCGTGTTTCTGTCGGAAATACCACCTCTTCCGATGGCGGTATTGAACCTTGCCGAAGCCTTTTCCGAGTAAGAGGCGACAAACTCCTCGTTACTCATGGAGCGGGTCAAAGACGAGACCACACGCCTTTGCACTTGCCTTACAGGGGAAACCTTGGCTTTCTTGCCCTTGGTGACAGCTTCCTTGTTTTCCTCTGTTGCTGTTTCTGCTGATGAAGGACTTGCCGCATTGACATTTCCACCAGGCATGTACTTTGCCGCAAGTTGATAGGACTTCTCCATAAGGGCAACTTGCTCGTCCATATTGGAACGCTTGTTTTCCTGCTGCATCATGCTTGCCTCCAGCTCATCAAGACGTTTCCTCAACTCAGCATCTTCGCTGCTTCCCCCTTGCTGTGGCTGTTCATAGAAACCGCCCAAGGTCGTGTTCAAGGTTTGGTATGCCTCGGCAGACGAGCGGATGGCATCCGCCTCCTGTCTTTCCGCTTTTGTTGGCTGCTGCCCAGACTGCATCAGGTCAAAGTCCTTGTCCTGCCCCGATGCCGTGGAGTCCATGCTTGGCATATACTCCCCAAGGGTGCTCATGGCTCTGCCTTTCTCCTTTTGCTTGTTGGCAAGATCCTCCTTGGAGTATGCCTTGCGCTTGTCTGCTTCCACATCTGTCTTCTCCGCATCGGGCATTTCCATGTTGAATCCCTTGCTGCCTTTCTCACCCTCTGATGCCGACGGTTTGAAGATAAGCCATAACACCAATGCACAGACGAGACACATGCACGGTATGGCAATCATCTTGTTACGCTTGATACGCTGTTCCTCTGTCAAAGGCTTCTTTTCCTTTGGAGCCTTAGCTGGTTCCATCTTGTCATTCTTCTCTTTCTCCATGTATCAATTCATTCAGGTTGTTCACTTGCTGCCCCTTGTCGGTGGGCAACTTTACACTCTCAATATGCTCAACCTCTATATTAGAAGTCTTGCCGTTTCCAAAGTTGATGATGGCTGAACCTATCATGTAAAGGCTACAGAGGGCAAACAAGCCGAACATGACGAGCACGACTTTCAGTCTTACCCTTGGCGGAAGGGAATCCAGCCTGTCACGCAGTCTTCCCTTCATGCCATTCACCTTTTCTTGGATTGTCTTAATCGGATTTTCCATTCTTGCTATTTTTATCGTTCTACTGTACTGATGTCCCTGTTCTCCACAATGGTGAAACCTTCAATGGTAAAACCATTCGGGTTGTCGTCGGAGCGTGTGGCGTTCACTAACCTGCATATGGTGATAAGACTTCTCTCCGTCACGTTGCTCTCTCGGAGTATCACCTGCCGTGCGTAGGTCTTGGCTTGATAAGGGTAGTTATCAAAGTTACAGACCACGCTGTCAACTTGCAGCGACTGGTTGATGTTTCCTGCAATGAGTCGGTTATAAAAACCTTTCTCCGCAAAGTCCTGGTAATAGTTGTATGCGCTCTTGTCAGCCAGCAGCAAGGCTCGTTTCACATTGTGCTCGATGGCGCTCTTCTCCGGTGATAGCGTGAAGAACAGCTCATGAAAGCGTCTCACGTGTTCCCTTGCCTCGGCAGGTCTGTTCTGTGAGAGGTCTTGCGAGAGGGCGAGCATCAGCGACTTGCCTCCGTCAAGGACGTATATCTTCTCGCGTTGCTTCTCCGCAAATCTGAATGCGAACACCACCGAGCATATTGCAACAACAGCGCAACCGATGACGAGGACGATGCAGAACAGGCGTATCTGTCTGAACGAGGTCTCGATATTCTTCAATGACTTGAATTCCATTTTTCTTTTCGTTGTATTGTTCATGAATGACTATATTTTCTTAAATCCGCTCTTGATGAGCCTTCCGGCACGTCCTGCCACATTTCCAGCCGTTGCTCCTGCGATGCTTCCGCCCAGTGAGCCAGCCGTATTCACGTTCCGGTTGTAGTTGCCGATGCCGCCACCTGCCTGTATGATCCATCCCGACACAGTCGGTATGGTGAAGTAACCGATGATTCCGATGATGAGGAAAACGATGTAAACACCGTTGCTTGCTTCAATGGAAAAATTCGGGTCGTTCTGCAATGCCTCGATGTCGTTTTGCAGCATCAGCACCTGTATCTTGGCAAGGATGGTACTGAACAAGTCCGAAACGGGTAGCCAGAGATAAATCTGTATGTACCTGCAGAACCATTGCGTCAACGTGGACTGGAATCCGTCCCATACCGATATGGCGAAACAAAGCGGTCCGAGGATGGACAGGACGATGAGGAAGAATGTCCTCAGCACGTCTATGACCAGTGCAGCGGCTTGGAACAGCAGCTCCAGCAGTTCACGGAAGAAATCACGGATGCTCTTTTTCATGCTGTACATGCCACGCTCCACATACATTCCTGCCATTGTCACCACGTCGCCGGGTGACCAGCCGAGTTCGTCAAGCTGCTTGTCAAACTCCTCGTTGCTCACAAGGTATGCAGTTTCCGGATTGCGTTTCATCGCCTCATACTCCAGTTTGTCTTTCTGCGCCCGGTATTCATTCATGTCGAAGGTCTGCGTCTCCAACATGGAATGTGTACCTTGCACGATGGGACTCATCACGCTGTTGAGCGTACCGAGCACGATGGTCGGGAAGAACATGATGGCAAGTCCGATGGCAAACGGACGGAGCAGCGGAAATACGTCTATCGGCTCTGCCCTTGACAGTGACTGCCAAACCCTCAGGGCGACATAGAACAGCGCCCCAAGTCCTGCAAGTCCCTTGGCGATGTCCGTCATGTCGGAACACAGCGGCATCATCTCGTCATACAGGGAACGCAGTATCTGGTGAAGATTCTCGAAATCCATAGGCTACCAGTATTTCTCGTTCGACTTGCCGTAGAGTCCCATGATGCGGTCGAGGTCGTTTTTCTTCTTGGCACGCAGATAACTCACGGAAATGTTCTTGTTGGTGTAGTAGCTCACGAGATTGCGGTAACGCTTCATCTTCGAGTAGCAGCGTTCCACCACGTCCATTCGCTCCTTGTCCGTCATGGAAAGGGTCGTGATATTCACCACGTTCTTCAGTTCTGTCAGCACATCGTTGCTTTCCTCCAGCAGTTTGGTGTAGCCGAAGCCGATGGCAGAGAGTTCCTCCACGGAAAAATTGTCATCGTGCATCATCTTCTGATAGTTGTTGATGTAGATGTCTGTGATGTCACCCACCATGAGGATGGTCTGCTGCACCTTGCGTGCGTCCTTGACGAGGTTGTTCACCGACTTCAGTGCATCGTAGTACTTCTTGCCCTGCTCGTAAATCTTCACGGTCTCCTTGAAGTTGTTGATCATGTTCTGAGCCGTCGAAGACGTGTGGACGATGTTGTTGGACGAGTTGATGATACTCTGCGCAATGTTGGTAGGATCTATGACAGACCACTGTGCGCTTGCCTTTCCTACCATCAGCAGGAACAGGCAGATTGTCATGATTACTTTTGTTCTCATTTTTACTTTTGGATTAAGTGGATAATGAATTTCATTTGTTCTCTTGTTTGTCCTCTGCAAGCTGTCGGATGGCGGCTTCCATGTCACCACCGAGTCTCTCCGCCAATGCCCTCACCTCCAGTTTCTCACTTTCCTCAGTCGTATAGGCGAGATATTCTTGGGTGGACACCTCTGTGGCATATACTGCCGACTGCGTTCCGCCAAGTCCTATCCATACTTCCTTGTAGAGACGTGACGGGTCGTTGGACTGGTTGATGGAGAGAATCTGCGACTTCTCCTTTTCCGTCAATCCGAGCAACGACTGTATCTGCTCGAACTTGTTCATGAACTTCCTCTGGTCAAGGAGTATCTTGCAGTCAGAGTTGTTGATGATGCTGTCCTTCACGATGGCTGACGAAACAATGTCCTCAACCTCCTGCGTCACCACAACCGCCTCACCGAAGAACTTTCTGACCGTCTTGTAGAGATAGCGGATATAGGAAGCCATGTTTGCCGATGCAATCGCTTTCCATGCTTCTTCTATCACTATCATCTTGCGGATGCCTTTCAGGCGGCGCATCTTGTTGATGAACAGCTCCATGATGATGATAGTCGTGACAGGAAACAGAATGGCGTGCTCTTTTATTTGGTCAATCTCGAAAACGATGAACCTCTTATGCAGCAGGTCAAGCTCCTTGTCTGAGTTAAGCAGATAGTCATACTCGCCACCCTTGTAGTAAGGTTCCAGCACGTTGAGAAATCCGTCTATATCAAAATCTTTCTCACGGACTTTCTTTTCTTCCAGCACCTTGCGGTATTCCGTTCCCACAAACTCATAGAAGGTATTGAAGCATGGAACGATGTCGCTTTCCTCTTTCAGTTTACCGATGTAGAGCGACACGGCATTTGACAAGGCAACCTCTTCCGCTCGTGTGGCAGGCTCGTTGTCCTTCTTCCAAAGCGTCAGGAGCAATGTCTTGATGCTCTCTCGCTTCTCGATGTCAAAGACCTTATCCTCGGTGAAGAACGGATTGAATGAGATGGGACTCTCATCCGTATAGGTATAGTAGATACCGTCCTTTCCGCCTGTCTTTCTGTTGATCATCTCGCAGAGTCCCTGGTAGGAGTTTCCCGTATCGACCAAGACCACATGCGTGCCTTGCTCGTAATACTGTCTGACGAGGTGGTTCATGAAGAAGGACTTCCCACTTCCCGAGGGTCCGAGCACGAACTTGTTGCGGTTGGTTGTCACGCCTTTTCTCATCGGCAGGTCAGAGATGTCAATGTGCAGCGGCTTGCCACTAATGCGGTCTGCCATCTTGATGCCGAACGGTGAGGGAGAATCCATATAGTTGGTTTCCTCCGTGAAGAGGCACACCGACTGCTCAATGAAGGTATGGAAACTCTCCTCTGACGGAAAATCACCCTCGTTGCCGGGTATCGCTGCCCAGAAAAGTGTCGGACAATCCACCGTATTGTGGCGTGGCACACATTCCATGCTTGCCAACTGACTGCCTACGTCGTTGCGAAGATGCTTCAACTCTTCCATATCCTCGCCCCATGCCAGGACATTGAAATGGGCACGGACAGACTGCAAGCCTTGTGAGTGAGCCTCGTTCAAATACTCGTCAATCCATTCCTTGTTGATGGCGTTCTGTCGGCTGTACCTTGACAGCGAGTGCATGTTACGGGCGGTCTTCTCGAACTTCTGCAAGGTCTCGTCACTGTTGTCTATGAATACATACTGGTTATAGATATGGTTGCAGGACAACAGTAAGCCAACTGGAGCGGCAAAAGATAGTCGGCAGTCACTTCGGTCAGTGGACAATCGCTCAAAGCGGTTGTCCGTAGAAACCTCCGTTGGCAGGTCTTCCGTTTGCGACAAGGTATGAAGGCATAGGTGTTTGTTTCCGATACGCATAACACTTGCAGACAATTCCATATCCTCCAGACATTGCACGTTCTCCGTGGAGAGCGAGAGGTACTTGCCTACAAGTCCCGTTGTTCGTTCCGTGCCTGTGATTTCATCATCCGTCAGTCTGCGTAAGGAGATATAGCCGGAGTCGTTGATGATTCTTGCGAACTGCTCCACGGCATCGAGGAATCTTGCGACCGTTTCCTTGTCCTTGATTTCCTTGGGAATGATATGCCCACGGCACAAAGTGGAAAAATTGCTTTGGTGTGCCATACGCTCCTTGGTGGTCTTGGTGAGGAACAGGTAACACTGGTGATGCAGGTAAGGACGCTCATTGAAGTGTCGCTCATAGCTTCTTGACAGAAAGCTCATGTCGCTATTCTGCAAGTCCGGCGCATAGTTCTCTTTCACGAACCAGTCCTGCTTGTGTACGATGCTGTAGTCGGGCAGCACCTTGATAGCCTTGCACCATGCGGCATGTACCGACTCATACTCCTGCGATGTCACCGTGAATATTTCGGGGAGCGTCACCTCGTAGGCGACCGTGATGTCGGCATCCTTGGAGATGATGCAGCCTTGCTCCACGGCAAGCAACGGGAACTTGCTTTCAAGAGTGTTTGCTTTCTTGGTATTTCTCATTCTTTTTTCTTTTTACGTTTGAACATTCGGTTTGCTTTCCTTCGGTTGATGATATAGCGTGGATGGCTCTTGGCGGCAAGGAGTTTCATCAGTCCGTGCTCACCATACTTGTTGTTCAGGTGGAATGTAATCCATACGAGCAGTGAGCCAAGCGTGAGACCCAAGCCGATGCAGACCAGCTGGTCCGCACCTGCCATATAGAGGACGACCACAAGGAAGAAGACAGCAAGCAGCCCACCTGCGAAGATGAAGAGGTACTGTGCCTTCAGTCCCTTGAACTCAACCGAATGACCGATGCCCTTGTTGATTGGGTAGTCAGCCATAAGTCTTACACCTTATTATATTATAGGAAGAACGAGCGGAGGATGGTTGCGCTCACGATGAGGAAGATGCAGGCTCCGAACCAGCTTGCGGCAGTCTTGCTCGTGTCGGGGTCGCCCGACGAGAACTTGCCATACACCTTGATGCCTCCGATGAGACCAACCACGGCACCGATGGCATAGATGAGTTTTGTGCCCGGGTCGAAATACGAGGTCACCATGCTTGTTGCCTCGTTGATACCTGCAAGTCCGTTGCCTTGCGCGAATGTCTGTGATACGGCTGCGACAATCATCGCAGCAAGAAGAATGATTCTGTTTTTCTTGTTCATAAATCGTTTTTTGTCTGTGCCTTGGGGATTGGATGGTCCCGGCTGGCGGTTGATACTTTTGTTTACTAATGCGGCATGATGCCGACTTGTGGATTCAGTGGCGAGCTGAGATTTTAGCCGTAGTCTTTCTTTTTCATTGGCGTACTTTTAAAATATTGTTAGAGGCGATATGCCTTGATGCCTTCCTCGAACGCAGCCTTGATTTCAGCAGCATGAATGGCAAAATGCTCGTTGATGATGTTGTCGATGAAACTGGCCATTGAAACCTGTCCTTTGCCAACGACATTGACAAGTTTCATTACACGCTCAT
>CAVHWE010000066.1:0-11805 GCA_963639495.1 bacterium | reverse complement strand
CCCATCTCGCGCAATGTCTGAAGACTCTGTCTGCGAACGATTTCCTGTTCGCTTAGCTCTAAAATGTTCATATTCTATTCAGATATATCTTTTATTTTCTTATTTTTGGTGCAAAAATACAAAATAAATCTGAACTATATGCCGTTTTTTATGTTTTTTATTATTAAAGAAAGGAAAAGGTATGTAAAGTTTGCCCTTCATCAAATAAAAAGTGCGATAAATTTTGTTTTCTCTAAAGAAAGTCTTACCTTTGCGTTGAGTTTATCAGAAACATACTTTGGAGCGAAGAGAAAACGAATAGCTCTGAATCAATAACAAAATACGAAAAATAGGAGATCATAAGATGAACATAGATGAATTAGTAAAAAGAATCAGCAAGACTGATGGATTATCCAAGACCCTCGGAATGCATTTCATTTCTACCCCTGAGCCTGATACGCTTCAGGCAACGATGAAGGTAGATGAGCGTAATCGCCAACCTTTCGGCTTCTTGAGTGGAGGTGCTTCTCTGGCTCTTGCCGAGAATGTGGCGGGTATCGGTTCCCTGGCACTCTGTCCGGGACAGATTGCCGTGGGTATCAACGTGAGCGGTACTCATGTTCTGGCGGTCAGCGAGGGCGATATAGTTACTGCCTTTGCCAAGATTGTGCACAAGGGCAGAACCTTGCATACCTGGCAGGTGGATATCAAGAATACGGCTGATGAGGTAATCTGTACCGTACAGGTAACCAACTATGTGTTCACTCCAAAGAAAGACAATCAGAAAAAGGGGGCAGAAACTAAGGTATGATAGCTTTTGCGTATTATCGTCTGCCTTATCTGCACCATGCTACCTATGTGGCTCAGCATGAGGGAGAACCTGAGGTACTCTCTTCTGTGGCAGAACTGAATGGCAAGGAAGGTTTCGTGATAGCTCCTTTCGCGCCATCCAGCGAATGTCCCGTGGTGTTGATGCATCCTGATGAAAGCAAACTTCTCTCTGCCGAGGGGACTGAAAATGCATCGCGATGCGGCACTTCCTACGTCGTGACGCAGCAGGATTTACGTCGTGACGTAGCAGAATCTACGTCGGGACGTAATTTTGAAGCCTATGCAAGGGAGTTTGAATGCTTTCACCGGCAGCTCTCTGAAGGTAAATTCAGCAAGATTGTTCTGGCAAGAAAACTGCGTATTCAGAGCAATCGGCAGCCTTTAGAATCTGTCCAGACTTCAGTAGTGCAAGATGCCGGCAAGACTTCAACTGTGCAGAATACAGCCAATGCTTCAGTTGTGCAGGATGCAGACTCTTTAAAGGCTCTGTTTCTGAAGACCTGCCGGATGTATCCCCGTCTTTTTGTAGCCTTGGTTTATACACCCCAATCGGGTTTATGGCTGATGGCTACACCTGAAATTCTGCTCAAAGGTGAACAGAATCAGATGGCAACCATGTCGCTGGCAGGCACCCAAAAGGCTGAACCTTCCAAGACTGTAGCCGATTATCCGGTAGAAGGGATAGAATGGTCGGAGAAGAACAGAGAGGAACAGCAGTATGTAACCGATTATATCGAGGATTGCATCAAGGTCTTTTCGGATGAATATCAGAAGAAGGGACCTTATACCACGATGGCTGCCAATCTCTATCATCTCCGTACCGACATCGCTTTCCGTCTGCATGATACGGGGCGTCTGGGCGATGTGCTCGATGCCTTATATCCTACGCCTGCCGTCTGCGGAATACCGAAGGATGAAGCTCGCCGGTTTATCCTGCAGCATGAACATCAGTCGCGCAAATACTATAGTGGTTTTGTGGGACCGATTTCGCCGAAAGGTAAGACGCATCTCTATGTTTCCCTGCGCTGCATGAACATCCTGGATGACGGCTCCTGCGAACTCTATGCCGGAGGCGGATTGCTGAAGGAAAGCGAGATGGAGAAGGAGTGGAAGGAAACTGAAGCTAAGATGCAGACCATCCTGTCGGTTCTGTAAAGGTCTTGCAGAGAAATGATAGGGATTCTTTCTGATTTTATAATGCTAAAAGACAAAGGCTCTTCAAGAATCTGAAAACATAAAAACAACCTAAAAAATAAGGTGAAATGTATAGCAATAAAGAAAACGTCAATATTTTGACAAGTTTACTGGTAGCGCATGGTGTTCGCCATGCTGTGGTGTGTCCGGGCAGCAGAAATGCAGCCATAGTTCACAATCTCAACGAGTGTGAAGACATCACTTGCTATCCTGTAACCGACGAACGTAGTGCCGGCTTCCAAGCTCTTGGACTTTCTATGGCTGAAGGTTATCAGCCTGTCGTAGTGTGTGTGACTTCGGGTTCTGCATTGCTCAATCTTTATCCGGCAGTAGCTGAGGCTTATTATCAGCAAATCCCGCTCATAGTGATTTCTGCCGACAGACCGGCACAGTGGATTAACCAGCTGGATGGTCAGACGCTTCCTCAGCCTGATGCTTTGGGGCAGATGGTAAGAAAAGCAGTATCTCTGCCAGAAGTGTTCGAAGGTGAGCAGCAGGAAGAGATGCATTGGTATTGCAACCGGCTGGTCAACGAAGCGCTGTTGAAAAGCATGGGGCGGGTAAAGGGACCTGTACACATCAATGTACCTATCTCTGAGCCTTTCTATTCGTTTACGAAAGAAGCTTTGCCCGTAGAGCGCAAGATAGAGGTTGCTTACTGCAGGGCAAATATTGACACATTTGAAGAGACCCCTTTTGAATGTGTGTTAAAAGCCAAACGTCCATTGTTGGTAATAGGCCAGTTGGACAATACCGAAAAATATGTAGACTTGTTGGCTTATATTGACCGGATGCCTATATTATGGGAATCTCTGGCAATGCCACCTTATCTATATAAGGTTCAGGAAGAACTGGGAGAAGATTGGAATAAAACCACCTTGTATGGCGCTTTCGAGAATTTGCTGGATGAAATAAAGGACGATGAAAGATTCCGTCCTGACCTGGTGGTTTATATAGGTGGACATATTGTAAGCAAGAAGCTGAAATCTTATCTGCGTTCGCTTAAAGGAGTTGAGCAGATAAGAATTTCGCAAGAGGCTGATATCGAAGATACGTTCATGCATCTTACTAAAGTGATGGATTTGCCAAACAGTGATGCCATGTCATGGTTGGATAATTTTGGCTGGCACAACCACTGGGAGGATTATCGCAAATTGTGGATGGATGCGTTGGCTAAAAGTTATGAACGCAAAGAGAACTTCAAGCCTGAGTTCAGCAGTCTGGCTACCGTAAAGGAATTCTTCAGCCAGCTTCAGAAGGTTGAGCCTCAGAATTTCAAAGCGTTCACCTTAGGTGGTAAAGATGTTCAGGACGATGGTATCTATGACCGCGAATTCGATACATTCCTTCCAGGTATGATGAGCAGCGTCATCTCCGGCAACAGTTCTGCCATCCGGTTGATGAATCTGTATGCCGACCGCCATGTTTACTGCAATCGTGGTGTGAACGGCATAGAAGGTTCTCTTTCTACGGCTGTAGGTTTCTCGATGTGCAAGAACAAGTCTGATAAGCATGTATACTGCGTTCTCGGCGACCTGAGTTTCTTCTATGACCAGAATGCGCTCTGGAATAGAAATCTGAACGGCAAGCTCCGTATCATCGTGCTCAATAATGGTGGCGGTGCCATCTTTGGCAAGTTCCAGGGATTAAAGGAGAGTCAGGCTCGTGAAGAAATAATAATGGCAAAGCATCATGCAACGGCTGAAGGAATCTGTAGTCAGAATGACATAAAATATCTCGCAGCTCATACAAAGGAAGAGATGGAACAGGGCATCAGCCAATTGATTCATGCCGAGAGCGAGCACCCGATGCTCCTGGAGGTTTTCACAGATATGGATGTAGATAATGAGATGCTGGAAGCCGTTCAGAAGTGCTGATAGAGTACCTGTAAGGAACTATAACTGATAGTTCTGTCAAAAAAATAAAATAGTAAGTAATCATAAAGTTCAAAGTTCAAAATTCAAAGTTCAAAGTAATAAAATGAGAGAATGGAAAAAGATAGAAGGTTTTGATTTCAAGGAAATCATCTTCGAGGAGTATAATCATATCGCTAAGATTACCATCAACCGTGAGCGCTACCGTAATGCTTTCACACCGTTGACCACTTGGGAGATGGCGCAGGCATTCAACTATTGCCGCGACTGTCTGGATATCCGTGTGGTCATTCTGACGGGTGCCGGCGATAAGGCGTTCTGTGCAGGAGGTGACATGCATGTGAAGGGCCGAGGCGGTTATGTAGGTAATGACGGTGTGCCTCGCCTGAATGTGCTCGATGTGCAGATGCAGATTCGCCGTCTGCCAAAGCCGGTTATCGCTATGGTGAATGGTTATGCCATCGGTGGCGGTCATGTGCTTCATGTGATGTGCGACCTGACCATCGCTTCAGAGAATGCCATCTTCGGACAGACTGGTCCTAAGGTAGGAAGCTTCGATGCCGGTTTCGGTTCTTCTTATCTGGCAAGAATGGTGGGTCAGAAGAAGGCTCGTGAAATCTGGTTCCTCTGCAAGCAGTATTCTGCCAAGGAGGCTGAAGAGATGGGAATGGTGAACAAGGTGGTGCCTCTCGAAAAGTTGGAAGATACCTGTGTAGAGTGGGCTGAAATCATGATGGAACGTTCGCCTCTGGCACTCCGTATGATCAAGGCTGGCTTGAATGCCGAACTGGATGGTCAGGCTGGTATTCAGGAGTTGGCTGGCGATGCCACGATGCTCTATTATACGATGGATGAGGCTCAGGAAGGTGGCAAGGCGTTCCTTGAGAAGCGCAAGCCTCGCTTCGAGGATTATCCTCAGTTCCCATAATTTCATCAGCTATAAACAATAAAAACCTCGGAAGATGCATAAAAGCAATCTTCCGAGGTTTCTTGTTTTTATTCGTGAGTAGCGAATCTCTGTTCTGCCAGTTTCTCGTATTTGGTGCCTGGCTTGCCATAGTTGGCATACGGCCAGATGCTGATGCCGCCACGAGGAGTAAAGATGCCTGTTACCTCTATATATTTAGGATCCATCAGTTTGATGAGATCCTTCATGATGATGTTTACGCAGTCTTCATGGAAATCGCCATGATTGCGGAAACTGAAGAGATAAAGTTTCAGACTCTTGCTCTCTACCATCTTTACGTCAGGAATATAGCTGATGCGAATCTCTGCGAAATCTGGCTGACCCGTAATAGGGCAGAGCGATGTAAACTCAGGGCAGTTGAAACGTACCCAGTAATCATTGCCAGGATGCTTGTTCACGAAAGTTTCGAGCACCTCTGGCGCATAATCCATTCTATATGTAGTCTTGGCACCTAATGCCTGAAGACCGTCTTCTTTTCTATCCACGCTTGGTAATGTTTTAATGTTTGCTATTTACTTATGTCTTTTAGCCGAGGCTGAAAATCTTGAATACATTGTAGGAGATGTTATTGTCGTATGCATCTTCACCTTCATGCTTCTTCACGTATTTCACTACACGGATGGTCAGAGGCAATACCACAATCTCGTAGGCTGTCTTCAGTATCACCTGCCAGAGCATGAGCCAAGGCAATTCTGATGCAGGAACCACACCGCCCAGGGCAAGTGGGAAGAAGATAAGGCTGTCGCAACTCTCACCTGCAATGGTACTGAGGATGGCACGGGCAGAGAAATGCTTGCCACCATCGCGGATTTTCATCACGCTCATCACATAGGCATTGGCAAATGAACCGATGATGAAGGCTACGAAAGAGGCTGCTGCAATGCGGGGTGCCAAACCGAAGATGGCATGAAAACCAGCATCGTTGGTCCAATAAGGTGCTGCTGGAATTACATCGCAGATAGCACCCAGCGCCACGAAGAAGAAGTTCATCGCAAAGCCGGTCCAGATCAACAGACGCGCTTTCTGATAGCCCCATACTTCGCATACCACATCATTGATGATGTAGCTTACAGGGAATACGATAAGTCCACCGGTAAGGGAAACTGGCCCGAAGGCGATTTGCTTTGTTTCGAGTACGTTTGCTGCAATCAGGCAAACGCAGAAGAGGATGCTGAAAAGCATAAACAGCACGCTCACTTGAGTTTTTTTCTTGTCCATTTTCTTGTTTTTTACGAGGTTTACCAAGCACTCGGGTTATTGAATATGATGATTCTTTTCAGAAATCGGCTGCAAAATTACAACATTTCTTCCTAATAGCCAAATATTTGGGCAAAAAAATGGCTCCAAATACTAATCACTAGCACTTGGAGCCCTTATCTAACTAAAAACCTAAAACTTTTTTCTAAAAACTAAACCTAACAATCTTAACCTATGAGAAACTAACCTTTTCAGATTATATTGTGATAGCGAAATAACACTCTTGTTATCCGCTGTCATCTATCATCAAGCAACAGATATACCAAAAAGTAGTTTCATGACAAGATGTCAGAGAAAATTTACTTTTCCATAAACTTCTTTGCAGCTCTTAACTGATGTCTCATCACACTCAGGAATTCCTGACTCTCCTGCAGTACGTTGAGATAAACCAGAGAAATCTGCATCAGCGTATTGTCAGTCATGTGCTGGATGCGGTCGATATGCTTCTTGCGGAGAACAGAGAGTTCGTCTTTGCAGGCATCTGCCTCGGCAAGAATCTCGCGATAGCTGTCATATCTGCCGGTTTCTATCAGTTCGCAGCTCATGCGCATCAGGTCGTTGATCTTCTGGCGTACAGGAGCAAACTCCTTGGTGTATTCAGCAGGAAGCGGATTGAAGTTGTTGTCAACATGTTCCTTGATTGGGTCGAGCATACGGCGTAGAGAGTAGATAAACTGCTGGTTGCTGTTGGCACCCAGATGGAACCAGGTGTTGCGCTCGATGGCAATCTCGATAGGCGATTTCTTCAAACCGAGCATCTCCTGACGGCGGAACTTCTTCAGCATATCCTGTTCCTTCTTCAGATCCTTGTTGGCATGACGAAGGTCGCGGGTATTCTCGTTAGCAAGACCATCCATAATCTGGTTGAACTCGTTCAGGGCAAAGTGGCAGACGTAAGACTGGGTGCGTGAAACCTGACGGCGAAGCAAATCCCATACAATCTCCGGGTCGCGGGAACGCATCATCAGCTGGAAGGTACTGCTCTTGCTCTCTTCCTTAGCCTTCTTGTTATACTTGATGTTGCTGCGGATGAGCAGGTAGATAACCAAGCCCATGAAGCAAGCCTGGATGCCCACACCACCGAAGTGCATGATGATACAAACAATGGCGCAGGCTGCGAAAGCTACACCGGCTGTGATGAACCAACCACCGATTACACTCAATACACCTGTTACACGGAATACGGCACTCTCGCGGCTCCATGCTCTATCAGCAAGTGAAGAACCCATAGCTACCATGAAGGTAACGTAGGTGGTAGAGAGAGGCAACTTCAGGTTGGTACCGATGGTGATCAGCATAGAAGCAAGTACCAGGTTTACGGCTGCACGAACCACGTCGAAAGCAGCACTCTCCTCGAGTTCAACATTATTCTTGTCGAAACGGCTGTTGATCCAGTTCATCAGCGCCTTTGGCATAAACTGCTTCAACCATGAATCTGTAGCCTGGCAGTTGCGTACAATCACGCGGGCTGCAGAAGAACTGCCGAACATCTCATCGCCCTCGTCCTGACGGCTCAAGTCAACAGAAGTCTTGATTACGTTCTGTGCCTTCTTGGATGTCGCCATGGCGATAATCATCACGGCACCGGCAGCAAGCAGGAAGCCTGGAGTTGTCTTGGCACTCTCCATCAATGAAGTCATCATAAACTGGTTTGGCGCTGCACCGTTGGCATTTGCCATATAGTCCTGATAAGAAGAAAGACCAGCCAGAGGCACACCGATGAAGTTTACCAGGTCGTTACCTGCGAAAGCCATAGCCAGGGCGAAAGTACCCATCAGCACCGTAAACTTGAAGATGTTGACACGGCAGAGGTGCAGGAATTCCATTACTACAGCAGATACCACGAAGGTGATGCAGATGAGGAAACCGAGATTCTGGTCGATGTAATCGCGCACCTCAGCAGGCAGGTAAGGACTCTTGCCCAAACCCTTCATGAAGATGAAGTAAGAGAGGGCTGTAAAGGCGATACCACCGAAGATAGCGATACTGTAGCGGCTGTGCTTGCGGTAGTTGAAGGTGAAAATGATACGGGAAAGCCACATCACGAAAGCACCAAACACAAAGGCGATGATGACAGATGAGAAGATACCCATGATTACCTCCAACGCCTTGTTACTGTTCAGCAAAACGCCATAGTTGAGGCTGTCGTCGCCATATATCTTCAATGTAGTGAGGATGAAAGCACCACCCAGCAACTCGAATACCAGAGAGACGGTAGTAGAGGTTGGCATACCTAAGGTGTTGAACACATCCAGGATGATGACATCAGTCACCATGACCGCCAGGAAGAGCGTCATTACCTCTTCGAATGTAAAGTGGTCAGGACTCATGATACCATGGCGGGCGATATCCATCATTCCCGATGACATGATGGCTCCTAGTACAACACCGCATGATGCGATGATGAGCACCGTGCGAAACTTAGCCACCTTAGCTCCGATGGCAGATTGCAGGAAGTTGACAGCATCGTTGCTGACTCCTACGAAGAGATCGAACACTGCTAAACAGAGCAGGAAGATCACAATACATAAATAAATTGTACCCATTATTATCTTAATGTTTATTGTTATTGTTTACTTTGTGGGGGACATTTCTTTCCCTTATTTGCGGGAGTTATCCGTTTTCTCCTTCTTTTCGGCTGCAAAAGTACGTAGGAAATGTTACAGGCTATTTAAACAGATGTTACATTCTTGTTAAAAACGATTTTTCTTCTGTTTTTCTGAAAGAAAGTAGTATCTTTGCAGTCAGAACGCCTATATATAATAAGGTGTAAAACATAACAAACATGAAAATGGATAGATTTAAAGATATCAGGGCGATAGCCTTCGATGCCGATGATACGCTCTGGGCATTGCAGGAATATTTCGAAGAGGTGGAGCATGAATATTGCGAACTTCTTTCTGAATACGGAAAAGAGAAAGAAATTTCTGCCGCTCTTCTGGAGACGGAAAGTGGTAATATGGCAGACTTGGGGTATGGCTGCAAGGCTTTCACCATTTCGCTGGTAGAGAATGCCGTGAAGGTAAGTAAGGGCAAGGTTTCTGCCTATGTGATTGCTCAGATTATAGGGCTGGGAAAGAGTCTGCTGCATCTTGATGCCAAACCGCTGGAGGGGGTAGAGGAGACGCTGGCTCTGCTGCATGAAAAGAAGAAAGAGGGCAGGAAATTGAAACTTGCCGTCTTTACGAAGGGAGAGTTGCAGGATCAGGAGAATAAATTATGGCGCTCGGGTTTGCAGCGTTATTTTGATGTGGTAAGTATTGTGAGCGATAAAAAGCCTGAAGCTTACCGCCGCCTCTGTAGGGAGTTGGATGTCCAGCCTTCAGAACTCGTGATGGTGGGTAACAGTTTCAAAAGTGATATTGCTCCTGCGCTGAGCATCGGCTGTTCTGCCATCCATATTCCTGCCCAATCTATTTGGGCGCATGAGAAGACTGAAGAGTATGAACACCCGAAACTCCGCCGCATCTCATATTTCAAGGAAATTCTTGATTGGATATAAAGGGGGAGAATATCGATCTTTCCTCTTTATCTGCTGATACCCATCTACCGTATTTTACGGTTTTATGTGTGTTAAATATCTGAAAATCAGTTAGTTTACTACCTTGTTACTGCGTTTTACGGTAGCAAGGTGGTTAAATGTTTGAAAATCAACAAGTTTACCCACTTGACCCCTTTAAATAAGGGGTCAAGCCTTATTTTAGGATAACTCTTAGTAAAAAGGGACTAAGAGTTATCCTATTTCTTTATCAATATACGCAAGGATTTCTTCTTGCTGTTCTGGATGGAACCATTGGATAGTGGTATCCCGCTTAAACCAGGTAAGCTGCTTGCGCATGTATTCACGGCTGTGCGACTGGATTTGTCTGATAGCTTCATCGCGGTCTATCTCGCCGTCAAAGTAGGAGAACATTTCTTTGTAGCCTACGGTTCTCAACGAGGTGAGTCCCTTCTGCGGATATACGCTGCGTGCTTCTGCCTCCAGACCTTCGTCCATCATCATCAGTACACGCTGGTTGATGCGGTCGTAGAGTTCAGCTCTGTCGCGGTTCAGGCCTATCTTGATGATGCGGAAAGGGCGCTGCTTCTTTTCGGCTACACGGAAAGAAGTGTAGGTCTTGCCAGTCTGGTGGCAGATTTCCAGGGCATGCACCACGCGGCGTGGATTCTTCCTGTCTACTATCGCCCAGTGCTCCGGATCCATCTTGTGGAGTTCTTCTACCAGTGCCTCCAGCCCTTCCTCTTCCAGACGCTGTTTCATCCAAGTGCGGATGTCGTCACGAACAGTAGGGATGTCGTCGATTCCTTTGCATACAGCATCGATATACATCATGCTGCCGCCTGTAAGCAGCGCCACATCGTGATTCTTGAAGATGTCTTCCTGTAGGAGATTCATCACATCAGCCTCGTATTGGGCAGCGCTGTAATAATCTTCGATGTGGTGATTTCCTACGAAATAATGCTTTACGCGCTGCTGCTGTTCGGCAGTAGGGGCTGCGGTTCCTATAGGGAGTTCGGCGAAGATCTGGCGGGAGTCGGCATTGATAATAGGTATAGCGAGATGCTCTGCCAGTGAAAGGCAAAGCTCCGTTTTACCTACGCCGGTAGGACCTAAGACCACAATCAATGTTTTCATATATCATTCTTTATATTCAAGAAAAAAGCATCCTTGCTCGTTTCATAAACCTATGCAAGGATGCTCTTTTTACCTTTTTACTTTTTTACCCTTTTACTTTTATCGGATAATGCCTCGCTGAGAACTCTCTACGAAGTCGATAATGTACTGAATCTCCTTGGTAACCTCAAGATTCTTCTTGATTTCCTCGATACCTTCCTTCAATATACCCTTGCTGTAGAGCAGGCGGTAAGCCTCGTGGATGTTCTGGATGGTCTCATTGCTGAAACCGCGACGGCGCAGACCGATGAGGTTGATGCTGCAATAGCGGGTTGGCTCTTTGCCGGCAATGATGTATGGAGGAATATCCTGAGAGAAACGGCAACCGCCCTGGATCATTACGTAGCCTGCGATATGGCAGAACTGGTGAACGAGAACGTTGGCGCTGACGATGGCGTTGTCGTCTACTACCACCTCACCGGCAAACTTGGTAGAGTTGCCGATAATCAAGCCGCTGCCGAGCACGCAGTCGTGAGCCACGTGAACGGTCTCCATCAGGAGGTTGTTGCTGCCTACTACGGTCTTGCCCTTAGAGGCTGTACCACGAGAGATCGTAACGTTCTCACGGATGCTGTTGTTATCGCCCACCTCGCAGGTCGTCTGCTCGCCCTTGAACTTCAAGTCCTGAGGCTTGGTAGAGATGCTGGCGCCTGGGAAAAATTCATTATTGTTGCCGATACGAGCGCCCACGTGAATGGTAACGCTGTTCTGCAATACGTTGTTATCGCCCAAAACGGTGTCCTTGTCGATATAGCAGAAAGGACCGATAATGTTGTTGTCACCGAGTTTTGCCTCTGGGTGAACGAACGCTAATGGACTAATCTGATTCATTTCTATTTAGTTTAAAGTTTATAATTTATAGTTTATAGCCTGAACCACCTAAGCAATCTTGCTAAACGGCGCAGCCGCTATAAACTATTAACTATTAACTGAGTTTTACTTGTTCTTAACAATCTGTGCTGTGAAAGTAGCTTCTGCCACCACCTGGTCGCCTACGAACATATAGCCCTTCATAGAGCTGATGCCAT
>CAVHWE010000065.1:0-11841 GCA_963639495.1 bacterium | reverse complement strand
AGCAGTTGAGAAGCATCTACTTCGGTGTGTATCTCATCCACGACCTCAGCGAGAAAACGCAGGATGCCATCGTGAGTTATGGTGAAAGACTCAGTTCCAAGATTGTTGCCACATTGATTCGTGGAGCCAAATGGTTCGACTCACGCAACTTCATCAAGACTGAGCGCAAGAACGGCAAGGGCAAGCATGTGCTCGACAGCGAGCTGACCAACAAACTGGTAAGAGAAGCCTTTGCAGAAATTCCTCGCATATCTCTCGTTCCGGGTTTTATCAGTCGTGACAAGGACACAGAGCGCACCACCAACCTCGGTCGTGGAGGTAGCGACTACACAGCAGCCATCATTGCAGCTGCCCTCGATGCAGAAGTGCTCGAAATCTGGACTGATGTAGACGGTTTCATGACTGCCGACCCACGTGTCATCAAATCAGCTTATACCATCAACGAACTGAGTTACGTTGAGGCGATGGAGCTTTGCAACTTTGGTGCAAAGGTCATCTACCCTCCAACCATCTACCCGGTTTGTGTCAAGAATATTCCTATCAAGGTTAAGAATACCTTCAACCCAGATGCTCCGGGCACCATCATCAAGAACAAGATAGATGGCGACCAGAAGCCTATCAAGGGTATCTCTTCTATCAACGGTACAGCGCTCATCACCGTAACCGGTCTTTCCATGGTCGGCGTGATTGGTGTAAACCGCCGTATCTTCACCGCTCTTGCCAACGAGGGCATCTCTGTGTTCATGGTGTCACAGGCATCATCAGAGAACTCTACCTCTATCGGTGTGCGCGAGCAGGATGTAGAAGAGGCTGTAAGAGTATTGAACAATGAGTTCCACAACGAGATTGCCGATGGTGCGATGTTCCCAATGCACGCAGAGAAGGGCTTGGCTACTATCGCCATCGTGGGTGAAAACATGAAGCATGCTGCCGGTATCGCCGGTAAGCTCTTCGGAACCCTCGGCCGTAGCGGTATTTCGGTCATCGCCTGTGCACAGGGTGCTTCAGAGACCAATATCTCGTTCGTAGTGAAGAGCGATTATCTGAGAAAGTCGCTCAACGTGCTCCACGACAATTTCTTCCTTTCAGAATACAAGGTTCTGAACCTCTTTATCTGCGGTGTGGGTACCGTGGGCGGAAAGCTCATCGAACAGATCAAGAACCAGTATGCCGACCTCATGGAGCGCAGCAAGCTGAAGCTCAACGTGGTGGGTATCGCTTCTTCCAAGAACGCCATCTTCAACCGCGATGGTATCGATCTCGAGAACTACCGCGAGGAACTGAAGGATTCTGACCCTAGCACTCCAGAGGTTCTGCGCGATACCATCCTGGCGATGAACATCTTCAACAGCGTGTTTGTAGACTGTACAGCCAGCAAGGATGTTGCCGCTCTCTACCAGAGTCTGCTGGAGCACAACGTAAGCATTATCGCAGCCAACAAGATTGCTGCATCAAGCGAATATGAGAACTACGAGAAACTGAAGAAGACAGCCATCCAGCGTGGCGTGGTATTCCGTTTCGAGACCAACGTAGGTGCCGGTCTTCCTATCATCGGCACCATCAACGATCTCCGCAACTCCGGAGATAAAATCCTTAAGATTGAGGCAGTTCTCTCGGGTACGCTCAACTTTATCTTCAACGCCATCTCCAGCGTCGTTCCATTCTCTGAGACCGTGAGACTGGCTAAGGAGAAGGGCTACAGCGAGCCTGATCCACGTATCGACCTGAGCGGTATGGACGTGATTCGCAAGCTGGTGATTCTCTCCCGCGAGGCAGGTTACCGCGTAGAGCAGGAAGATGTAGAGAAGAACCTCTTCGTGCCAGACAAATACTTCAAGGGTTCGCTCGACAACTTCTGGAAGAAACTTCCTGAGCTCGATGCCGATTTCGAGGCTAAGCGCAAGGCGCTCGATGTAGAGCACAAACGCTGGCGCTTCGTTGCTACCCTGGATGGCGGCAAGACTAGCGTAGGTCTGCAGGCTGTCGGTCCTGAGCATCCGTTCTACAATCTGGAAGGTTCCAACAACATCGTGCTGCTCACCACCGAGCGCTATAAGGAATACCCTATGATGATTCAGGGCTATGGTGCCGGAGCCAGCGTAACGGCTGCCGGTGTATTCGCCAACATCATGAGTATCGCTAACATTTAACACTTAACATTAAAAGAAGAAATGAAACATATTATCATTCTTGGCGACGGAATGGCTGACCACCCGGTAGAAAGACTGGGTGGAAAGACTCTCCTGCAATACGCCAACAAACCCTATATGGATATGCTTGCCAAGAAGGGCAAGACAGGAAGACTCGTTACCGTGCCAGATGGATTCCATCCGGGTTCTGAGGTAGCCAACAGCTCTATCATGGGCTATGACCAGAACGAGGTTTACGAAGGACGCGGACCGCTGGAGGCTGCCAGCATAGGCTATGAACTGGAGCCTACCGACCTTGCCCTGCGCTGCAACATCATCAATGTGCAGGACGGCAAGATTATCACCCACAACGGTGGTAACCTGGAAACGGAAGATGCGGATGTGCTCATCAAGTATCTCAACGATACCCTCGGTAAGAAATATCCTGATGTCAAGTTTGTTACCGGCATCCAGTATCGCCATCTTCTGGTGGTGAAGCACGGAAACAAGCATATCGACTGTGCCCCACCTCATGATCATCCCAACGAGGAATGGCATAAGCTGATGGTGAAACCTATCTTGCCGGAGATTGGAGGCGATGAGGGTCACATCAGCCGTCGTGATACAGCCGACCTTCTGAACCAGCTGATTCTCGAGAGTCAGGAACTCCTGGAGAACCATCCTTTCAATGTGGCGCGCAAGGAGCGTGGCGAACGAATGGCCAATCTTATCTGGCCTTGGGGCGGCGGTTACCGTCCGCACATGCTCACCCTCTCCCAGATGTATCCACAGATCAAGAAGGGTTCTGTGATTTCTGCCGTAGACCTGATCCGAGGCATCGGCCATTACGCCGGTCTGCGCAACATCATCGTTGAGGGCGCTACCGGTCTTGCCAATACCAACTACGAGGGCAAGGCAGCCGCAGCTATCCAGGCATTGAAGGATGGCGACGACTTCGTTTATGTTCACGTAGAGGCAAGCGACGAGGCGGGTCATGATGGCGATCTGGAACTGAAGCTGAAGACCATCGAGAACCTCGACCAGCGACTCATCAAGCCTATCTTCGACGAGGTTAGCACCTGGGACGAGCCGGTATGCATCGCTGTCCTCCCAGACCATCCTACTCCGGTAGAAATCCGCACCCACGTAAAGGAGCCTGTGCCTTTCATCATCTATTACCCTGGCATTGAGCCGGATAGCGTAGAAAAGTATGATGAGGTAAGCTGCGTAAGTGGCGGTTACGGCATGCTGCAGCTGCAGGAATTCATGAATGCCTTCATGGCGATAAAATAAAAATGTTATAACTTAACATTTAACACTTAACAGTTAACATTGAAATAAAATGAAATATTATTCAACAAATAAGAAAGCACCCATCGCCGACCTTCACAAGGCGGTAGTTAAAGGTCTGGCAGAAGACCGTGGCCTCTATATGCCAGAAATCATCAAGAAGTTGCCACAGGATTTCTTCGACAACATCGAGAAACTCTCTTTCCAGGAGATTGCCTACAAGGTAGCTGATGCCTTCTTTGGCGAGGACGTTGATGCCGAGTCATTGAAGAAGATTGTATACGATACCCTGGCATTCGACTGCCCTGTAGTTGAGGTAGAGCCTAACATCTACTCTCTCGAACTGTTCCATGGTCCTACCCTCGCCTTCAAGGATGTGGGTGCGCGCTTCATGGCACGTCTCTTGCAGTACTTCGTGCGTCAGGAGGGCAAGGAAGAGGTGAATGTGCTCGTAGCTACATCGGGCGATACCGGTTCGGCTGTTGCCAACGGTTTCCTCGGCGTTGACGGCATCCACGTCTACGTGCTCTATCCTAAGGGCAAGGTGAGCAAGATTCAGGAGAGCCAGTTCACTACCCTGGGCCAGAACATCACAGCCCTCGAGGTAGATGGCGTATTCGACGACTGCCAGGCACTGGTGAAATCTGCGTTCATGGACGAGGAGCTCAACAAGCACATGAAGCTCACCTCAGCCAACTCTATCAACGTAGCCCGCTTCCTGCCTCAGGCTTTCTATTATTTCAACGCCTATGCCCGCATGAAGGAGAAGGGTCTCGCCGACAAGTTGGTTATCTGCGTACCTAGCGGCAACTTCGGCAACATCACAGCCGGACTCTTCGGCCATGAGATGGGATTGCCTATCCACCGCTTCATCGCAGCCAACAACGCCAACGATATCTTCTACGAGTATCTGCAGACAGGCAAGTACAATCCACAGCCTAGCAAGCAGACCATCGCCAATGCCATGGACGTAGGCGACCCATCAAACTTTGCCCGCATCTACGACCTCTACAAGGGCGATCATGATGCCATCGCTGCCTACATCGGTGGTGCTACATACAAGGACGAGCAGATTGCAGAAACCATGAAGCAGTGCTACAATGAAACCAAGTATGTGCTTGACCCTCACGGAGCTTGCGGTTACCGCGCCCTGAAGGAGCAGTTGAAGCCAGGCGAGGTTGGCGTCTTCTTGGAAACCGCTCATCCAGCCAAGTTCAAGGAGAAGGTAGACAGCATCCTTGACAGCGATATTGAGATTCCTGCACGCCTTGCAGAATTCATGAAGGGTGAGAAGAAGAGCATCCAGATGACCAAGGATTTCGCATCATTCAAGAACTACTTGATGAACGAATAAACCATACATACGGAAAAGCCTTTCTCTTTCTCAGGGGGAAGGCTTTTCATGTTAAGATAACTCAGGCTCAGATTTGCCAGGACAAACTGGCCTTGATTTTTATAACAACAGAAAAACGGGAAAGAACTATGAAGATTGTTATTTTAGACGGCTATGCCGCAAACCCGGGAGATTTGGATTATCATCTCTTGGAGCAGTTGGGCGAGGTAACAGTTTATCCTCGCACCTCAGATGCAGAGAAAGTGGAACGTGCCAAGGATGCCGACATCATCCTTCTGAACAAGGTGCAGATAGATGCAGAGACGCTGGCACAGCTTCCTAAACTGAAATACATCGGTATCCAGGCTACTGGTTTCAACGTGGTAGATATCGAGGCTGCCAAGAAACAGGGCATCATCGTAACTAATATTCCTGCCTACAGTACCGACAGCGTGGCTCAGATGACCTTCGCCCTCATCCTTGCCGTAACCAACCGTGTAGAGCATTATACCCAGGAGAACCGCAACGAGCGCTGGGCTTACAATAAGGATTTCTGTTATTGGGATACCCCGCTGATGGAGCTTGCCGGCAAGACCTTCGGTATCATGGGATTGGGAAATATCGGCATGAAGGTTGCCAATATCGCCCGCCAGTTTGGCATGAACATCTGTGCCTGCACCAGCAAGAGTGCCACCGATTTGCCTGAATGGATTCAGAAGGTAAGCAAGGAGGGACTGCTTGCCACGAGCGATATTCTCTCGCTCCATTGTCCGCTCTCTGACGACACCTATCATTTCATCAACGAGGAGAGTCTGGAGAAGATGAAGGATACCGCCATTTTGGTAAATACGGGTCGCGGTCCGCTGGTAGATGAGGAGGCTGTAGCCGCCGCGCTTCACGAAGGCAGTCTGGGTGCCTACTGTGCCGATGTGATGGCTCAGGAGCCACCATCAAAGGAGAATCCGCTCTTTGGCGAGCCTAATGCCTACCTCACCCCTCATATTGCCTGGGCCACCTACGAGGCTCGCGAGCGCCTGAACAAGCAGGTAGCTGCCAACGTAAAGGCATTCCTCGAAGGCAATCCGATTAATGTGGTGAATAAGTAAGGTCTACCTCCTCTTCACCAGAACATAGATGATGACGGGAGCCCCGAACAGCGGGGTAACGGCATTCAGGGGGATGATGCCACCGCCCGACGGAAGGGTGCAGAAGAGATTGCAGAGAAGGGCAATGGATGCACCCATCAACATCGTGACGGGCAACAGACGGCGATGATTCTCCGTGCCGATGATGAGGCGGGCGATATGCGGCGTTGCCAGACCGATGAAGGCGATGGGACCGCAGAAAGCGGTAACCACAGCCGTAAGAAGACCGGTGATGATGAGCAGAACGATGCGCAGACGCCTGATGTTGAAGCCCAGATTCTCGGCATACTGTTCGCCTAACAGCATGGCGTTCAGCGGTTTTACAAGAAGCAGAGACGCAGCCAGGGCAATGAGGGCCAACGGGATGAAAAACATCATCTGCTGGCTCGAAACATTGCCAAAACTGCCCATGCCCCAAACCATATACGATTTCACGCCCTCTGCCGTGCTGAAGAAATTGAGCAATGAGATGGCGCTGCTGGCAAGATAACCCACCATCAATCCGATGATGAGCAGTACCGTATGGCTGCGCACAATGGCAGAAAAGAAGGTGATGATGCCCATCACCACCATAGCCCCTATAAAGGCTGCGATGAGGATAGCCAGGAAACCGCCGATGGCATAGTTGCCGGCATCACCCAGTAAACCTACCCCTAAATCATCCAGGGCAATATTGCCGCCAAAGGCAAGCATCACGATGGCTACCGCCAGTCCGGCTCCGCTGCTGATTCCGAATACGTCAGGACCCGCCAGGGGGTTGCGGAAGGCTGTCTGCAGGAGCAAGCCGCTCGTGGCGAGGGCTGCGCCCGAAAGCAAAGCGGCAATCGCCGCCGGCAGTCGCGATTCCAACAGAATATAGCGGTAGGTTTCGTCAGTCTGAGAGCCCGAAATAATCGCCCCCACGTCCTGCCATGGGATGTTTACACTCCCCCATGCCAGATTGGCGAAAAACAGTATGATAATGGCGATTGCCCCTAAAACGATGGTTTTCATTCACTAAAACTATTTCTTGTAAAATCTCTGATTAAAGCCCTATTTCTTATAGAATCTCAATTTGCCGAACCGCTCGCCATGAGCCAGGATGATGAACTCTCTGAGCAGCAGTTCGGGATGGAAACTCGTAAGCTCGAAATAAGGTACCGTAGAGGTATCTACCTGATAGATATTACCCCGGCTGAAGGCAGCAAGAGCCTTGTAGCCGTCATATTCCTGAAGCAGTTGAGCCTGCGACAGAGGGGCACCACCGAAATACTTGAATGCCCATACATCCACCTGCTTGCCCTTCGCCAAGATTTGCTCCGGACTCATCGCCAGACTTCCACTGTGCTGATCGTCCTCGAAGATATAACGGGCGTTGGCATCCTTCAGCAGAATACCGATAGTACTCTGACCTCCAGGCACATACCATACATTTCCCGTTTTTCTTTCGGTCAGGATGGAGAGACCCTTCGGATACCCGGCTGCCTCAGCTTTCAGCTTCAGATATTCCTTTTCTATCTTCGCAAAGAGCGAATCTGCCTTTGGTTCGCAAGATGCAGCAAGAGCGGTCTTCGGTGCATTCCCGTCTTTTTTAAAGAGCATGCCGTAGAATTTCATCCATTCCGCCCTGCCCAGTGGCGAAGACTCCATATAGTCGGCAGCTTCGATGATGGGCACGTGCAGCTTGTCGAGCTTGCCATATCCTCCGCTGTTTTCGAAAGGCGAAAGGAGGATAGCTTCGGGTTTCAGGGCGATGATGCGCTCGATATCGGGTGCCATGCTCGAACCGCAATCCACGATGGAATTTCGGGCAGCAGCATTCTCTGCAGAAACATTTCCTACAGAAGTTTTTCCGGCAGCAGCATTTCCTGCAGAAGCAGCCCTCTTCTTTACATCCGGAATATTGATGTAATCGAGGTCGCAGACACCACGGATGGCCTGCTGGCAGCCCAGTTCGTACATCAGCTGGCAATGGGGAGCGATGAAAACGGCACTCCTCTCCACCGGTGTGCGCACGGTATCGGTAGTGCATCTCGCTCCCGTGCTGCGCCTTCTGGCAAGCATCGCCACCGTCTTATCCCCCTCCTTTCCCTTCGGAATCAGGATGTAGCGATGCAGTATCGTTCCCGCCTTCCAGGGGTTGGCGATGATAGCCTCAGCATACTGATAATCAATGTCTTCTGCTTCATCGGAAGCCTCTTCCTCATCGCCATGCTTCACGATGGTAAGCAACTTGGCGTACTTCATCTCCAGGGTATCGCCAGCCTCCGCATCAGCAGCAGCCGTCTTTCCTCCCTGGCATGCCGCCATCAGCAGGGCCGCCGTAGCCCCACACAAAAGAATATACAGTTTCTTCATAATCTTACAAAATATGTGTGCAAAGATACGAAGAAATCTCCATTTTCCGTTTGTTTTCTCGAATATTCTTTATACTTTTGCCCTCAAATTTAACTAACGCTACAATTTAATAAGTCAAAATGAAGAAGATTATCTGGGGCATAGCCCTTTTATTCAGTACATCGATGGTCGCCGGTGCGCATACCTGCTGTCATAATTCAGCACAGAAATGCAGCTGCAAGAGAGGTTATTACACACAGTATTACGGCGATAAGCCCGAACTCATAAAAGAGGCTATAGCTTGGGCAGAGAGCGGTATCTGGCGCAATGGTTTCGACAAGGCGAAGCCACATTCCAGCGTAAACCTCGCAGATTTCTATCTGCAGCATCAGAAGAATCCGCAGCAATGGCAGGCGCTCTTCGACTATCTGGCAAAGACCGATTTGCTGAGCATTCCGAAGGGAAAGCACAAGATTCCGGGTTCCGACCTCGTGGTAAGTGTAGAGGACAGCAAGAACGAGCCGCTGGAAAAGCGCCGCAGCGAGAGTCATAACAAGCACATCGATTTTCAGTATGTAGTAAAGGGCACAGAGCGTTTTGGCGTCATCGACCACTACTCCAGCACCCCCAACTGCAAGTACCGTCCCGACGTGATCCATTATGATTACGACCGCCGGAAGGCCCGTTTCTTCGACAGTACCCCCGGCGAGTTCTTCATCTTCTTCCCTAGAGACTGGCACATCGCCAAGGTGGCAAATGACACCAGCGACCAGGCGATACGCGTCATCGTGATCAAGGTAGATTATAAGGATTAAAGATAATTGAAAATAAAGAAATGCAGCCTCTCGATTATATAAAAGAGAGGCTGCATTTTTCTTATGGAACTCAAATGGGGCTTAAGCTATTTTATATCATGCTCTCAGCACGTCGCTCAGCAATTCTTTCGTTCGATCTATTAGCTTCATCAGGGCTGCTAAAACAATTACCATGAACATCTCTATAGACCATTCTTGCAGCTCCTCCGCCACCTCCGCCACCGGAGTTGGAATGGCTACCAACAAAAAGGATGAGGATGGCACCTGCTACAACGAGAATTACCTGGATGATGAGGCGCAGCAACATCACACCCAGACAGATAACTGCCACGATGCAACCTATCAGATAAATAGCGATGAAAGCCGTAATCAGGATGCCTTTACGCTTGCCTACCATCTCGCAATTTTCCCTCAGAGACAGGAAGAAACCGATAACCAGCGAGAGCAGCACTCCTACTATCCAAAGTACAGTAAGCACCTCTTCCGTCAGTTCAGTAGTCTGGCTCAAGACAAGAATCAAGATAGATACCGGCAGGATGCCCAACATGCCATAGAGCGTAGGTTTGATAGAGAAGCCCGACAGCGTTTCCTCTCCGAAAATCACATTCTCGTAAAGCTTGATGCTACCAATCTGCGTCATGACAATCAATACGCCCGGTATCACACGGAAGAGTGCACCGAAGAAACCATAATAATTCTGGTCGCACCACCAGAAAACATCCATTCCCATGAAATAGAGTCCCAGGAATTCCAAGAACGTGATGGCAAGAATCATAGCCGGAATGCCATATTCAGCAGGCTTTCGCATTTTAGAATAGGCTGGACCGAAGAGCGACAGCAGCCAGATGGCTATCAGCAAACCGATGATGATAAGATAAGGGGTATAGGTATAGAAGAATCTGCCCATTCCCTGATGCTTCATATTCTGGGTATAATATACTTTATCATTCTTCTGTAAACTCGTCGGGTCGTCTGCCTTACAATAAATAAAGTTAACATCAACCGCATACTTCTTTCCATCCTTCTTAAAGAGATAATACCAGTAATCCTTGCTGAATATCATGCCGTTGCTTCTATGTTTCATTTCAAACACATTGATAGTATCCCCATTGTGCAGATAGAGCGTAGGCTCATCATCCGGTAGCAGATACTTACCCTCCTTGAGGCGGTATTCGAAACAAGGTGTAGAGTCGTTGACGAAATCATCAACCACGTAAACTTGAGCCTGAGTCATGGCAGCATAGCCCAAGAAGGCAAGCACGATGAGCATCATTCTCCTAAACAGAAAAGTAGTTTTTGTCTTTCTCATAAGTTTATGTTTATTAAATTTGTTATTTGTCAGTAAAGTAAAGAGAGCCCGGTTTTCATGGCAAGCGTCCGGACACATCCTATTTGTTGCCGACAAAGATAGCAAATTACTTCGAAATCGGAGTTTCAAAAGGTAAAAACAAAGTATCATAGCGTAAAAATCTGCCTTTTTTACGCTATGACACTAAAAAAACGCAGAGATTCCCCCTGGCATCCCTGCGTTTTCTATATCATTTGCCCAATAAAGCACGAACTTCCTCAGGCGTTCTGTTCATCATCTTAGCCACCATCTCCAGGGGCATTCCATTCTCCAGCATGCCCTGCGCCATGCTTTTTATCTGAGTAGCTTGCTCATTTATCTGAGTAGCTTGCTCATTTATCTGAGTAGCTTGCTCATTTATCTGAGTAGCTTGCTCATTTACCTGATTAGCCTGCTCACTGATAATCTTATTAAGTTTCATCACCTGCGTATCGCGAGCTTCTATGGCAGAATAGTATTCATCCTCATCATTCATCTCCTGCCGGATATTAGCACTCATTGTGGCGAGTCCCAGACGATGAACGATATACATCATATCCGAATCATCCTTATATTTATCACCCTCCAGACATAACATCTGCTGGTTCTTCTTATCCCTCTGCGACTGGTCGAACACGCTCAGCACCTTGTCGAGCCTGTTGTTTATCTTGCCATGCAAAAGAGGAATCTGCACCAGGATACTGTCATGCGTCAGACTGTTGATGAAAGGATCATCCATCCCGTTCTCCACCTCTTTCCCGTCATAGTCGAGCGCCTTGTGGTTCACGTATACCACAGCCTTGTCAATATCTCCCACTCTATGGCCCAGCAGATACACAGCCACCATCGGCACGGCATATCCCTTGCCCTCTCCCTCCTTTATCATATTCTCCTCAGCATTATACTGGGCAGCCAGATAACGTCGGAACCGGAGCGTCTCGGTATCGAGCCATGTCTTCTGAAGTTCGATAAGAATGAGCCTTACGCTTCCATCCTCTTCCCTCACCCTGGCAGCAAAGTCGATGCGAAACATCGAGATATTGTCGCGGGTGATGTTAGGATGCTCATGCCTTCTCATTTCCACGCTCACCACTTCCTTTTTCAGCAGGGCGGTTAGCACGGTTTTGGCGATGCGTTCGTCTTCCATCAGGAATTTGAACACAGAATCGTATATCGGATTAGCTACATAGTAAATCATATCTCTGTTCCTCCATAATTATATTTCCGCTACAAAGATACGAGTTTTCTGCGAAACGGCAAAGTTTTTGAGGATGAAAATATCAGAAATAGCTGAAATTAACCGGATTATAGATATAGACACCTAGGACCTTGCTATTTTACCCGATGAAGGCTTTCTAATCCACTTTCGGCATAGACATGTCCATCACTACCCTTATAATAGGTACGTTGTGCCAAGGCAGAAAGGGCGATGATACCGGCTATGACCATCAGCACCTGAAGGATAATCTTCAGAAGCACGATGATA
>CAVHWE010000064.1:0-11862 GCA_963639495.1 bacterium | reverse complement strand
ACATATTAAATAGGTCGCCTGCAAAGAGGGCAGCCTCGTCGCCTCCGGCACCGCCTCGGATTTCCATCTGTACGTTCTTGGCGTCTTCTGGGTCCTTAGGTACCAGCGCAATCTTGATTTCTTCTTCGAGTTTAGGCTGCATCGCCTCGTTCTCGTTGAGTTCTTCGCGAGCCATCTCCTTCATTTCCGGATCGCTCTCGTTGGCAAGGATGTCCTTTGCCTCCTTGATGCTATTCAGACAGTTGATGTATCGCTTGCGTGCGTCCATGATGTCACCCAGGTCTTTCCATTCCTTGGTGAGCTTCACGTAGCGTGGCTGGTCGGCGATGACATCTGGGTCGGTAATGAGGGTGCTTACTTCCTCGTATCGGCTCTCTAAGCCTTCTAGCTTCTGTAATATGTTGTTATTATCCATCGAATTATTTTTTGGCACGGATTACACGGATTACACGGTTTTTTCCTTGTGCTGTGTTCCCTTGCGCTCGTTTGTAAATATCTTTCTTTTTACTTGTAAGGATAGGCCGAAATTGATGAGCAATCCTACTTCTGCCTGGCAGGCAGAGAGATAGTTTACTAACTGCCATTCATGTTCGGGATGCAAATCTTTAACGGCTTTTAATTCAATGATCACCTTGTCTTCTACGATCATGTCGGGAATGTAGTGACCAACGCATTCACCTTTGTAAAAAACATCTAAGTGTTTTTGGCACTCACACTTCAAACCACGTGATTTCAATTCTTTATACAGAGCATTTCCATATACAGCCTCTAGAAAACCAAATCCTAAGACTTTGTGTACTTCTTGGGCTGCACCAATTATCTGTTTAGTTAAATCTTCTTCCAGCATAACAATACTATAAATTAAGAAATGAAAGAATAAAAATCCGTGTAATCCGTGTAATCCGTGCCTAAAACAATTAGTATTCGAATGTTCCGAATTCGCTCTTGATGGTCAGGCTGCGCTTGCCTTCTTCGATGTGACCCACAATCTGGGCATCGATGTTGAAGCTCTTGCTGATGGCGATAACCTTCTCGGCAACCTCAGGACGTACGTAGATCTCCATGCGGTGACCCATGTTGAATACCTGATACATTTCCTTCCAGTCGGTCTCTGAGCAGTCGTGGATCGCCTTGAAGAGTGGAGGCACTGGGAACATGTTGTCCTTCACTACCTTGCAGTTCTCGCCTACGAAGTGAAGAACCTTGGTCTGGGCACCACCGGTGCAGTGAACCATACCGTGAACCTCTGGGCGGAGCTCATCGAGAATCTTCTTGATGACAGGAGCGTAGGTACGGGTAGGAGAGAGTACCAGTTCTCCGGCATTGATAGGTGAACCCTCTACCTCATCAGTCAACTTATACTTACCACTGTAAACCAACTCGTCTGGCACGGCGTGGTCGTAGCTCTCAGGATAGTTCTCTGCGAGATACTTGGCGAATACATCGTGGCGGGCAGAAGTCAAACCGTTGCTGCCCATACCGCCGTTGTACTTCTTCTCGTAAGTAGCCTGACCTGTAGAAGAAAGACCTACGATGACATCGCCTGGACGGATGTTGGCGTTGTTGATGACGTCGCTGCGCTTCATGCGGCAGGTAACGGTAGAGTCAACGATGATGGTACGAACCAGGTCGCCTACGTCAGCAGTCTCACCGCCGGTAGGATAGATGCCGATACCCATCTCACGCATCTCGTGGAGCAGGTCGTCAGTACCGTTGATGATAGCTGAGATTACCTCGCCTGGGATGAGCATCTTGTTGCGTCCGATGGTAGAACTTACGAGGATGTTGTCTACGGCGCCTACGCAGAGCAGGTCGTCGGTATTCATCACGATAGCATCTTGAGCGATACCTTTCCATACAGAGAGGTTGCCAGTCTCCTTCCAGTACATGTAGGCCAAGCTCGACTTGGTACCTGCACCGTCGGCATGCATAATGTTACAATACTCTGGGTCGCCGCCCAAGATATCAGGTATGATCTTGCAGAAAGCCTGTGGGAAGATACCCTTGTCGATGTTCTTGATAGCGTTGTGAACATCTTCCTTTGCTGCGCTAACACCGCGCATCATATATCTATTATTACTCATATTCTTACTTTGAACTTTGATCTTTGAACTTTATGATATGCTTATTTTTCCTGGTGCCAGAAATCCCATGATGCAAAGGCTTGCAACAAGAGCATTTCCAAGCCATTCTTTACTGTGGCTCCGTGTTCTTTGCCCTTCTTCATGAAGAGGGTTTCGTCGGGATTGTAGATGAGGTCGTAGAGCAGGGTGTGGCTGTCCATTGCCTCGTAAGGCAGCGCAGGACACTCGTCTACGTGTGGGTACATGCCCACTGGGGTACAGTTTACGATGACGTTATACTCCTTGATAACCTCAGGGGTGATTTTTTCGTACTGGATAGTACCCGGACGCTCGTATCGACTCACGAAGGCTGTTTCCAGCCCGAGCGATTTCAGACCGAAGTTGATAGCCTTTGAAGCTCCGCCTGTACCCAGGATGAGAGCCTTCTTGTGATAAGGCTCGATATAAGGTTCGATGCTCTTGGTAAAACCGATGACATCGCTGTTATATCCTTTCAGATAAACATCTTCGCCTCTGTGCTCCACCTTGATCACGTTGACGGCTCCGATAGCATTCGCCTCAGGGCTTACCACGTCGAGATAGCTGATCACTTTCTCCTTGTAAGGAATGGTGACGTTGAGACCCTTAAGCTCAGGATTTGAGTCGAGAATCTCGGTAAGATTTTCGATAGAAGGTATCTCGAAGTTGATGTATTGGGCATCGATGCCCTCGTTCTCAAACTTTTCGTTGAAATAGTTCTTTGAGAACGAATGCCCCAGAGGGTAACCTATGAGTCCATACTTGTCCATAATATCTTTGTTTTATTTTGTTGCGAAATAGAGTGTGCAGATGCCGAAGGTGAGTCGCTTGAACTCTGCCTTTGCGAATCCTGCCTTTTTGAACACCTCCATCATGACCTCGCCCTGAGGGAATGCCTCGATGGTCTTGTTGAGATAACTGTAGGCGCTCTGGTCTTTGCTGATGAGTTTACCATACATCGGCAAGACTGTGTTGCTGTAGATGCTGAACAGCTGCTTCATCGGGAAACTGACCGGTGTGGTGAGTTCTACGATGCAGAGATGTCCGCCTTTTTTCAGTACCCGGCACATTTCCTTCAGTCCTTGGTCCAGGTTCTGGAAGTTCCTGATACCGAAGGCTGCGGTTACAGCGTCGAAGCTCTCGTCCTGGAACGAGAGGTTAAGGCAGTCTTCCTTGGCAAAGGAGATGGTGTTTTCCAGTCCCAGCTGCTTTACCTTCTGTCTGCCTATCTCCATCATGCCTTCCGAGATGTCTGCTCCGATCAGCTGGTCGGGATGTAGCATCTGTGCGGCAAGGATGGCGAAATCGCCGGTACCGGTAGCGATGTCGAGCATTTTTTTAGGAGAGAAGGGCGCAAGACGCCTGATTGCCTTCTTGCGCCATCCCTTATCGATATCCCACGAGAGACGGTGGTTCAGGGTATCGTAGGTAGGGGCGATGTTGTCGAACATCTCCTCTACCAGCTTGCCCTTGTCTCCTGTGCCCTCGTAGGGCTTTATCTGTTCTTGCTTATACATTTATATATAGTTTACTTGTGTGCAGCAAGCCACTCGCTTACGTTTTTCTCGATGCGGGCAGCGATGTCGCCTTCCTCAGCAGCCTTGTCAAACTTCTCGCCGGTGATGTGCTCGTAGAGTTCGATGTAGCGGTCGGATACGCTCTCTGCATACTCGTCGGTAATCTCTGGCATAGTCTGGCCTGGCTCGTTCATGAAGTTGTGCTCGATGAGCCACTGGCGAACGAACTCCTTAGAGAGCTGGCGCTGTGGTTCACCCTTCTCAAACTTCTCCTCGTAACCGTCTGCATAGAAGTAGCGGCTAGAGTCTGGAGTGTGGATCTCGTCGATGAGATAAACCTTGCCGTCGCGCTTGCCGAACTCGTACTTGGTATCTACGAGAATCAATCCCTGCTTGGCAGCGATTTCCTGACCGCGGGCGAAGATGCGGCGTGTGTAGTCTTCCATCACAGCGTAATCCTCTGCACTAACAATACCCTGGGCGATAATCTCTTCCTTAGAGATGTTCATGTCGTGACCCTCGTCAGCCTTTGTAGTAGGGGTGATGATTGGCTCAGGGAAACGCTGGTTCTCGCGCATGCCGTCTGGCAACTTCACACCGCAGATCTCGCGGCAGCCCTTCTGATACTCGCGCCATGCACTACCGGTGAGGATAGAACGGATGATCATCTCCACGCGGAAACCTTCGCACTTCAAACCTACGGTAACCATTGGGTCTGGAGTAGCCAACTTCCAGTTTGGACAGATGTCTGTAGTTGTGTCCAGGAACTTAGCTGCAATCTGATTGAGCACCTGTCCCTTGAATGGGATACCCTTAGGCAGAACAACGTCGAACGCTGAGATTCTGTCGGTAGCGACCATCACGAGGAGGTCGTCGTTAATGTCATACACATCACGTACTTTACCGTGGTAAACACTCTTCTGTCCATCGAAATGGAAATCTGTCTTTGTTAATGCTTTCATTTTACTTTGAACTTTGAATTTTGAACTTTGAACTTTATGATATGCTTTATTTATGATCTGCATTCTTGATGAAATCTATTTTTAAAGAATCATTCAGTTCATTCTTCATTCTGATTATTTTGAATTATCTTTTTCTGCTTTCTGAGCTTCCCGTGCTTCCGCTCTCTCCTTGTCATACTTGTCGTATGCGTTGACGATGCGGGTTACGAGTTTGTGGCGCACGATATCCTTCTGTCCCAGCTTCACCACTCCGATGCCTTCCACGCCGTCCAGAATCTTGAGCGCCTCCTTCAGTCCGCTTCGCTGTTCGTGTGGCAGGTCAATCTGTGTCAGGTCGCCGGTGATAATCATCTTGGTGTTCATGCCCATACGGGTTAGGAACATGCGAATCTGTTGGGAGGTAGTGTTCTGCGCCTCGTCGAGGATGACGACGGCATCGCTGAGTGTGCGTCCGCGCATAAAGGCGAGCGGAGCAATCTGGATAATGTGCTTTTCCATCATATCCTGCAGCTTTACGGCAGGTATCATGTCTTCCAGCGCATCGTAGAGCGGCTGGAGGTATGGGTCAATTTTGTCTTTCATATCGCCAGGCAGGAAACCGAGTTTTTCGCCGGCTTCTACGGCTGGTCGTGAGAGGATGATTTTCTTGATGGCTTTCTCCTTGAGGGCCTTTACGGCAAGGGCGATGCTGAGATAGGTCTTGCCGGTACCGGCTGGTCCCACGGCAAATACCATGTCGTTCTTCTCGTAAGCATCTATCAGCTGCTGCTGGTTTTCGCTGCGGCTCTTGATAGGTCGGCCGCTGATGCTGTATACCAGCACGCCTTTCACGCTGTCCGCCTTGGTCTGTTTTCCTTTCACGATGTCCAGGATGTCTTCATCATTGAGCATGTTGTATTTAAGCAAGTGCTTGCGCATCTGCTCAATATCCTCTTCCACCTTTGCCATTTCCTCTTCGTCGCCGAGCACACGAATCACGTTGTCGCGTGCCACGATACGCAACTTAGGATACAGCGATTTAATCATCTGCAGGTGGGCATTGTTCACACCGTAGAACATCACTGGATCGATATCTTCGAGTACAATATGTTTCTCTATCAAAATGTCTTAATTCTATAAAGTTTAAACTATCCTATCTAATATTTTGTTATATAACGCTGCAAAATTACTACTTTTCCATGAAATGAGCAAATTTCGGCGAATAAAACATTCTTTAAATATTAAAAAAGCTATTTTTTCGAGAGATTTTGTTACCTTTGCAGCTAAATTTGGCGATGCGGTTCCCGTTTTGCCTGAAGAATATAGAATATTATTTCGTGAAAATAAGATAATTATGAAGATTAGTAAGAACAGATATTTACAGGGTTTTGGTATTGTGGTTTTGCTTCTGGCGCTGGTAAGAGTCATCTTCCCGGGAGTAGCAAAACCGAAGGTTGCGGCTGCTGGTGCGGCTGATTCTACGCTCGTGGCAGCGAAGGATTCGGCTGCTTCTGATGCTTCTTCTGCTGAGATTTCTGATGCATCGGCTGATGCTGAAGGGAATGTGGCTGAGAACCTGAAGAAGGATGAACTCTCTGTTATGCCTGATACGGAACAGGGCGGCAAGCCTTCTATCTTCTTCGACAAGGATGGCAAGGAGGTGAAGCATCGTATCTTCTCGGTGCCTCATTTCGGCAATACTTTCCCCGACCAGCAGGATGTGCAGATTCTGGCGGCTACTAAGCATGGTGTGAAACCGGTACAGAACCGTCTGGAGGCGGAGAACAGCAAGGGCAAGTTGGTGTATGTGGGCAGCAATCCTTTCTTTTATGTCGACAAGCTGAACAACAGTATTCCTTACCTGGTGCCTCGTGCCTCTGTGCTGCTCCAGGATATCGGCCGTGCCTATTTTGATTCGCTGCAGATCAAGGGCATCCCGCTGCATAAGATTATCGTGACGAGCATTCTGCGCACCAAGGATGATGTGGCGAAACTGCGTACCCGAAACGGTAATGCTACCGAAAATTCGTGTCATCTCTATGGTACTACCTTCGATATCTGCTACAACCGCTACAAGCAGATTCAGACCCGTGAACAGCCTCGCCGCCAGGTGCAGAATGATACCCTGAAATGGGTGTTCTCCGAGGTGCTCCGCGATTTCCGCGACAAGAACCGCTGCTATATTAAATATGAGGTGAAGCAGGGATGCTTCCATATCACCGTGAAGTAGTGGTGTTTCATTTAATTCTTGATTCTCTTCAAATCAGCTTCTTCTCCCACTATCCAGATGATGTCTCCCTTCTTGAAGACTCGGGTAGGGGATACGTGCGTCAGATTCTCACGACCCTCTTCCAGTCCTACCACCATACAGTTGTATTTATCCCTTATTCCGCTTTCTATCAGCGTCTTTCCCAGGAATTCGCTGCCGCCGCTGATGATGAGCTGGCTGAGCTTCATCTCGCGCTTTTCTATTTCAGCCTCCTCAGGCAGCAGGTCGCTCTGCAGGGCGGTGTTGAATTTCTGCAGCTGGTCGTCGTTGCCGATTACCTGCAGTTTGTCGCCCGGGAAGATGATCATGTCGCCGTTCGGGATGTTCAACCGGTGAGAGCCGCGGTGAATGCTGCTCAGGTCTACACCGAAACGCTGGCGCAGATGCAGTTCTCGCAGCGATTTGCCCGTCCAACTGCTGTCCTCTGGCACTTCAAATTCGCTGATGTGGATATCCCGGTCCAGCAGTCTGCCCTCGTAGAGCGGCCGCTTTTCGCCATTCACCTGAGCCGCAATATCGCGCGAGCGGAGGTTGTGAACGAAGACGCGCTCCATCACGATGCTACGCTTCTTGATGTGACGGGAGGTTATCATCAGCATCACTACTGCTGCACCGATGCAGACAATCAGCGCATTGGTAAAGCGCGAGAGGTAATTGATGATATAGAAGATGAAGGCAAGCGCTATCATGAAGCGCACGAACACCGTAAAGAGCAGTGGCACACGGTTGATGCTACTCTCCACCCAGAGTCGTTTCCACTCGGCACTGTGGTTCTTCTTCATCACGATGGCGCGCAGGAACGGTGAGATGAATAGGACGGTAAGCAGACCGGTGATGGCGTTGGCATACCAGTGGAGATGCCAGCCGGGCAGTAAATTGCGCATCAGCGGCAGCACGAAGGTGAACATCAGGGCGATGACGGCTGCCGAGAGGATAGAGTAGGCGGTGGTGTTGACCAGCATCTGGCGGATCAGCGATTTCCACTTGCTCTGTTGCTGCGTCTGGGGATGACTCATCGCAAAATGGTTCAGAATATGGATGAGCTTGTCGGGCAGATGTTTCTCCATTACCTGATAGGTAGGTGTGGCAAGACGAATCATATAAGGTGTAAGGAAGGTGGTGATGACGCTCACCGCTACCACTACCGGATAGAGGAACTTGCTGATGACGCCGAGCGACAGACCCAGCGAGGCGATGATGAAAGAAAACTCACCAATCTGAGCCATGGAGAAACCGCAGCGCATCGCCGACTTCAGCGACTCGCCTCCGAGCATGAATCCGAAGGTGCCGAATATCGCCTGACCTACCAGTATCGTGCCCACCAGGGCGAGGATAGGAACGGCATATTCTATCAGAATCTTCGGGTCTACCAGCATACCTACCGATACGAAGAAGATGGCTCCGAAGAGATTCTTTACCGGTTCTACGAGTTTGATAATCTTCTCTGCCTCAATGGTTTCTGCCAGTATGCTGCCCATGACGAAGGCTCCGAAGGCGCTGCTGAACCCCACCTTGGTGCTCAGTACCGCCATGCCGCAGCACAGACCCAGCGAAACGATGAGCAGGGTTTCGGCATTGATAAGTTTCCTCACCGAACGCAGGAACCACGGAATGGCGAAGATGCCCACGATAAACCATACGCCCAGGAAGAAGCCTATCTTCACGATAGAGGCAAGCATCTGCCCGCCGTCGGGACTGCTTCCGCTCGCTATCGCCGACAGCATCACCATCATCACGATAGCCAGGATATCTTCCAGTATCAGCACGCTCATCACCATCGAGGCAAACTTCTGGGTGCGCAGCCGCATATCATCGAATGCCTTATATATAATAGTGGTGGAGCTCATGGCGAGCATACCGCCCAGGAAGATGCAGTCCATCCTTCCCCAGCCGAAACTGTGGCCTACGCTGATGCCCAGCATCATCATGCAGAACACGATGACCACGGTGGCAATGATGGGAGAGGCACCCATCTTCACGATTTTCTTGAACGAGAAGTCGAGACCGAGCGAGAAGAGGGTGAAGATGACACCGATGTCGGCCCAGGTCTGGATATCCGTCTCGTCGACTACCGACATGGTGTAGGACATGTGTGGCGAAACCAGGAATCCCGCCATGATGTATCCCAGCACCAGCGGCTGCTTGAGCCTTTTGAAGATGAGGGTTACGATGCCTGCTACCATCAGGATGAGGGCGAGGTCTTTTACTAAGAATGGAATTTCAGCCATATTTTTCTGTTTATGAAAAAGGGGAATTTAGATGTGTCTAAATTCCCCATATCTGTATTAGTCGTTAAATTCTTCTGTGATTTCCGCTATCTTCACGATGGTCTTCACTACCTTCTCCATTACCTGGATGCTCACAAACTCGTGAGGGCCGTGGAAGTTGACACCGCCGGCGAAGATGTTAGGACAAGGCAGACCCTTGAAGCTCAGCTGGGCTCCGTCGGTACCGCCGCGGATAGGTTCTACGCGAGGTGGAACGCCGCTCTCCTGCATCGCTCTGAGCACGATGTCGATGACGTGCATGTTAGGATCAATCTTCTCCTTCATGTTATAGTACTGGTCGTAGATAACCGCCTTTACGGTTCCGTCGCCATACTTCTCGTTCATCTTGTTCACGCAGTCCTCGATGAAATCCTTGCGGTTTTCAAACCTGTTGCGGTCGTGATCTCGGATGATGTAGCTGAGCTTTGCCTCCTCGCAGCGGCTCTCGATGCCGATGAGGTGGTAGAAACCCTGGTAGCCTTCAGTCTGCTCAGGAGTCTCGTTCTCAGGAATCATGTTCTGGAATTCCACAGCCAGTCGGCTTGCATTCACCATCTTTCCCTTGGCATAGCCTGTATGAACGCTCACGCCCTTAATGACGATCTTGGCTCCGGCAGCATTGAAGTTCTCGTATTCCAGGTCACCCAGGTCGCCGCCATCTACGGTGTACGCCCAGTCGCAGCCAAACTTCTCTACATCGAAATGATGCGCACCCATACCGATTTCCTCGTCAGGATTGAAACCTACGCGGATATCTCCGTGCTTGATTTCGTCGTGGTCGCGCAGATAGCACATAGCCTGTACGATTTCAGCGATGCCCGCCTTGTCGTCAGCACCCAGCAGGGTAGTACCGTCTGTCACGATGATATCCTCTCCCTTGTGAGCCTTCAGCTCTGGGAAAGTCTCAACGCTTGAGATGATGCCCGGGCTCAGCTCGATGTCGTTGCCGTCATAGTTCTTGATGACGCGCGCCTTTACATCCTTTCCGCTGGCATCAGGCGATGTATCCATGTGTGAAATAAATCCGATGGTAGGAGTCTTTTTCTTGGTATTGCTCTTCAGAGTGGCATAGATATAGCCCATGTCATCCATTTCGACATCGCTCAGTCCTTCGTCCTCAAGTTCCTTTTTCAGGTACTTGGCAAATTCGAGCTGTTTTGCCGTACTAGGCACGCTGGTCGATTCTTCGCTCGACTGTGTGTCGAATTTCGTATAGTTTATAAATCGTTCTACTAAATCCATGTTTTCAATTATTAATCATTCTTGTTGTTCGGGTGATCTCGGTGGGATTCAAACCCACGACCTTCAGAACCGGAATCTGACGCTCTATTCAGCTAAGCTACGAGACCCTCTCCTGCCGCCCGTTTCTCCGCCAGGATGACATCGAATCGGGAAGTCGACTGCAAAATTACTGCTTTTATTTGAAATAACCAAATATTTGGGGCAGATTTTTTCATATATATAATGTGTATTTGCAAAATGTTCTACAAAATGCTACTGAAAAGCTAAAAGATGCTATCATTTTGCAAAATAATTTGGAAAAATGCTTGCAGATTAATTATTATTTTGTACCTTTGCAGCGCAAATACTAAAAAATAGATAAAAATGAGCAATTTGATAAAACCTGAAGGGTACAAGGCGCTGCTGGATATGCGCCAGACCGAAATGGGTATTAAAATGATAAAAGAATTCTTCCAGCAAAACCTGAGCACCGAGCTCCGTCTGCGTCGCGTTACCGCTCCGCTCTTCGTATTGAAGGGTTTGGGTATCAATGATGACCTGAACGGCGTAGAGCGCCCTGTAAGTTTCCCTATCAAGGATCTGGGCGATGCCCAGGCTGAGGTGGTTCATTCTCTTGCCAAGTGGAAGCGACTGACGCTTGCCGAGTATGAGATTGAGCCTGCTTATGGCGTATATACCGATATGAACGCCATCCGTGCTGACGAAGAACTGGATAATCTTCATTCGCTCTATGTTGACCAGTGGGACTGGGAGGCTGTGATTACCAAGGAAGACCGCACCATCGCCTTCCTCGAGAATATCGTTCGCCGTATCTATGGTGCCATCCTTCGTACCGAATTCCTGGCTTGCGAGCATTATCCTCAGCTGAAGCCTTTCCTGCCTAAGGAGATTCATTTCATTCATGCGCAGGATTTGCTCGATATGTATCCTGACAAGACTCCTAAGGAGCGCGAGGATGCGATTTGCAAGAAGTATGGCGCTGTATTTGTTGAGGGCATTGGCGGCAAGTTGAGCGATGGCAAGAAGCATGATGGCCGCGCTCCTGACTATGATGACTGGAGCACCGTGGCTGAGAACGGCAAGGTGGGACTGAATGGTGATATCCTCATTTGGTATCCTGTTCTGGGTCGCAGTTTCGAGCTCAGTTCTATGGGTATCCGTGTCGACAAGGAGAGTCTGCTGCGTCAGCTTAAGCTGGAGGGCAAGGAGGATAGAGAGAAGCTTTACTTCCATCAGCAGCTCCTGAACGACAAGTTGCCTCTGAGCATTGGTGGCGGTATCGGCCAGAGCCGTCTGTGCATGGTATTGCTTCATAAGGCTCACATTGGTGAGATCCAGGCTAGCATCTGGCCTGAGGAGATGCGCAAGGAGGCTGAGGAAGCGGGCATGAACCTCATTTAAGCCTTTCTGCCGGTGCGTCATGGTGTGTACTGTGATGTGCTGCATATTCAGTTGATCTTTTTAAGATAATAATAATTTGCTTACGAAGGCTCCCGGTGCTTTTCTGCATCGGGGGCTTTTTTT